>CAZDUZ010000008.1:9967-27767 GCA_964508755.1 uncultured Candidatus Saccharibacteria bacterium | reverse complement strand
CAACTTTTGTCAATTTCTTTTCATTCTCATTTCACCTATACCTACGACTGTGGTAGTATCCCTTTTATGAAGGAGATGGAACTAAAAGCTGAAACAACGAATGGTATGTCAAAAGGTTCACTACTCCTTTTAAGTGGATTGGTGACACTTATGCTTGGAGTGGGGCTATGGATTGTGTATGCTGTCTTTTTCAGAGTTGCATGGATGGAGCAGAAAACAGTAGTGCCTCCTGTACCAGAAGCGAGTGAGGAAGTAGTATTGAGCCAAACCCTGGAAAGTGGTGAAGAAAGCGTTGAGTTGGGAGATGAAGGTATGTATCAGGAGAAATATCATGAAGCACTTCGACTCATTGGAACGCTTCCACTAACAGAGTACCTCGTTGTGGTCGATATTTCCGAACAACGTGAATATCTTTTTGAAAAAGGTGGATCTTTTATACAAATGTATACCGTGTCTACCGGTGGTACCCGAGTCAAAGTAGGTACTGAAGTAAATGATCAGGGAGTAACGGTACCGGTCTACGCAAACCGTGCAATGGGTGAGAGTGTATGGAGAATCAGTGAAAAACTGGAAGGAAATCTCAGCCCGATTTATGGCCCGCGCCTTATGATGCTTGACCGACTTACCAGAAGCGGATGGATCCAAACAGATGTGGCACTTCATGGAACCAATGAACCGGAAATCCTCGGAACTCCTCAAAGTCTTGGTTGTGTGTACCATGACAACGCTGATATAATTCCCCTCTATGATATGCTTGCTGTAGGAACGTTGGTTGTGTCGATAAAGTAGGTATGTGATCTATGGATTCTTGCTGATAGGCTGTTGGACGGTATGGATTGTTTGAAACTGAAGCGTACCATTACAGAGGCATACGAGCCGCTATCGTCTAGTGGTTAGGACATAAGGTTCTCAACCTTGTAACCCGGGTTCGATTCCCGGTAGCGGCAAATAGTGGAACGAGAATTGCGGTTTTCTGCAACTATCATTTTATCCCAGGGCTTTTTGAAGTTCCAACCGAGGCGTCCGTCTGTGAGCGTGAGGTTCTTACCGAGGACTCCAACGAGCTGTGAGCGTTCGTCTATTGTCCCTTGTTGAAAGATTTCTTCGATGTTGAAACAGGTTTCGAAGAACTTCTCGAGCTGTTCAAGCCAATGTTCCTGGTTGAAGTCGGAATCAAGCTCTTTTTCTCGTATCTCACGTTTGCGGTCTAGCAGTTCCTGTTTTTTAGTGTCGAACTGCGCCTGATCTAGCTGCTTTTTCAAGCGCATGTCCATCAGCTCGTTAATCATTGTGTCAATCTCCTCAATTTTTTTCGAGGTTTCGACATGACTTGTTTTAAGCATCTCTGACTCTTCCCGTTGACTTTCACGAATGTATTGAATGCAATCGTCATGGTAGCTCTTGTTGAGCTGTAATTGACTCACGTACTCGAATATTTGGTCTTCAAGAGTGTCTTCGGTGATAGAGTGCTGGTGGCAATTTCCGCGCCGTTTGGTGCAGTGGTAGTAGATATAGCTTTTTCCGTTTTTTATCTTGTGGGTGCAGGTGATAGCGCAACCGCATTCGCCACAGGTGAGAAGTCCGCGATACCCTTTTGCGTGAGAATAGAACCGTGGCTTCCTCCTGACGCCGAGGACTTCCTGAAGTCGTCTGAATTTTTCCAGACTTATCAATGGCTGCCAGGTGCCCTGTTTCTCTGGATAGCGGCCATACTTGATGATGCCGCAGTAGACGGGGTTTTGAAAAATTCTGTGGACTGTAGTTGCTTCAAAACGACCACCTTCGGCTGTGATAAGACCCTTGTCGTTGAGCCACTTTGCTGCCTGCCGAAGAGTAGCGTTGTTCAGGATGACGTTGTCGACCCATTCCTCAAAGTAGGGTGAGTTAATCTCATCTGGTGCGATGTTCCTCTCAAAACGGCTATAGCCGATGTTTTTGTAGAACTGTGGAGCTGCACCTGGGTACTGTCCACGGGCGATCTTCTCGCGGATGCCCCGTTGGACGTTGCAACTGAGTTCCTTTGAGAATTGTGATGAAGCACCGAACTCGACGCCGAGGACGATATCGTTCGTGTTCTGGCTCGTGATTCTCTTTTCCGACGTGATGATCTCCTCGATGGTACTGTCGGTGAGCATCTGAAGTATTTCACCGCCCTCCTGCCAGTTTCTTGCAAGTCGGTTGAGGTGCCAGCAGACGATTCCCGTTGCCTCTTTCTTCCGTATACGTTGCAGCATCTCGCTGAAGAGTGGCCTCTTTCCTGGAACACGGCCGGATTTTGCCTCCTGGAAGGTGTCGACAATGGTAAGGCCCTCCTTCAGTGCAAGTTCGTTGAGCTCCCGAACCTGTGCTGGAAGGGATAAGGCTTGCTTTTCGTCGCCTTCGCTTGATTTTCTACAATAAACAAAGTAGCGCATTCGGTAAGACAGCTAAACTAAAAGGCGTCCCCTGGAGTGCCACGGTACGTACCCGCAGCGAGGACGCCTTTAATGGGTACGTCTATTGTTACTGGCACTCCATCTTCATTATAGGAACATACATATTTCATAGCAACCCTTTATAGCAACCTATGTTATCTATATATGACATTATGTTACTGTGCTATGTCCTTGAAGTAGTTCTCTACCGCCTTTTCGGCTGAGTCTTCCGTTTCCTCATCTTGCTCTGATCGTTTTGGTACGGGTTTTAGGTATTCATGTCGTATCTTTCCTCGTATCTCTTCCCATCGTTCAGGGTTAGTGAACCAAACAATACGCAGCCATTTACCACTTCCCGTCTGTAACGATGGTGGCTGTATGAGGATTCCGTCCGGGTCATACTGAGACTCGGTTACTTTGAAGCCTCTCAATTCCATCTCGCCATAGGTCAGGGTGGCAAGCGCAAGTATCTTTCCTGTCTTTTTAGGGATGATTGAGACTTTGAGGTGTTCAAGATTGAGAGTATCGTTGTCCATTGTGGTACAATATCAAAACTTAGTTGGGTGGATTCCCCTCTTAACTAGGTGAGGAGAGGCGGTGCCCGCGCTCGCAAGTACGGCGTTCCGCCTTTTTCTTTTCTTCTCACATTTTTCCTCCTTTCGATCTATGTAATTTAGTCCGTAGCGCCGTTTGAACTGTGCTACAAGGATGTCGCAAAATGCTCTCATCGATTGCTGGGCTTCGAAGTCCAGGTTCTCGAATGGCTGTGTGAGCTTGCTCTGCTGTTTCATTGGCCGTTCTCTCCTTTCAGGTATTGCTCCCACTCGCGGGGGATGTATGCGTGTTTGCGGGGTATGTCGAGGTAGAAACCCGAAATCCTGATAGCACGCAACACTTGTCGCCTAGCCCAGTGGTACTTGGGGATTCTGGAATGACCGTAACGGAGGATGAAGGCGAGGAGAGGATAATCACCTATCGCGGAGACGCGTTGGTCCTTCCTAAGTGCTTTGAAAATTCCTGAGACCGAGCGATGGGGGTTGGTTCGAAGAAGGCGCTCGAGTAGTTGCGCCACGTCTGTCGGTGATTGCGGGTTGTAGAACATATCCCGATCATAGGGTCACATCGGGCAAGGGTCACTTTTCAGCTGGCAGCTGAAAAATATACAAAAAATCTCCTTTTAAAGGGATTTGTTCTGTCTGAAACGTTGGAAATATGCAGCTTATTCTTCGAATTCTATTATTATTCGATGACTTCCCCGGAAGGATATCTTGATCTGTTGGGCTAGGCTTCTGTTGCTGATGTGCCGGTTCAATGTTGCAACGGCGCTTCTGATCGAATGTTCACCGAGATTGTAGGGCTCATCGAGAAAGTCATCAATTGGAATTGTGTGTGAATTGGGAGCCTGACAAAGTTTGGTGATTATTCCATAGAGAAGACGACCAGTATTCGATGATGGAATGTTGTGATCGCCGATATAATTTGTGTCAAATTGTAGATCGCAAAAAACCTTCCATTGTCTCCCAATTTTGATTTTTCCCACTCCGTTCACGTCGAGAGAGAATTGTCCACATTCGAGTAACATAGTGGCTTCAGGCCGAATAGACGCGTCATCTGCAACTACAAGGTCGTTGATCTGACCCCTTACCCTGTCGAGGAGCTCTTTGTCGGGTGTGAACCTATGACCTATCAGTGGACCAATTTGTCTGGAGGAAGAAGGGTAGCTTTCTGAGATTTCGATGACTCCGAGGCTGACGAGCAGTTCTATTGAGCGCTCATCTTTGTAATAGAAAAAGGGATAGGATGAATCTGCCGAAAACCAGTTGCTTGCTTCGATTATCGCCGGGTGTTCCAGTACTACACTTTTGCCTGAGGTGTAACATAGGTAATGAGGCTTGTCATACCTTGATCGATTCCAAATTGAACTTGCTATCTGTATGGCCTCTTCTTGGAAGTCTCTTAGTGGCAATGTATAAATATCCCCACGCTCAACGACGGTTAAAGCGTGGGGATTCTCCGTCGTTGACTTTATTGATTGGATTATACCATTGAAGAGAGTAAAATTTGGACATGAGGGTACTGACTTCTGGCGGTAAGTCCGCCGACATATCCCGCAGGGATTTGACAATAAATCAGAGGCGTTTTCTACGGAACATTCGTGACCAAGCCGACCGTGGAAAAAAGATAAACTATAAAGAATGTGCACTAAACGCAGGATACTCCGAAAGTAAGGCTCGAAATGCATCCGAGATTCTTGGAAGCGCCGAGGCAACCCGCGACATTGTTGCTCGATACCTTGGAATTGATAGAATGACACTCTATTCCGAACTTGCAAAACTCATTCTACAAGATGAGGACAAGACGAACAAGAATCGAGCTATTCATATGGGTCTACGCATTCTTGGAGAGGATAAACCCGACGACAATAAAGTGACTCAAGTCGTAGTAAACTGGGGAGACATCAAACTGGGCGAGTAGGAGGTGTGTAGAGGTGTGTCTGGAGGAGGTGGGGGCCAAATAAAACGTCGAGGTGAAGATGAGAATAGATATGTTCACACGCCCAAAATATCGAAAAAAACTATGGACCGCAAAGAAAATACGAGCGAACTTTTCCTTCACTTATGAAAATACTATAATTCAGTAACTGAGGATTCAGGTGAAGACAATCCATGCGAGGAAATGTCACCTCACATAAGTTTACTTGGTATTCTTGATGGGCATTAATGATTCGGATACCCCTTTAGCTATTCTTAAGAAAAGACTTCTTGAGTTTCGGGACAATCGGGATTGGAAGCAATTTCATGATGCAAAGAATCTCGCAGAGGCAATCAGTATTGAATCGGGGGAACTTCTTGAGCATTTCCTTTGGAAAGATACAAATGCAGTATCGAAGGAGTGGACCACTGATGATGATTTTCAAAAGAGTGTTCAGTCCGAGCTTGCTGATGTTTTTATCTTCTCCTTGAATCTTGCAAACGCACTCGATTTGGATGTTTCTTCACTGGTAATCGACAAGATTAATGAGAATGATCGCAAATATCCGGCTCAAAAAGCTCGAGGAAGTGCTAAAAAGTATACCCATTATAAATGAATGTATTATTGCAACCAGCCTCTGGAAGGGAGGCGGTAAAACATTTTGCTGATACTGTAAATGAGGGGGTATCCAGTTCAATTATTCTGAACAACCTTGATAAGAGTTCTGTTGTACCGAATCTTCTCCATCGGCAAAAAGTATGGGGCATCGTCCCGACAATTGATGGCAGGTCTAGAAGTGAGTGGAATCGGCTTCAAAATGGAGACTTCACCCTATTCTACTTCGGCGGGAAATTTCGATTTTTAGCACGGGTTTCAGGGAAGCTGCATAGCCCGGTTCTGGCGGATGCTCTTTGGGGAAAAGATGATACCGGTCGTACTTGGGAGTACATTTATTTTATTGACGAGGGTAAACTGCTTGACCTCGCCTTTGAACCATCGGTCATTGGCTATAAACAGAATTATATCCTTCGGGGTGCTACACTTCCTTCTGGAGAAAAAGCCACAGCGATGCTAAATTACATTGAGAGGGATGGAGGTGGTCTTCTGGACCCAGAAGTAATTGAGCCCTCGGATAGAAGCGAGAGGATAGTTAATGAACGAGCCTATAGGCTAAGAACTCCCCAAGAAGCGGAGGAACAGATAAAAGCGCTCTCAAAGGAAACGGAGAAGTATGAGGTAAAAGAAAGAGTTCGGATTGCGAAGTCATTATCCCAGAACCCTCGTTTCTCAAGACTGGTAAAAGAGAAGGCTGCGTATATATGTGAAGTATGTCAGGCTAAACCGTTCATACAGAAAAGTGGGCTTCCTTATGCCGAAGCTCATCACCTCAATGAACTTTCGGTTGCGCGCCTTGATAGCCCACATGAGATGATTTGTGTGTGTCCGACCTGTCATAGAGTGCTACATTACGGGTCAGATGAATCCTTGAAAGAACGCAATGACTCGAAAAGTATCCTCGCTACAAAGCTACAAAATAATACTCGCGTTGCACCTGTTGGCATGTTTCGATATGCGATGGTTTTCATGCGTACATATCGGGACATAATGATTAATCGTAAGTGCATCGATGAAGAAGTCTATCCTGTTAACTACTATCTCTTAGGGCACGCGCTGGAATTATCAATGAAGTCATTACTTCTTATTGCCGGTGTAACTGCTAACAAACTGAAGTTCAAATATAAACATTCGTTGGCAAAGTTGCTTTCTGAAGTTTGTGACACATATAAAATTGGACTCTCACGGCAGGAAGTTGCTGCAATACATAAGTTAGATTTTGTTTATAGAACAAAGGATTTGGAGTATTTCACAAGGGGTTTTAAGTCTCTACCTGATTGTGAAGATATATATAACGTTACGCTTAGAATTTTATCTGAGTGTGAGTCTGAAGTCGCAAAGACTATTGAGGGCGAGAAGATCTCATAACGAACGAGAGCGTGTTTTTTCATGTGAGGGGGATGGTGTGTTCAGGTGTGTTTGCACAGGGTAGGGGGTGTTAAAAACAACATTTGAGATGTGAAAAAAAGGATACCCTCACATACGTAAAATTTAGTAAAAAAAAGCGGAAGGGTTTGAGTCTCTTGTGGAAATATCATTTTGTCGATTGAGCTAAATACTGCTAAGTACTATAATAAATGTATGCTGAGTCAAACTACCGTGACTGGTGGTGACAGTCGATTAAGACTGTCTGATGTTATTCTTCTCGAAGAGTCGAAAATTCGCAAACGTAATACAAGTATTATTCTCCTGTTTTGTGTTCTTGCTGTTCCTTGTGCAATTTACGCTGGAAATAAAGCATGGCAAGCAAATAGAGTAAAAGAAAAACGAGAGACCTTGACGGAAGAAACGGTTGCTGGAATCTACACCGAATCAAAGGAAATGGAATCGGAAACAGGTGAAAATTTTGAAGGTGAGGAAGAACAGCAGCCAGATGAAATTATTCCAACTGAAGAACCTGTTGTGGAGGAAACATTTCCTGTCCAATCTAATTCTGATACAGGTTCAATTATTTCTCCTCCCGCCACTCCTCCTCCCGCTTCTCCTCCTCCTGCCACTCCTCCACCTCCATCAGAACCTTTACCGGTTGACCCAGATTGTACACCCGAGAAAATTAGTTATTATATTTCTGTCTATGAATTGAATAAAGGATACTGCGATTTAGTTGATGAATACCAAAATCAAATCAGCGCATGTGATGCATTAAGCGGTCAGTTCTCTGAAGTATGTCAAGATGAGTTGAATTGTCATATGACAAGGTTCGGTCTTGAGTGTGATGGTGAGCTAAATAGTTGTGTATACGCAAAATTGAAAGAGTGTAAAGGAGATGCACCATTTAACTTAGATCTGGCATTAATTGTATTTTGTCCTTCAATGGAGCAGTATAATGCAATGTTACAGTCATGCCATGATAGGGGGTTTTGGTAAAGAGAAGGGAACAAAACTATTACCTCGTAATAACACTTGCTTTTATCAAGCGTTTAGAGGTGTAAAGTTTGCATAATTTAACCGTAAGTAATGGTGGAACAGTCACAGAAAAACATACTCCCCCTTGCGGGAACGGTTGTGTTAGTTGGATTACTTTTTGTTGTTGGTGTTTACATCCTTTACCTACTACCGAAACAGAAGCAAGAGGAGTTAGACTTTGAGAGGCAGAAGTACGAAAACGAACAGAAGCAAGAGGAGGAAGAACAGGAAACAAGCGACACCGAAGGAATACACGGTACAGATTTTACAGGGGTTGAGGCAAGAGACGGTGAATATGTTGGTTATTATCTAAATGACGCTACGGGTCGCTGGGAAGAAGCAACATTGACAGATAAGCAATACCAAGAGTGGAGATATTACTGGGAGTGTTGCGATGAAATGGATAAGTACGGGAAATGCACCCACTATATTGAGGGGTGCAAATAGAGGGTGACTGCATAGTATTGGGTGAGGTGGAAGCACCCCCTACTACCGCTAAGTCTAATTACAGGAAGTAAGATATTAAATTAACAATTGAGGTGAGAAATGAGTACACCAATTAGGGTAAGCGCTTCGACTATTCTTATTGTGCTTATTTTTTTAGCTGTTGGGATAGGAATTGGCGCATTACTTACAAAAAACACAGAAAAGGACGGTGTTGAGGAAAGATTGGAGGACAGTCAAGAGACCGACGACAATGCGAGCGAGGAAAGGAACACGGACGTTGAGACAGGTAGTCAGGATGTTCAGGGATTAATAGATGAGTGCATTGTTGATTCTTGGAAGCGAATATCCGAAGAAACGGTGAAGTACTGTAGAGGAAATAACATTCCTATTCTTACACTAGAAAAAGGGGAATTAACCGATGAGGTATATGAATGGAGTAAGTCAGAAATAGGAAGGCAGTATCTAGGAGATATGTATGGCGGTTTTATAAACAGAAACGGCGAGTACTGTTCTTCTATGCCATCCGAAAGACGAGACAAGTATAACGATGAGTACTTGGCAGAGAAAGAATTATGCGTGAGCAGGTATAGGTGACTGGCATCGAACATAAATGCAAATTAAACGCCCGTCAGAACAGGTGAAACATTACAAAAATGATAATTAATATACACAGGAAGTATGTTTATTTAAGTTTTTATTCAGTTGAAAATGACACCGCATGATAACAATGTTGTACGGCGGGTTGTTTTCCTTCACGAATATTCTGGTTTATTCAATTCCTACCCCGACTTATTTGCTGAAAGAGTTAACAAAAGACTTGACGGTGTGTCAAATGGTGAAGCAGGTGAACTAGACTTAACAAAAGGTAAATTGGTTGATGTGTTCACAATTGAAAGAAACGAGGATGGGAATGTTAAGCTATGGACTTTCGGCGTAATGGAGTTTTCCAAGGAATACTATAGTGAATGGCTAACCCGAAACAAGTAATCACGGGTTAATTAATTTTAAAGTTATACAGTATGAACAAGACCGTCCTTATCGTTGTTGTTATTTCGGCGCTTATCCTTGCAGGTGTTGGCGCTACCCTACTTCTTACAGGGAAAGTTTACGAAAATAACGAGGAGCGCAACGAAGTAGCAGACGAGACGGTTTATGTAGATACTCAGGAGGAAGAGCAAACAGAAGTGACCGAAGCCGTACCAGAGGAAATGACAATTTCAAAGGCGCTAAACGAAATTGGAGCGACCTGTGACGATTTGATAACCAAATGTACCTATAACGGCGTGGAGTACAGCGTGAACATCCCAACGGATTGGATAAACGAGGTTAGCTTGCGACAACAAGCTTGTGATGATGGGTATGTAAACGCAAATTATGTCCTCATATCGGACGGCGAGACATGGTACATCAGCGCTAATTATGATGAAGAACGCGAAGCGCTTAAGACAGCACTCCTTGCTACGGGACTTGAGGTTGTCGATATAAAGTATTGCGACTAAACGATACGAGGGGAGAAAAGAAAGTAGTTATTGCAGTGGGACGTTGTAACTCTGGGAAATGCTGGTAGTACAAGATTGCCACTTGTATTATGCCAAGTTCAAACATCGGCTGCCCGTTCACTTGATTTCAATGAAGGGTGTTTGATTGAAAACTTACTATTCAAGAAGCTTTCGTACCTCAGAGACTAAGGACGAGGGGGTGCTTGCAGGATCCTGGATTAGATGGATTAGTTTTTCAAGCATATCTGTCTTCCCTAATTTTTGAAGTGAGCGGCGGACAGGGGATGTGTCCATGAAGTGATAGACTTTTAATTCTTCTTTCGCGTAAGGTATGTGCGTCTCTATGGATTCATTTATATACTCTTTTGTACTGAAGTATCCGCATAATGCGTAGTTAACTATGCATTCGATCCAGCGCTTTTCTTTTTCGCATATTACACCTAGGTTAAGATATGCACCAGCTAGGTCATCATAAGATCCCACTTTCAATGCCTGTTGGATATTTTCGTTACTGATTCCCCACAAAATATCATTTTTATCCGGTTTCTTTCCAAATTTTGCTTCAAGTTTCTTGCTCATTTCTTCATAGCGACTCTTCTCCTCAAGCACAATATCTAACCTGCCATTTATTCTTGCCCATTCAAGATCCACTTTTTCGGCGTTCTCCTCATCAACATTCACTTCTTGTAGGGATTCCGGAACTGTTCTCTTAAATACTAACTTCTTGCAATTCGGGCATGTGGATTTTGCCTTGACTTCTCTCGGTAGTGGGCTTTGACACGATGGACAGATCTTGTCTTGTAGAGGAGTAGAAACCAGATCAGCAGTGAATTTCTGTTCGAGAGGTTGGGTAGGCTGAGTTTTACCGAAAAGTGTATTGAGTAATCCCACTCTCAAATAATAGTACAATAACGCTTCTAGTTCCAGATTGCTTAGTTACATTGATCCTTGAATTTATTTAGAAGTTTGACGTTTAGTATGTATGCAACGCAAAACAAAACGGAAGGATGTGGACGAAGGATCCTTGACGTAGATCTGAGATTGGTAATATACTTGCTCATATGATTTAAATTTAATGCATATTGGTTCGTTCATTTATCCGATTAACTTTATGGTTATCAATATGAGTAAGGAACAACTTTCATTTAAAATTCCTGCGATGAGAGTGCATCAAAGGGAAGAGGGTGATGAAGCTATTTACGTTGGGAAAATTAGGGCTTCCGATCTAAGAGAAAGGAATCGGGAGAGGTTTGTAATTCATGAGTGGAGTAGTGAACCAAAGGAAAAACAAGGATATCAAAGAATACCCAATAGCATGGCAATTCAAAGTGTGAAGGATTTTCTTCTTGAGGAAGTGAAGTCTCCACTTCTCCCCACTGCTGTACTTGTGAATAGTCGTGTTCCCCTCGACTTCAGGGAAACTAGTTTGGGCTTTGGAGAACTGTATATCAACCAGAGCCTTTATATAATAGATGGACAACACCGGATATCTGCAATAATTAGCATGATGGAGGAACCGGAAATTCGAGCTAAGTTTGAAGATTATGAACTACCGATTGTTGTTCTTAGTGGATTTGACTATCCTAAGGAAGTTGAACAGTTTTTCGTTATAAATTCCCGACAGCGACGTGTAAAAACAAATCTAGCTCAAAGAATTTATATTGAGCTTGGTAAGGGTAGATATAGTGAGGGGTTAATCCCCGAATCAAAAAAATGGCAGAAAGATGCTGTCAAAATTGTTGATAGACTTAATAAGGAAATAAAAGATGGGATCTGGTATGATCTGATTGAACTTCCTAATACTAGTAGAGATGTTGCTAAAACAAAGGTAATAACGCAGGACTCGTTTGTCTCGTCACTGTCACCATTCTTCGTTGGACCAAAGGCTTTTTGGGGAGCGGATCGGATACAGGAAAGGAATCATTCGGAAGTACAAGAAGAGGTTGCAAACTTCCTTACGAAGTTTTGGATTATGGTAGCAAAACTATATCCTGACATTGTTGCTAATCCCAGACAGTATTCGCTGATGAAAACTGTGGGAACTTTCTCTTTGCATATGCTTGTCGGAATGATAATCACTGATAATGTATCAAAGGAAGAAGATTTAACGGAAGCCATTAATATTGCCGAAGAGAAGCTTGAGTCCGTAAAAGACGGTTTTGACAACGACTTTTGGAGGTCGGATAGTAGTAGGACTGCGAAGAAGAAAGGTTTGAATGCTAGCGCATATTCATCTAGTGCTGGTCATCGTAGATTAGCGACATCTATCCTTGCTGGGATGATGCCTGGTGAAATCTAGAGGAAATTGTACGAATAAAATTTAAATGTTAACTGCCCTTACTCTACATATAATACATGCTATCGCTCGGCTAGAGATACAATCTTCACTGTGAACTAGTTGTTGTTCTTGTAAAGTATGATAAGGGTAGTTTAACCTTTTTAAGCCTAATTTCTGTTTTTCTGTGCTATCTTTCTTTTATATTATTCGAAGATATTAGGTACTGGATGTAGATGGTTACATGTCGACAATTATTTTAATGGTAGTCTCCAACAATCTTGAAAGAATTGTCTCGTGGAGAAGAAGAGAATTTGATATGAATGGTTACTACTTGGATACAGATGTCGTCTTTCTGGTTAATTTTTTCCCACTGTATCTCTAGGGTTTCTTCTGATTGTTGTTTTAGGGGTAGAGGTACGTTAGAACTCAGTGAAAAGCTGGTATCACAATATTTCCTCCCGTTTTCAGATAAGTTCGAACTTCGTTGCTGAGGGTGCAGATTAGCTTTCTCTTGCCAAAGGCTCAATGAATATGAATGTATTACGATAGAGTTACATTTTGGACTGTTGATAGTGCTGTATCTGGTGTATACTTTTACTATGTGCGGACGCTTTTTTATCGCGAGTCCTGAAGGTATATTCGATTACTATTCAATTCCTAAAGGTGAGCGCGAAGAAATACATGCAAATTACAATGTTTCCCCTGGGCAGAATACACCTTTTGTTTTTCAGGATTCTGACGGGATGCATCTTGAAATTGCCCGCTGGGGTCTTATTCCCTTCTGGGCAAAAGATCCAAGAATCGGCTATCGAATGATTAATGCTCGGATGGAAACCCTCAGAGAAAAGCCAACCTTTCGAAAACCATTG
Source organism: uncultured Candidatus Saccharibacteria bacterium (assembly GCA_964508755.1). Classification (GTDB taxonomy): domain Bacteria; phylum Patescibacteriota; class Dojkabacteria; order SC72; family JAFGCJ01; genus CAZDUZ01. The sequence goes on along the minus strand of CAZDUZ010000008.1, from coordinate 14,767 downwards.
ATATCTCAGCGTGCGCTCATTCCTACCAGCGGATATTTTGAATGGAGGCAGGATGGAAATACTAAGCAGCCATTTGCCATAAAACCTCAAAATAGAGAGATTGCTTCGTTTGCTGCGCTGTACAATATCTGGAAAAATGATCGGGGAGATCCGATACCGGCCTACACGATCATAACTACGCAAGCTGATGCAACGGTAAAACCAATTCATGATCGGATGCCGGTTATTCTTACTCCTAATGGAGAAAAGGCTTGGGTTGACTATGAAAACAATGATCCCGAAATGCTTGAGGAAATTTTACGAAATGAAAATGATCATAGTTTAGAAACTTTTCCTGTGTCAAAACGTGTAGGAAATTCCTCTGAAAACGATGAGGGGCTTATTGAGAACGTGGAGATATAAAAAGGGAATTCGTGCTTTTTTTAGTTTCAATCCCACAACGCCTTATATCCACCAATTGCACTTCCATTCGAGAGTAGTATCCATATGACGAAGTCATCAAGAGGATACACATGTTCCATTATGGTTATCGTTGCAAGATAGTTTCCCGGCCACCACCAATGTCCAAGTTGCATTGATACTATTTCGTGAATGAGGTAGAAGGTGCCGAATAACACGGCAGGAAAGAACAATTTGACCATGATTTCCCGTTTTAATAATGCAACGAGTATTACTATCGGAACCATAATGATTAATCCGATCTGCCAATAATCAAATACCATGGCCTTACTGAAATAGTGAAACCAAATTCCGGTAATGATTCCCACCAATCCATAGATAAGAAACAGATATTTCCAGCGATGAGATATTTTCTTGGACGGATTTTGCTCAATAAAATAATCATAAAAGGCGATTGGATACATAAAATTCACTAATGCATAGACAACGTTTTCAATGGGTGCGAGATCGGCAATTCTTGGAAATTGTGAGAGCACATCCCAGCTGTTGCTTGCACGGGCGAGTATTTCGACAGGAATAATAAAGACCAATGAAAGCAGTCCAAACAGAAGTATTTTATGAGCAGTATGTTTGCAAAGGATCAAACAATAAACAAAGCCTGGAATATATACAATGATGATATTCAGTAGGTAGGATGGTTTTGTCCAAATTACTGTTAGTAGTCCAAGAACGTAAAGTGCAATAACTACCCAGAAATGCCTTCTTTTTTCAGAAGGTACCGCAGGGATTAGTGACGTGAAAAAGGTCGCAAAAGTCATGTGTAAAGAGTGAATATGTTTAATCCGGGGAGCGAAGAGGAATTGTATATCGGCTTGATTGGGGTGTAAAGGAGGAAGTCATGATCTATGGAAAAGTAGGTGACACACCAATAACAAATCCCGTGAATGATCTAGTATAAAAATTGATCCGTTTCCCTATATCACCTCCATACTCTCCAATATCCCATCGAGCGTTTCATACTGCTCATCGGTCAACATGTCCGAAAGGTACCATTGATAGGAATGATTCTCCATGGTATTAACCGTTCCGGGATCTGAAACAAACCAAATATCAGCTAAGGTAAATAGTCTCGCACTTCCACCACACGCAGCTTGGAAATAGCTATCTCCACTTTCGGTGTCCCAGTAGAGCTGATTATTAACCCTTCGAACGTCTGTTCCTAGCAAACTGAAGGATGTGAAGGAATCAGATGAAATACTAATAATATTGGGAACGGCTTCTCCAATTTCCTGGTTAGTATCAATAATCCCTTGCTGATATTGAGTATCGTTATCTGGAAATTGGAAATAATCTTCACAATAGGAAGAAAAGCCAATCCCATATATTGCTTCAAGTGAAAAAGCTAGTGTGCTAATTGGTGTGAAGACTTCTAGAGAGGTAAGTCCATCGTATACCGTTTGTTCCACCAGAGTATTTGATCCCTCTCCGTCGAATGTTTCTACAATGCTCCACCCTTCGGGAAGTTGTGCGGTTATTGCAGTACCAGTAAAAGTTGTCGTTGCATCAGTTTCAGGTGTCGGATCAGGCTCCGTTGGGGGTATTTGGTTGCTTTCCTCTGAAGTATCGTTTGAACCATCACTTCCACTATCAGCAGGATTGATCCCGTATGTATTCCAGATCCAATATGCGCTTATCGCAATAACAATAAGAGCAATGACCGTTCCAAACACGCATGCTTGGGCGAGTTTAAAATTGCTTTTGGGATCTAGGGGCGCTGAATTGGTGGTTGGATTTGCACTCGGAAGCGGTGATGGGGAAGATGCTGAGGGTGAGGATACAGATGAAGGGGATGAATTATCCATTAAATAGGAGTACGAAAGAAATTAGCTAACTCTTAGTCTTTCGTTCCTTACTGTAAAAGATTCCATACGAGAATGCAATAATATTGAACCTTATCCCGTCATTGCCGTCTCCACACCCAAATATTTTCAGAAGATGTTATTATCATTTCATGAATTTACGTTTCACTGTTGATCCACACGTCCTTCTTTATTACGCTTGCAGCTATGGAAAAAAAGGAAAAGATTCCCAAGAGTGGACAGATCTTCTTAATGAAATGTGGGACAAACATCAACAAGGATACAATTTGTTTATGGGGTGGATCGTTGGTGCGTTTATCTCAGAAAAGGAGTATTCCCAATGGTTTCATGAAGCTTTCGATGATCTGGAGATGTTAATCGATGACGTGTCTCACTCGTCTGTCTTTGCTGATCGAATGGAATCAACCGATAAATATAAAGAGAAAATTGAATCGGAGTGGATACTAAATCACAAAAGAATTATTGAAATTCTTGAAGGTGCCACCCGTTTGAAACTTCCTAAGGATCCTGTGAAAGTTTTCATTGTCGATCCTTCACTCAGTATAGGAATACAACCTTTGCCAAACACTATTGTATGGGGTCATAGAGATGAATGGAAATACTATTCCATGGTGTATCTCGCTCATGAATATCTCCATACGTTTATGCCCCGTTCCGAAGTTGCCCATGCGGTAATAGAGCTTGCTACAGACAATGAACTTCGAATCCAACTCAATAATAAAGGAACGTATTTTGATATTCCAGGACATAAGAGTTTGAGCACGCAAGAAAAGACCATTTACCCTTATTGGAAAAAGTATTTAGCCAGTAGTGAGGAAACAATCCTTGAGTTTGTGGAGAGAATGGAACAAATTGTCAAATGATTAAGTGGGTATTGTAACTTCTGTTTATACAAGAAGTTACAATGTATTCATCATTTTGTGACTTTATTCCTTATTTTGGTTCCCATAAGTGAACTTGAAGAACCTGCTATCATCTTCATCCTGATAGAGAAAGGTGAGGTTCTTTTCATTAAAAACCTTAAAGAATTCCTCCCAGTCAATTTCTTCTAACGTGTCAGTTTTTTCATCAAATTTGAATCGCAACAAGTTATCTGACCCTTTTACGCGTGCTGGTTTTCCTCCTCGTTTTTCGGCCCATTCTCTGATGATTTTGTGGTCTTTCGTTTCTTGTGATGCAGCCATAGTAGTCCTCGTTACAAGTTACATGTATTAAATGTGTAATACATTATATCTTGCGTTTGTGGTGTGCGTCAAGGAGGTACTTTCAATATGCTCGAAAGACATGCTTTAGCAGATTGTATGGAAGAAATACTTCCTAATTCACTTTGTATCTCTCGATTTGCTTTAGGAAACTATCATCATGTTGATTTTCAAATGCTCTGGTCATATCCGTTCCGCATTTAAAGACGTCTCCACCATCATGACTTGTTCGAAATTCTTCAAGATCATAGGTAGTACCACTGATGGTAATAAGGCATTGGGTAGATTGCGGTTCTGATGTGTTACCGGTTTCATTTCTCGCAGGCGGTGTAATTTCTCTCGAATCAGTCTCTGTATTTGAAGTACTATTGTTTGAAGAGGATGCTGAATTGTTTTGCAGAGATGCGAATACTACTCCTGAAGCGATAATCGCAAAGATTATTAAGGCAGCTGTTACGATAGATTTTGTTTTCATGATAAGGTAAATTCTTCTGATATTATGTCGTGATTACTCACTTTTTGCTTTTTTACAAAGTCGATGACTTCATCCATCATTCCTTCCGGTCCACACACATGTATGACCGTTCTCTTTTTTGACAGATACTCTTTCAAAAGTTCCCACTTATACCTTCCAAGATCTGAAGAAGGGTGATGAATATAGGAAACGGTAAGATTTCTCTCTTGAATGATTTCCTGAATTCGTTTGTCAAACACTCCGTCAATTTTCGACTTTGTCAGGTAGAGGAAGAGTATTTCATTTCCGGGTGTATTTGGCAAGTTGGAAAGCATTGAGATAAATGGAGTTACCCCGATACCTCCTGCGATCCAGAGTGATTGGTATTTACTGCTGGGCATTTTTTCTCCGAATTCTCCGTAGGGTCCTTTCAGAGTGACCGAGGTGCCCTTTTTTATCTGTCTCAGTTTCTTGGTCCAGTCACCTACCTGCTTTATACCGAACTCCACTGTTGAGCTTTTGGGATTGGAAGTCATAGAAAAGGGATGCTCTTCCCCCGTAAGTCCCGGAGCATTGACGGTAAGAAATACGTATTGTCCCTGAGTAAATTTTAGTGATCGAGTTGTTGGCTTTAGAGTTAATAAAACAATGTCTTCTTCAGTCCTAATTTCAGAAACAATATATGAATACTGCTTTGAAAAGTAATTTCGTAACCATTTATGGTAGGTGTAGGATGCGATAGCGATGGAGGTAAGCAGAATGAGCCACAACCGTAAAGGTAGAAATCTCGAAACATCACTGGTGATCGTAGCGACATGAATACTGACAATAAAGAGTGGAATAATGAGAAGTGTGTGTGTTTTCT
>CAZDUZ010000008.1:0-9867 GCA_964508755.1 uncultured Candidatus Saccharibacteria bacterium | reverse complement strand
GCGACATGAATACTGACAATAAAGAGTGGAATAATGAGAAGTGTGTGTGTTTTCTTCCAGGTGTTGTAGGGGAGTTTGATATAAAACGTAAGGCTAAGCAAGGTAATAAACGAATACAGGGCAAATACACCTGCAGAATAGGAGATAGTCTTAGAGGGTAGAATATAAATAACTGCCCGTGAAAGCTCTGGAAGGGTGCTAAGTACAAGGAATATGACATGGGTGAGCATGAATGAAAATGCTAGTCCACCGGTGGCATGATGAACTTTGTAGGCCTTCGCGGGATCACCGAATAGAGCGTTGACAAAAGGAATTCGAGCAGAGAGAACGAATTCTAAGCATAAAAAGGTAATTGCTAGAATTGCTGTAAATTGTGCTACAGAACGGTAAGGTGAATCAAATAGAGAACTAAGCGAATCTTTGGAAAGAAGCCATAGAGCAATTGATATACAAATGATGGTAGATATCGCAACGAGACCTTTTAATGATTTCATCTCTCTTGTGTATTTATCAGAAAATTATTGTGTTTATACTAGTCCGAGCAATTGTTTAATACTCCTTAGAATGTCTAATATCCTATCTTCACTGACATTAGTAATTACAATAAATGGCTCTTCACTTCCTGATGTTCTGATCTCAAGAGAAGGATAGATAACAATGCCGAGATCATCATCTTCGTCTGTGTCTTGAAATACGAGAGAAATTGATATTTGGTCGAGGAAATCTGGTTTGTCGAGTTCATTAAGCCCTAGTTCCCCAGCAGATATCGAAACAAAGTCTGGGGTTTGTCTGGAATCTTCGCTCAATATTCGAATTTCTTCATCGAAAGGATTAGATGAGAGGATTGGGGGGATCAGTGCGCTTTCTTCCGGTCTCTTTTGGAAAAAATATTGTAAGGAACGGTCCCGCTCCACTATTCCAATAGGAGGAGGAACTGCTGAGGATCGTTCGCTGATCGTTGCGATTTCTCTTTGTCCTCGCCAATGGGCTATAGTTGCTCCATTTTCCTGACCGTACTGAATCCCTGAATTCAGAAGATTATTGCCTATTACAATTCCATGCCATCCAGTAGCGGTACTATGAACACGTGCATCATCTGGAGAAACAAAGGCTGTTCCGGGATGACAGTGAATCCAGGTGGTAATGCAAAGGTTTTTTCCTGCCTTTTTACTTAATTCGTCTGCAATGTTTCCAAATGTTGCCCAGTCTTCTGAAGAAAATTCAATTTGTGCACCGTTTCTAATTCGCGTCTGATTTTCTGGCAGTGGAACGAACGTAATTGAGGCGGTATAGTGCAATTCATTTGATCGGCATCTCATTCCAAGTCCAACGCCCCCGGATTCATTAAACGTGCCTCGGCCGTATGCGTCTTGTCTCATCTGTCTAATTGCGGATGAGAGCAATTGGCCTGCAACAATAATCCCTTCGTCTGAGGGTTCCCGCTCCCAGTCAACACCTTGGGGGAGGGCTAATTCAGTTCTTTGAACTGCAGCGTTGAAAGATGGTCCTGACTCTCTCGTTTCACCATTTTCATCAGTATATGATCCCACAACGTTGTATTGCTGTTCTGCTGCCCAGGCAGTAAAAAGATCATGAATTCTTTTACGTTTCTCTTTACCTGATAAAGCAGAGGCTTCTCGCTCGCCGCCTTGTGGGGGAAAGCTTGTGTTTGAAGCCTCTGCGGTGGATTCACTTACAAGTGCAGATGTCATACTAAGATCTCTGTATCGAGAATTGAACCTTAGTGATGCTCATGCTCTTCAGCCTCTATTGCTTCTTCGCGGGTATGATGGACCGTTCCGGCAGGGTGATTGGCTGGAGCATAAATGGTATAAAGCTTAAGATCTTCATCACCTGTGTTAATGACATTATGCTCAACTCCGGCAGGGACAACGATTGCATCCCCGTCTTCGAAAGGAGTTTCCTCTCCATTCATCACGACTTTTCCTTTACCATCTTCTACTCGGAAGAATTGGTCAACCGTATCATGCACTTCTTTGCCGATATCTTCTCCTGGCTTAAGCGACATAACGACAAGCTGAAGGTGCGATCCGGTATAAATTACTCGTCGAAAATCCTGACCGTCCTCAGTGAGATCCTCGATGGGACCGACATAACCGACAGTACTTCTATTGTCCATACTAGCAATCACTAATTAATTTAGTTAGTAGACTATTGAATACTACTGTACGACGTCTGTAGAGGCAAGGTGTCATCAATATTCCTATTGAAGTAAATCTTTTGTGATACACTTCCATTCATGGTTCATCTTGATCGACCAAAAGATTTTAATCCAAACTTTACCGTGGTAAGTTGTGTGTTTTTATGGAACGATATGACGTTGCTTCTTCATAGAAGTCCATACGGGGTGCAGGGAAATAAGTGGGGTATGCCGGGTGGGAAAGCACAAGAAGGGGAAAAAATTTCTTCTGCCATGATTCGAGAGATTAAAGAGGAAACGGGAATAGCTGTTCCCTCGAGGAAACTTGTACATTTCAGGACATTCTATGTAAACACACTCGGACGTGAATTTGTGTACGAGCTTTTTACGACCTCTTTTGATATAAAACCTGACGTTCAACTTAATAATGAACACACATCTTTCAAGTGGGTGCCTCTGAAAGAGGTATTGTGTGAAAAGCTTGTCTCAGACCATCCTTTTTGTATGAAATATTTATTAAGGGAAATGAGAATTGCGTGGTAGTGCGGATGAGGCTTGTTGTTCCATTGCTGAGAGAGGTGTAGGATAGAGGTAATGATCTGTAATTAAGGTGGATCGTGTCTTATTATACGAAATTGATGAAATTCTTAAGGAAAAGTGTTCTTTTTTTCAGAAAACTTTCACCGATATCCATCCGTATTCCATTTTTTGTTCTGTTGATTACTCCCCTTATTGCATTTGTATGTGGACTGTTTCTTTTTCAATACATAGAAAAGAGTACAAGGAGATACTCTTCCGAACCTATTAAAACACCGATGTCATTTTTTGATTCTATACGTTATGTCCCTGAAGTTATTGATAATGCGGAGGGTGGCTACTCTCTTCCCTTGTCTCGTCTTCCAGAAAACTATAATGAGGCTGTGTCGTTTTCTGGTATCGGGTTTTCACGGCATCAGATGATTTTGATTTTGAGAGATGGATTCGTTGTATCCCCAAGAGAATATGAGACATCAATCAGTGATCTTTACCAAGAACTTGCTCAGTTTAACATTCCTCTTTCTATCACTTCTGACGCGGTACTTGTTTGGATTGAAAGTGTTCACCAGTCGGCTCTTTCCAATGCACAAGAAAACTTTGACAGGTCTGCTTCTGATTTTTGGCAGGAGGTAGGGAAGGAGCTTGAAAAGCGTTCTTTAACGCTCAATCCCACGTTACACGAAGCGTATAGAAAGGCATTTCGTGAGATGGAAACTGCGACTCGAAACAATAATCAAGAGAATAATACTCAACCATTAGATACATCAGAACACTGTAGAACGGAGCCTTTTATTTTCAATCGTGAATCCTCTTTAAGCACTTCTACGCTTATAGTAACTGCAAGCATACTAAAGGATGAGCGCTTACAAACATTTCAACAGCTTGCGTTGTTTGATAGTTTTTTTGAGATAGGTTGCAATTATGCTCTGTGGTACGACGTGGATGAAGCAATTAAGACTTGTGATGGGTTTGGTAAGAGTGACACAGCGTTACTTGAGCATTCCTTCATTGATTGCATTCAAAATGAGTTAGAAACGAATAGTCACGCTGAGATAAACCAAGAAACGAATACGGATGATGAGATTCTCGTACAAGCCTCTCAGCTTCGAATTCGAAAAGCGTGTGAATTATCTGGAAATGATATGGAACCCTGTCTGTCGTTATCAATGGATCCTCCGGAATTTGAAACGAATAACTCAATAAAATGGTGGTCGATGCAGTCGATAGTTGAAGCGTCAGGAAGTGGAGGATTTGATTATAAAAAGTCCCCTGACTGGGAAAAGAAAAGTTCGTCGACAGCCTTGTGGACACTACTGTCTAAACCACAATCAGAATTATCAAGAGAAACTGAAAATGAATTCACTTCAGATGATTTAGAGTTACCTTCAAGCTACGACGTAACCCTTGAACCACAGGGGGAATTATACAACCGAGTGAAGATACAAAATGATGTTTTTGGGAAAATTATGTCCGAAACAAATCTACTTGATGCAGAATCAACACAACATCTCGAAAATCTGTCAATCTATCTTTCACAGCTAGTAATTTTCTCAAGGAAATTATTAACTAATGAGGAAATGTCACAAGAGGAGAGGGGTAAAATGGTAGAAATAGTAAACGAGTTAATAACTGATACTTCGTATTCATCACTGCCAATAACTACTCCTGTTACCAATAGAGTGTTATGGGTTGCCAGGAGCAATGGGGATGGAACATATATATTAAGTGCGGGCCCTTATTTCGGGTTTGAACTAATTGATGAGTCTCAACGTGAAATTTTTAAAGAAGAAGATCAAACTGCAATTGAGAATTGGTTGTCTGTCGAGGTAATCGATAACAATTTTGATGAAGCGTATGATCGTACTGTTACTGCACAGGGCCGCGGAACAGTGCGGATACCTGTACTGATGTATCATCAGATAACACCTTCACCGACATCATCTTTAACACGCAGGCTGTATATCGCTCCAGAAGTGTTTGAGCAACAACTTGCTTACTTAGCAGCAAAGAATTATCGGACTGTTACTCCAGAGCAATTTTACGAATTACTTGCATCCGGCCAAAATCCACCTCAAAAAACGGTAATGCTTACCTTTGATGATAGCGTGAGCAATCACTATACCAATGCATTTCCACTGCTTAAGAAATATGGATTTGTAGGGGTATTTTACGTTGTTAGTCATCGATCAGGAATTACAGCCCTACAAATGAAGGAGATGGCTGATGCTGGTATGATAATAGATTCACATAGTAAGACGCACAAAGATCTTACCAAGATAGACGATGAGTTGCTTTATCAAGAGATTGTCGGAAGTAAAGCTTCTCTTGAAGGTGCAACGGGGAAAAGGATAATTTCTTTGTGTTATCCCGGTTGTGTAGTTGATTCCCGGGGTATTCAAATTGCTGCCAGCAGTGGATACCTCTTGGGTTTTTCATGTGGTAAAGCAATTGATCATGTATATACAAATCGTTTTGTTCTCTCGCGTATTCACGTGTACGATGATATGGATAATTTCATGAAAATTATGTCAGGTATTTGGGAAATACCTGCAAGTTATTATCAATGATGTGTTAAATGCTCGATAAGCAATATTTCAGAATTCCTCTGGAACTCTACGGTGATATGGTTTATAGTAGTACAGGTGAATTAATCAACTATCTTCATGTTACAGTCACTTTCTCCGACATCTAAAGTTAGCGTTTCTGCTTTCTCTCTGTTAGTTATTGTTGCCTCTGTCTTTTCGTCTGCAGTTACGATACGTCAGATGGTATATCCGGATCGTGCATTTCCCGGAGAAGATCATACGGTGTTTGCAGAAAACACTGTTGGTGAAGCAGAAGTTGCAGGTGTTGCTGATAACCGATTATCCGGAAGTGTACCGGTCATGCAGAACCTTAAATCTGTAGAAAATCCTGTAAAAGTCATGGTAACCGAACAATCTGATAATCAAGCTGATGTCGTGCTTAGGGCGCAATCGCTTGTACAAGTATCATCCTTTGATCTTACCTTTTTTATAAGAGGGAATCTTGAAGTATCTGATATTTCCTGCTCAGAAGCGGTAGCTTGTTCGTCAATTGAAATTTCTCAGTCAAGTGTTCGAATTATTGGAGAGCGATTAAGAGGTGAATCCGAGGAATTGTGGTCTGGAGAACTACCAGTTTGCACCATTTCTTACCGGTTATCTCAGGATTCAGCATTTGAAATCAATAGCCCGCAGACTAAGATTTCTGAGGTGTTTGAGTTTGGAACTGAACGAAATTTACTAGAAAGTACCTATCGTTTGTATCCCCTGAAACCTCTAAAATAGGTCAATTTCTTTAAAGTTTGAGAACCTTTGCGATGAGCCGTGAGAGGAGATCTTCATTACGTGCTTTTTTAGTAATCCTACTTGGAACTGCGATATCCCAACCAAGCATAGTAAGGTTGAAAAACAAAAGAGAAAGAAGTTTCAAACGAGGGAAGAAGAAAAACGCAAATACGAGAATAGTAGTAAATCCAAGGAATTTCAGCAGGTCGTCCAGATTCGTCCGATATGCGCTGTGAGCGGCACTTCTCAGAAGATCAAACGCTTCCCTTTGATTCTTAAAATGCTTACCCTGAGCTTCCATCTCCATTCTTTGTTCTTTAAATGATTTGTATGTTGAATAAATCATGCGATACGCTTTTCTTACAATTTCAACAAATATTGCCGCCCCTGCGATTTGAACGGTCAAACCTAAACCTTCACCGGTGAAACCTCTCTGCATGAAATCAATTCCAAAAGCAGAGGCTTCCAATGGGACGTGGAACGACTGTGGAAGTATTATGAAATTTTCAATATCTATCGTGAGAAATATGACAAGAACTACGACTTCAATACTATCCACAAAAACTCTGCTGAATCTTCGAGAAAGTTGTGACTGGAAGGTGCTTTTTCCCGTTCCGTCAAACGATATTTGACCTAGTATTGCGGTAATTGAAGCGAGAACGATCGTAAGAATAATGGTAAATAGAGTGATATCTGTTTCTGCACCGACTGCTCGAAACAGAAACATGACTATATAGTAGAAAAGTATTGCTAAGAAGATGGCTAGAAATGGTGCGATGAGGAGAATAAACTCTTGGACAATCCTTACTATAGTACTCCAAATCTCGCTTAACGACTGTGCTAAGTTAATGTACTGTAAACCGCCCTCGAAAAGAAGCGATAGCAATCCCTTCGCTTGATCGCGTAGTCCGATCACAACCAATACTCCCAAAATGATGAAAATTGCGATTACTACGAATACAAGTGCAAGTAAAGCACGAGTAATTAACGCAATTATTGTCGGGTACATTGCGCTCAGAATAAAACCCATGAGTATCACTAACAGAATCGGAAGAAAAAGCCATAACGTTGTTTTATGACGAGGCCAGAAGGATTGCAGTCCAGATACGGATGGAGTGACAGAGCCTGGATCCTCGTTTTGTTCCGGATTACTTGTTTCGGTTGAATCCTTATGTTCTTGTATGGCTTCTTCTTGAATTGGTGGAGTGGGGACAACGGTGTCATTTAAGCTTGCATTAGCTGTTTCTTCTGAAATCTTTGCAATTGGACCATCAATAATGCCAATATCATTATCTGGCTCTGCAGGCTTGATTTCGCTGGAATCGAGTTCACTTCCATGTAAATCTGATACTTCTGGTAAAGGTGAAGCTATTTCTGGGTTGTCGTTATAAGTAGCTTGCGGTAATAGTTCATCAAATGGGGGAATGGGGACTGGTTCTGGGGTGTTATCTTTTAATCGAGGTTCAAATTCGGGAGGTGTATTATTTATGGGTGCGGAGCCTTCATTGTTCTGTTCGTTTGGTTTGGTAGGCTCTGTAGACTGAATAGACACCTCTTGATGAGGAGCCTTTTCTACAACAGAGTCCGAATTGGTCGTATTTTCAGGCTCATCTGGCTGTGGGTACAGGTTGGTCGTCATAATAAATTCAGAGGCAGTAGTATATATTGTAGCATGTTATGGGACAATGACGTGCAGTGGGGCTTTTAATAGCGCTATATATATGAGAAAATTTAGCTATGAAGGTTGATATAATTACAATCTTTCCAAACCCTGTCGAGACATTCCTAAAAGAGGGTATTTTTCGTATTGCTCGAGAAAAAGGTCATACTTTTGAAGTACACGATTTAAGGAATTGGACGAATGACCGACATCATACTGTCGATGATAGGCCGTTTGGTGGCGGTCCTGGAATGGTTATGAAAATTGAACCTATGTATAAAGCTATTCAAGAGCTTAAAACGAATGATTCCTTTGTTATTCTTACTGGTCCTCGCGGAATCCCACTCAAGACATCCGTTGTAAAAAACTTTTCTCAAAAGAACCATCTAATAATTATCTGCGGCCATTATGAAGGAGTAGATTATCGAGTACGTGAACAACTTGTTGATGAGGAAGTGTCTATTGGTCCGTATGTGCTCTCCGGAGGAGAATTGCCTGCTCTTGTCATTACCGATAGTGTTGTCAGGCAACTTCCTGGCGTTTTAGGAAATCCATCATCATTAGAGGAAGAAAGCTTTGAGGAGGGTATTGAAAGCGAGTATCCTCAATATACACGGCCGGAAGTTTTTAAGGGATGGTCTATTCCCGAGGTCTTGAAAAGTGGGAACCACGATAAAATCAAGAAGTGGCGATTAGAACAAGTACAGAAGAAACCTTAGTTTTGCGGTAGCTTGCACCAGTCTGGAATTTCTTCTAGAATGAATTCTAGACAGGTCATAATTTGGAACGTTCCTTACTATCCAATCTGCCATCTCACAGCAAAAGCACGACAAACCGTCGCAATCGACAGCGAACAATGGCTCACCATCTCCCCAGCAATCTACCGTACCAGCTCGACAACAATGGTCTCCTCTTGCAAAAGAATCCCAAGAACCTATTGTTACTTATCATTCAGACGAATTTTCAAACAAAAGAGAAATTCGAGACCAGTTGGCAAAACTTCAGTCTCTTACAGAAACCGTGCATGATAGAGAACAGGCTACAAATCGCTCGAGCGATGAATATGATACTGAATCAACTCCATTGCCAGTTGAGGAGCAGGCTGTACCAACTGATAATTCTAATACCACTGCGATTCCGGCTTCAGTTCCACATCCCTTTCCCAAATATCCTCGCTTTTCGAAAAGTGGCAAATCGGGTAGCGGGTTTATAAAACGAAAAGGAATTAATTTACGTCCTATCGGGGTTATTACTCCAACGGGAGGTATGTATACCGTCAGCTCACAAGAAAAACCGTTAACAGGGAGGACTTCCGTGAAAGTATTACTCCTTGCCTTGTTAATGGTTGCTACATCAATACTTTCGATTGGTCTTTACGATAAGTTCTTTCAATCAAGTCTTCCTTTGGATAAAACGGTTGTTGTAAATACTAAGTACACCGACACTTATTGGCAGTCATACGGCGAGGTGTTTGAACCCCTAGTATCTGTTCCAATCTACTTTCCAGAAGACGGCTTTAAATCTGAAGAATTTCTACTTGATTCGGGAGCTGTAGTTTCCTCTCTCCCGCGAGAAAGAGCTGCTGAATTGGGGCTTTCTTTAGCAAAGCTTCCGCGTATTGTGTTTGGCGGATTCGGGGGAACTACATCCTTTGGATATCAATCAAATATCAAAATCATGGTGGGTGGTGACGAAGTATCAATTCCTGTTGTCTTTACCGAGTCGGAGGGAACAAAGCCAATTCTAGGCAGATCAGGTTTTTTCGAGCAATATTCTGTTATTTTTAATGCTCGATCTCGTAGAATTGAAATAGTTAAGTAATAGACAAGATTTATGAAAAAATTTCTAACAATTGCATTGTTTATTGCGCTAGCTGCTACAATCCCCCTTACGGTCTATCTTGTTCAAAAGGGAACACAGACAAGATCCGAGGCGACATTTGATATGCCAATTTCATTAATTAATGATTCGGTTGGAAGCCAAATACCTGGAGGTACTACAGAAATAAATGGACCTCCTAAAGTTACATTGGTATGGCCATTCATCGGGAAAGTGGGGGATGCGGTTGCGTTATACGGAGAAAATTTTGGGGTAAATGCTGAAGATGCGGTAATTTTTTTCGGCGATACCAATGTTCCTTCGGAAAATATTGTTGAGTGGACTAATAACAGAATCTATTTCATGATACCGGATGTTCCAAG
>CAZDUZ010000007.1:0-33032 GCA_964508755.1 uncultured Candidatus Saccharibacteria bacterium | reverse complement strand
ACCTTGTAATCAGCAATACCTACGCAGGATACGGAAAAGCAATCATCGTCCCGCCTCATTGTTTGCACGTCAGTTATGTGATGACTGTACCTCGTTTTCTGTGGGGTTACCGAACATCTACTCATGAAAAAGTATCAGGTATTTACCGGAATTTAATACTTCCCCCCATTGAACACTATTGGAGACTTTGGGACCGACAGAGTGCACTTCGACCTGACTATCTTATGGCAAATTCAAAAAATATTGCCCGTAGAATTTATAAGCACTGGAGGCGGGAGTCTTTTGTACTCTATCCTCCTGCGAACATTGAGGGATTATTACGATTAAAACCACCGAAAGAAGATCGTTTCATTTATTTCGGACGTCTCGAGAAGTACAAATGTGTCGATATGGCGATAAAAGCATGTGTTTCTGCGAATCAAAAGTTAAGAATTGTGGGAAGTGGTTCTCATGAGGCAGAATTGCACTCACTGGTTAGCGAGCTTGGTGCAGAGTCTTTGATTGAATTTGCTGGGTGGAAACATGGTGGGGATCTTGAATTGGAGATTGCTCGGGCAAAAGGATTTATTTTTCCAGGTCCTGATGAAGATTTTGGATTAGTAATGGTAGAAGCGATGGCCGCAGGCACTCCGGTAATAGCTTTCAATGCCGGTGGTGCTGCGGAAATTGTGGCTGATGGTGTTTCTGGCGTTCTTGTACATGAATTTTCGCAGAAAGCATTGGATAACGCGGTCAAATCATTTAGGCCTGGTGATTTTAACTCTGAAGATTGTCGGAAACGGGCAATGCTTTTTTCTGAGGATGTGTTTAGAAACAATTTATTTTCTTATCTTTCCTCCCTTCTTTGAAGAATGATCATAGCCATCTAACAGAACTGGCTTGGTATAACAATTTTAAGCGATTAGTAGATTTTCTCGTTTCATTAGCATTGATACTTTTATTCATTCCTATTCTTTTTCTCGCTGCTTTGTTAGTAAAGAGTGACGGTACAGGTGGGAGTGTTCTTCTGGACTTACCCTTGCGGTTAGGAAAAGCTAGACGTCTCTTTCGTATGTATAAGTTTAGAACAATGGTACCTCAGGCAGATGAAATATATATGAAAAACGAGAGGTTTCGAAAACTGAAATCAAAGCATACAAAGAATCGAAAAATTCCTCTCAAACAAGATCCACGTATTACCCGCGTAGGCAAGATTTTGAGAAGCTGTGATATTGATGAATTACCACAGTTATTTAATGTTTTAAAGGGAGATATGAGTCTTGTCGGACCTCGACCATATCTTCCAAATGAAATAACTGAGATAGAAGAATGGGGAAAAGGGTATTCAATTATGATACATGAGGTTATGTCAGTCACACCGGGAATTACCGGGTTGTGGCAGGTAAATGGACGAAATGATATTGATCTTGAGGGACGGGTGAGGTTGGATCATGAGTATATAATGAAACGGAGTCCTTTCTTGGATTTGAAAATTTTGTTAAAGACTCCTTGGGTTGTCGTTACGAGAAAAGGTGCGTGGTAATGAATTATTAATGAACTAAAGAATTCATGGCATTATACCGAGATGAAGTCATTGTTCTTGCTGCGAAAGATATTGGTGAAGGAGATCGGATTTATACCTTTTTCGGTAAGAGAAGAGGAAAATTTCGTGCCGTTGCTCGTGGTGTGAGGAAATTAACCAGTCGTAAACGTGGCCATTTGGGAACGTTTAATCTATGTAGGGTGCTTTGTGCAGAGGGTCGGAATTTGGATATCTTGTCCGAAGCTGAGAGTGACATGATTATTGATCCTACTGAATTAGATCCTGTTCTCCTTGAACGGATGGGCTTTATCGTATTGGTTCTTAACAAACTTACCGCAGAAGAAGATCCTGATGGAAGGCTTTATTCTATAGCTGAACGGTTCATTAAAAGTGAACACACAGAGATAGATACATTTGTTACTGCGTGTACGATGCTAAAACAATTAGGATTTCTCTCGGAAGAGCAGGAAGCGAAATTATCTTCAGATATGACAAAAGGACTCGAGATTCTAAAAAAGTATGTAAGGAAGATTGTGGAGCAGGGGATCTAGCATTTCAGAAGCTTTCCTTTACCTATGAGGCTTAAGGATCTATAATTGCGCGGTCGTAATAGTAGAAGTTCTTGTGGTATAGTTTTTACTACATATATTACGGGCGCGTAGCTCAACTGGCAGAGCAAGCGGCTCTTAACCGCTAGGTTCAGGGTTCGATTCCCTGCGCGCTCATGAACTGAACAACGGTAATCAACTTGTCTGGTGAATTTTCTTAAGCAACCCCTTTGTTTCTCTAATATCTGACCATGAATACTCCCTAGTACCGAAGCAAAGACTGTTTTCATGACCTTTACCGGTGATGAGTACGACATCTCCTCCTGTTGCAAGCGACAATGCTTTCTGTATAGCCTTTCTTCTTATGGCTACCTTTTCTCGGTCATCATCAAATCGAATTAGTGATCGGTTGTTAGAAAAAACTACTTCATTCCACCCATATACTATCTGATCATTAATCGCTTTGAGGCACTCCTGGCGAGGATCTTCCGCCGTAAGAATGGTGACATCAGCATATTTTTTAGCAATTTTTCCCATTAATAACCGTTTACCATCATCCCTTTGCGAGGCACATCCAAATACAAGAATTAGCCTTCCCTTTGAATGTAACAATGATCGTGCGGTGATGAGCGCTTTTTTTAATGCGTTCGAGGTATGTGCAAAATCAATTATTACCGTAAATGGAGTGCTTTGAAGAACCTGCATTCTGCCACGTAATCCCGGAAATGCGCTAAGTTGTATTAACGTTTCCTCTACAGGTACTCCTAATACCTGTAGTGTTGCAGCAGTAGCAAGTGCGTTAGAGATATTGTAGGTCCCGATGATTTGAAGTCTATATTCTTTGCCTTTGTAAGAATAGACGTTTTCGGTTCGTAAGGGTAATGGCTTAGCGGTAATGACATCTTCAGACATTCTTAAATTTTTCGGGTTAATAGAGTAACTAAAAGTAGGCTTTTTAATTAAAGAGAGATATTCATAGGATTTTGAGTCATCCTTATTCAGTATCAAAGACCCTTCCTGTTTTAAATGCTTGGTAATGAGCAAGGCTTTCGCTTCTGTGTATGATTTCCAGTTATAGTGATAGTTGAAGTGGTCACGGGTTATGTTGGTGAATACAGCAATATCAAATTTGAGAGGGGTAAGTCGACCCATGAATAATCCCTGTGATGTGCATTCGACTATTATATGAGTGCACTTTTTTCTCTTCATTGTTTCAAGCAATGAGAATAGTTTTTGCTGAGAAGTGGTTGTCGTATGTAATCCTGTAGATAGTAATTCCTTTCCAATTCGACAGCCAAGTGTTGAAATTAAACCGACCTGATACCCCATTTGGGAAAGTGCAAAAAAGATCATTTCGCATACCGTGCTTTTCCCATCGGTACCGGTGACTCCAATCATTTTAATTCCAGATACATCGAGAGAATAAAGTGGTGCAAGGGAACTTCTAATCAAAGCTGTGTTCTCTTTCTTCGTTAGTAGTCCTTGTTCTTTTTGGGTAAGGAGATCATGCACAAATGCACCAGATTCGATAATGGGAATAGACCTTTTATGTCTCTTTTCGTAATTATTCTGTATTCGGGATACAACGTTAATTGGAATTGCGGAGGAGTAAATTACAAGATCAGTTTCGAGTATGCAAACAGGATTTCCGTAATGAATAAATATGCCCAGATTTTCGATACTTCTGGTAACTTTACTTTTTGACTGATCATATCCAACGATAGTTTTTCCCAGAAGGTGCAAATATATCGCTATTCTTTGGGTTAGTTCTCCTCCAATACCAATAATTGTTACTTTTTTAGCTACGTTTTGTATATGCTTAATCATATTTTTCTAAACGTAAAAAATAATATCGTGTTACAGAGAATGGGTATAAGTGATAATATGGTTGGAGTAGTGGGTAAAGGGAAATAACTCGAAAACGTATTTCGCGCATCTTCTTGCAACAATTAAATTAAAATGTTTTCCGATGAAAAATCTTAACTTTGATATAGATGTACTAACCATTAAATATTCATTTTGGAAAGCAAGAATACACTTTAGTGACATTGAAAGTTTAAAATTATATGAGGTTGCAGGAGATTTAATTATTACTTACAAATCAGGGACAACAATTAACGTAACACCTGTTGGTTCTGTGAGTTTGATGGCTGCATTTTCTGATCTTAAGATTATGCATCTTCGGTCTAAGCGGCAATTGATTATTTCACTTTTTCGCTTAGAAAAAGATCTTGACGCCTTGTCATATTATTCATTTATTGATGATGCTAAGAAAAATGTTCCCAAATTAGAAATGGAAGATCGTACTTTCTCTGCTGATTCACCAGTATTTTTGTTTAATGCTGACAAGGATAACATGCTCGTAATGGACTGTCCTTTTTGTAATGCAGAAATTCGTTATGTACCACCAAGCTTTTTTCCCTACTTGGTTCAGTGTCCGTCATGCGGGAAAAAAGTTCTTGAATCACATTGTCCGAAATGTGGATTAGGGGGATTTGTGATTCCTAAGAACTTTTTTAAAGATGATCGGAAAGGAATTTCCCTTATGAGTAACACATTTGCTTGGAAAGCTATTTCTGACAGAATGTTTGAGGAAAAACCTCATGAGTGGTACTGCGGGGTATGCAAAAATAATTGGAGGATTCCTGCCTTTGTATATGAAAGTGAAGCGGTTAAAGGTCAGACTGCTATTCCGCGGTAAGTTTTACTAATAAACCTGATGATTTTTAAACTTGCAGTGAGTAAAGTAGAGTTGCCAACGCAGTGCCTGCTTCATAATAAACCAGAGCACAATTGTAAAGAATGCGTGTGGTGGATCATGAAGAAAAACGAAAGAGCTGGATTTACAAAGACGGAATTTATAGGGAGCAAATTTGAAATAGTAAAAGATACTTTTATAACCGAATCCTCACGTAATAATTATGGTTACCTTCTTGCTTATGAAGAAAGTCAGCATCTGATAGGATTATTACAATTTGGTCCGAAGCGAGCATTTCCTTATCTTGAGGACTTAAAGGAAGGTTCAACTCGAAATGACAAGTGGTTTGTGGCATGTCTTCAATCAAAAGAGAATAGTCACGGAGTCAAAGTTGAACTTTTGCGAGAAATGATACATCGATTGGATAAGGAAAAGATACAGTATCCGTGCATCCAAGCAGCTGTTCTAAAAAATAGTATAATTAAAAAAGTAAATTCAAGCGGAAGTGCAGAGCCCTACTTAGACGCTGGTTTTGTTCAAAGGACGGAAATTGATGAGGATTTTGTGTTGTTGGAGTATGTACCTTAGTTATGTTTGCATTAGTAGCATTACGGTATATCCTTGAATACCATTTTTCTGTAGTATTTCAACTCCTCTATCGAATCATCTATGTCACTTAATGATTGGTGGAGGTCTCTACCAACATGTAACGGTGTTTCCGGAAACCATCGGCGTACTAGTTCTTTCACCGTAGTTACATCAATAGTGCGGTAATGGAAATATGAATGAAGTGTGGGCATGTGTTGCATCAGGAAATATCGGTCATTATGGACACTGTTTCCACACAGTATTCCTTTCTGAGAAGGAACGAAGAGCCTCACATACTCAAGAATTCTTTCCTCTGCTTGTGACATGGAGATTGTTGATTCTCTTGATTTTTCAGTAAGCCCAGATTTCCCATGATGTTCAATACACCATTGATCCATATGTTCGAGAACTTCATCAGGTTGGTGTATTGTTATTTCTAATCCAGGATCGAGTTTTACCAATTGATTGTCTGTTGGAACAACCGCAACTTGAATAATTGTGTCTTTACTCACATCTAGACCGGTCATTTCGAGATCTATCCAGATCAGGTTGGAAACGATAGCTTTTGCCATGTTGATTATTACTATTTAACTAAAGATACACTTATAACTGCCTTGAACTATAACTAATAACGTGGCACTCTACTAGGGGGAGGGAAAAGAATAATTGCATTTACTACTTTTGATTGCTAGACTGAATAGACGTGTTCTAAAGTGCTTCTAAGTTTCTCGTTAATTAGAATGATTCCTGAATTACTCAGCCGTTTCTTGATACCGATTGCAATCGGTGGGCTGATTGGGCTTGAGAGAGAAATTTATCAACAAAAGAAAGCGAGAGGTTTTGCTGGTATCCGTACGTATATCTTGACCAGCTTTATTGCTGCCATATGCTCGTATTTACTCAGCGCTGAGGAGTGGAGGGTGTTTGCATATATCATTCTTGGCGGTATTGTTCTTCTTATTGTATCGGCTTACACAGTATCCGCGATTCAAGGTCATATTGGAATGACTACCGAGTTAAGCGTTTTTCTGGTGTTCATGCTTTCATTTATGGCTACCTATCCGCAATATCAAAAGCTTGCGGTAATTCTTGCCGTCGTGCTTGCGGTCCTTCTTTCGATGAAAGACCGTCTACATAAACTAGCCCGGGAAACCCAAACCATTGAATGGTATGATGCCTTGACGTTTATCGTGATGGCGTTTGTTGTGTTGCCATTACTTCCTGACCGTTCATTTCCCGTTTTTGGGGTTGAAGATGCTGTAAACCCTTATCGTACCTGGCTTATGGTTGTATTTGTTTCTGGAATAAGCTTTCTTGGATATGTTCTAACGAAAGTAGTTGGGGGGAGTTATGGTGTAGGATTGACTGGAATTGTTGGAGGAATGGTATCAAGTACTGCCGTAACTGAATCAATGTCCGCAGACAGTAAACGGAATCCAGTGTTAATTAATTCCTATGCATTTGGTGTAATCGGTGCATGTGTCATTATGGCTATACGAGTTCTCTTTGAAGTCTATGTAGTTGATTCTACTATGATTTCAAGCAGTATGTTTCCTATCCTTGCGATGTCAGTCGTGGGAGTGCTTTTTGCCGTTCGTTGGATAAAAAGGGATGAGCTGAAAAATCGAAAAGTATCGATTAAGTTAGGTACTCCGCTCGCGCTTAAGCCTGCCTTGTTTTTTGGTTTCTTTTTTATGCTCGTAGGATTTATTTCGAAGGCAATGATGATGTTTGATATTGGTTCGTATGGATTTGTATTTCTAGGACTGGTATCGGGACTTATTGATGTCGATGCAATTACCCTTTCTATGGTTGGATTGTATTCCCATGGCGACATTTCAGCTTCTGCTGCATGGACTACGATAATCATAGCGGTTATATCTAATACTCTTTTCAAGATGGGTTTGACCAGAATGTTTGGCTCGAAGGAATTCTTTAAAAAGGCGGGACTAGCTTTGCTGGCGATGGCTCTAACAGGTATAATGAGTCTTCTTGTATATCTGTTTAGCTAGAGCGATGATTATTCTCAAAAAAGCAAGCAAAATCTACCGAATGGGTGATGAAACGATTCGAGCGTTGGATGGACTATCTCTGCAAATAGAAAATGGTGAATTTGTCGCACTTGTTGGCCCATCAGGGTCAGGTAAATCCACACTTATGAATGTAATTGGAGCATTGGATCTTCTTACTGAGGGTAGCATAGAGGTTGAAGGAACCGATTTGACCAAACTTTCTGATAATGGAAAAGCACTGTATCGAAGAAAACATGTAGGATTTGTTTTCCAGACATTTAATCTTCAAAATCAACTCTCCGCGTTAGAAAACGTCGAATTGCCCATGATTTTTAGTGGAATTTCTGCTTCACAGAGAAGATCACGTTCGTTAGAAATGCTCCAACGTATGGGACTTTCTGACCGTGTTGGACACAAACCTTCAGAACTATCGGGAGGTCAGCAACAACGGGTAGCTATTGCCAGAGCACTTGTTAACAAACCCTCAATTCTCCTTGCTGATGAACCTACCGGAAATCTTGATTCGGCGAGTGGAGAACATATCATGGATTTACTGAAGGATCTTAATGTTAAAGATGGTGTGACGATTGTACTGGTGACTCATAATGAGGAGCATGCGAAGTATGCAAGACGTACTCTTCATATGCGTGATGGAAATATTATTAAAGATAATGGTGGGAGGAAGAAATGAGACTGATTAATTTATTCAAAATGTCATTTAGGAATCTTTTCCGTCAGAAGATGCGGACGAGCCTTACGATAATTTCTATGATGGTCGGTGCATTTCTTATTGCAATCATGCTTTCGGTTGGAAATGGTCTGAAGCAATTCATGATCAGCCAAATAACCTTGTTTTCCAATGAGCGAACTATTGCGGTTAGAAAACAGGTAGACATGGGGGAGTCATTTGGTTTTGGATTCGGACAAGGTATTCAAGAATATGAAGATGAAGAAGTAAACGAGACGGGAGATAGTGCTAAGCCATCCACGTCTGAAAATAACGCAGAAGCGAAGTCAGCGGCAGAGAGAATTCTTGAAGAGTCTATGTTGGAATCCTCAGATCTAGAAAAAATACAAAACCTTTCTGGTGTTAAAGAGGCTGCTTTTGAGACATTTGTTAATCCTGAATTCATTACTTTACAAGGGGATGATTATAAAAAATTGAAAGTCAGCTTCTATGGTGTACCCCAAGGATTTCTTGAAATGTTAACGTTTAGTGCTCATGATCCATCGCTTCTGCAAGAAAATAACGCTGTTGTGCTTTCTGAGGGGTATGCAGAGTCTTGGGGTATCTCTCGGGAAGATCTTGTGGGAAAAAGAATCATTGTTCATGTGTCTCGAATTGCGGTAGCTCAAGAATCATTGTCAGATTTTGAAATAAACGGTGTCCCATTCCTTGAAGATACAAAAGATTTTGAATATGTGGTGGCGGGAGTATTTGAAAAGAATCTATTTTCACAAATAGGTTTTGTAACCCCTGGTATTAGCAATGAGTTAAATGCGTATCTTCAGAATATCCCTGTCGAGACTTTTGAAGAGAACGAAAAAGCATTTGAGATAATTGTTTTAACAGATACTATCGAAAGTGTAACTAAAGTTGATATGAAACTTGATGAACTTGGATATGATTCAACAATAACTGACGAAGCAATTGGCCAAATCGGGGTTATTTTTGATGTAATCAGTGCTGTACTTAGTAGCTTTGGTTTTGTGGCGATGTTTGTAGCTTCAATAGGTATAGCAAATACACTACTCATGGCGATATATGAGAGGACAAGAGAAATTGGGGTAATGAAAGCCGTCGGTGCGACCAGGTTGTCGATAAGCATGCTTTTTAGTGCTGAGGCACTATGGCTTGGATTGATTGGTGGGATGTTAGGAATTGGATTTGGGTATATAGTTGGCAGTGTTGCTAACTATGTTCTTCACCAAGGTGTTTCAATCGGTTCGTTTCAAGTAATAGATGCCTTTCTTGCGGATTACCCAACGTTTGATGTGTCAGTTTTTTCACTTTCTTCGATACTTGTCGTTATGGGAGTTACTACAGGGGTGGCCTTTATTGCGGGTCTATATCCGTCCGTTCGTGCGGCTCGGTTAGATCCGATAGTCGCTTTACGTCATGATTAAGGATTTTTTGGATTCCGTTATCAACTTGCATTCCCTCTCCTTGAAGACTAGAATGAAATTGTTGATAACTTAGTGAGGTTACCAGATGAGAGATCGAATGCAATTTTTTGTACTTGCTTTTTTCGCCACGCTGGTACTTATCGCAGCTCTTGTTTATTTTTCAGGTTATCTTGAGGAAGGTGTCGATAAAACGAGTGCCTCTGGTGGTCTTTCAGTAAATAGTATTCCAATCATCTCAACGCTTTACGATATCCCAGAGACGGACAATGTTATAATTCGATCCATCTATCAGTACAATGATCGTGTTGTAATGAATGTCTCCTTTGAAGGATGTACCGAACATAATTTTGAATTATTTGTGGCTGAAGATATGCAAGATGAACAAGACGATTCCAGTAACCCTGGTGTATATGCAATTCTTATTCATGATCAAGTAGGTGATACCTGTATGCAAACAACACAAAAGACAATTGATTTTTCTCTTTCAGAACTGAGGGAACAATTTGGAGAGTCCTTTCGTATGTCAGTGCAGGATTCTCATGGAAATTCACATACCGTGGATGTTCGATTTTAAGCTTAAAGCATAGCTGCTTGGATAAGTATCCGTGTCGTTTACTGTAGATTACCCGTATGATAGAATACTTCTAGATTTATAGATCGTGGAATACTAAGGCTACTTACAGGAACTGTTTCATTCGCTGAGAGAAACAGATCGGCCCCAACCCGCCCGATAGAGTATCGGCTTGAACAAGCATCATAATACAAAAAAAAGCTCTACCGGTAAGGTAGGGAAAGAAAGGTGGTACCACGGGAGAAACCTCGTCCTTTTATCCGTTGAATCGGATGAAAAGATGAGGTTTTTTTGTTATCTAATCTATTAGTTGCTTCATATTATGAAATGGTCTCAAACATTTATTAAAACAGAACGCTCAGCTCCTACTGGTGCAGTTATTGATAGTCATATTCTTCTATACAAGGGAAGCTTTATCAGACCTATCTCTACGGGGCGATTTGCATTGCTTCCTCTTGGTTATCGCGTTTTTAAGAACATTATGGATTTGATTTCTCGAGAGATGGAACGTATTGGATCAGAAAGAATGGAACTTCCCATCATGCAGCCGATTGAAATCTGGAAAGTTACAAATCGTGACACTGCGTTTGGCGATTTAATGAGTATTGTTGACGATCATTATGGCAGACGTTTTGTTCTTAGTGCTACGGGTGAAGCGTTAATGACGGAGCTATTTGGATCATTTAAACCAAGTTATAAAGATCTCCCGATTAATGTCTATCAGTTTATGCCAAAATTTCGTGATGAACTCCGACCTCGCGGGGGACTTATCCGTGTTCGAGAATTCTTAATGAAAGATGCCTACAACTTTGAGAAGGATGAAGATTCCTTTATGAAAACGTATAAATCTTTTTGGGATTCATACGAGAGGATTTTCAATGCGGTGAACCTTGATCCTGTACCGGTAATCGCTGACAGTGGAGCATTAGGGGGAGATTATAGTCATGAATTCATGCAAGTAACCGGTGACAAGATAGAGGAGTTAACCGTGTTTGAGGATCCATCTGAAAAAGAGTTAGCCATAGAGATTGTAGATACTTCTGAGGATGAAGATCTATATACAAAAGTACTCAAAGAGTATGCGAGAACACCAGAGAAAACGCTAAAAAACCTAATATATAAAGTGGATGATAGTGAATTTATCTGTATTACCTTGCGAGGAGATTACAAGGTTGACTTTACAAAGCTTAAACGCCTTCTTGGATATAAGCAGATTAGACCTGCAAGTAAGTCAGAGATAGA
The DNA here is from genome assembly GCA_964508755.1 of uncultured Candidatus Saccharibacteria bacterium. GTDB lineage: Bacteria > Patescibacteriota > Dojkabacteria > SC72 > JAFGCJ01 > CAZDUZ01. The sequence continues at coordinate 21,724 of CAZDUZ010000007.1, read as the reverse complement.
AGAACTCGGAAGTTATGTCGGATACGTTTCACCTATCGGTCTTAAAGATTCTGTAAAACTCATTGTTGATGAATCAGTTAAGTATGTAAAGAACTATTGGGATGGTGCCCATAAGGATAAAGTCTTTCGAAAAAATGTGAACCCAGATAGAGATTTTCCTTCCAAGAGCTATGTCGATGTGAGAGAGGATAAAACTGTCAGCGCAGGAGGGGACAAAATTGTCATGTGTGATCGATGTGATTACAAAGCTAATGTTGAAAAGGCTGAGTTTGTAAGAGAAGAGGTGAACATGGATCAGGAATTACTTCCATTTACAATTGCTGAACAACCAGAGTGGGTTTGCACGATGGATGATAACATCGAATATTACAAGAAACCGAAATCACATTACTTGAAAAATGTTGTTTACAAAGCAAAAGATGGGACACTCATTATTGCTGCGCTGCGAGGAGATTTAGATGCGCAAGATATCAAACTTGCAAATATTGTTGGAAAAGGAAGTCTTGAAATGGCAGACGACCATGACTTGACTAAGATTGGTACGAAGAGTGGATGGGTTCATTCCTGGGGACATGATGAAGGGAGAGAAGATGTGATATATGTTGCGGATATTGCTTTGGAGAAATCGCGCAATCTTATTGGTGGGCAAAAGGAGCAGTCGACGGATTCAATTAATGTAAACTATGGAAGAGATTTTTCGCATACCTTCATTGGAGATATTGCATCTGCCTATGAAGGAGCGAAGTGTCCGAAATGTGCTGAGGGATATCTTCATGAAAAGAAAACCGTTGAACTCGGTCATATCTTTAAGTATGACACCTATTACTCAATTCCACATAAATCTCATTTTGTAGATCAAGATGGAAAGGAAAAGCCAATGTATATGGGGGCATACGGAATTGGAGTTGGTAGACTTATGGCGACGTGTGTAGAAGTGAATCATGATGAAAACGGAATTATCTGGCCTGTTTCCATTGCGCCATATGGAGTGCATATGGTTACGGTTGGGAAGTCAGAGGATGCTTGGAAGGAAGCTGAACGGTTACACGATGAGCTAGTAAACGCGGGAGTCGAAGTGCTTTGGGATGATAGAAAGGATGTATCTGCCGGAGTAAAATTTAATGATGCCGATCTTTTAGGTATTCCTGTACGGTTAGTGGTAAGTGATAAGACCCTCCTTCAAAATTCCGTTGAACTTAAGAAACGTTCATCAAGTGAAATTGAGCTCATTCAGGTTAAAGATGATATTGTAAAGAAAGTAAAAAAACTGTTGGTATAGACATGCTATCTCTTTAGTTAGATTTCATTGCATTACTGAGCATACAGCAATACAATGATCGTATGGCTTGCTAATTTAAGTGCATGAGTGAATGGATACTAAAAATAATAATATTGTTTATACTGCGGACACCCCTACCGGACAACTGCATATCGGACATTATGTGGGTTCTCTTGAAAATCGAGTAAAGCTTCAGGACGAATATCAATGCTATTTTGGATTGGCCAACTATCATTCCTTCGGGTATATGCGTGAGGGAAATCCTTTATTTAAACAACCCGATTTCATCCACGACTCAGTAAAGCAAGTAGCAATGGATAATCTTGCGGTAGGAATCGATCCAGAAAGATCAGTTTTATATGTAGAATCTGATGTGCCGGAGACGTGCGAACTTGCGATGCTGTTTAGTATGCTAGTTACTCATGCTCGATCTTTGAGAAATCCTACCATTAAAGATGAAATTGTAATGAAAAAAATGGGAAACCGATATTCTCTTGGCTTTGTAAATTATCCGATGCTTCAAGCAGCAGATATTTTGCTATTTAAGGCAACGCTTATTCCTGTGGGTGAAGATCAACTTGCCCATATAGAGCAGAGTAGAGAAATTGCTCGTGATTTTAATGCAGAATATGGAAATACATTCCCTATTCCTGAAGGTTTGGTGGGTAAGGTTGGAATGCTTCCGGGAATTGATAACAAAAAAATGAGTAAAAGTCTTGGTAATGCAATATTACTGAATGATTCTGATGAAGTAATTGATAAGAAGATTAAATCGATGTATACCGATCCTAATCGAATCCATCCGACAGACCCTGGAAATGTCGAAGGGAATCCTGTGTTTATATATCATGACGCATTTAATACTGATACTAACGAAGTGGAAGATTTGAAAGAGAGGTATCGAAAGGGTACCGTAGGAGATGTTGAAGTAAAAGAAAAGCTTGCAAAGGTTTTAAAGCGATTTATTGCTCCAATACGAGAGAGGAGAGTAAAGTATGAAGAGAATCCGGCCCTGCTACGAGATGTGCTTAAAGCTGGAGGCGAAAAGGCACGTGGTATTGCGAAGGAAACAATAAACGAAGTACGGGACAAAATGAAATTATCGTATTAGGAGATTTATGCATTCACATCAACTCTTGAATAAAGTATTTAACAAAAGAGTAATTATTTCTGCAATTAAATATCTGCTTGTAGGAGGTTCAACCTTTCTGTTAGATTACCTATTAAATTGGGTTCTAATATATGTTGTTCATATTCATTACTTAGTTGTGGGTTACATTTCTTCTCCTTTAGTATTGCTGTTTAATTATTATACTCACAGAGTTTGGACGTATTCAGACGTCGGTTCTAGGAAAGGGAAGAACTATCGACAATTGGCGAAATATCTTACTCTTGTAGGGTTTAATCTGTTAGCGAATATGGTTATAATGTACGTATTCTATGGAAGCCTTGAGTTGTCCCTACTTGCGACGAAAGTAATTGGGACAGCGCTAGCAATTACATGGAATTTTCCAATACAACGCTACTGGGTTTACCGCACAAAGGAATAGGTCAGTTAAGGTGCAATCATGTAATCTCCGTTTGCATCCTTTGCTACCATATTGTCCTGTTCGAGTGAACTCAGTGCCTTAATAACGCTATCTTTTGGATATGTTACTGAATTGATTATGGAATTCTTATCCATTTTACCTGCAAGAAGAAGTTTTATTATAGCTCCTCTTTTTTGTCGTAACGAGCCCTCGAAGGGGCTTTGCTTCGTATAGGTGCTACTCCGATGATTTGGATTGCCATATGTTTGTTTGATCATTGCTCCATAGTCCATAAGTGCGTAGTACCATATGCGTGGAATATCTTTAAGCAGTGATTTTTCTGCAATTTCTAATACTTCTTTATCAGTAACATTTTCTTTCTTTGGAAAGAACTCGTGTATAAACGCCGAGCGGATATTTGTTTCAATAAACACATTGGGTATATCATAGGAAAACGTTGAAATTGCTGAAGCAGTGTAGGGTCCAATTCCTGGTAACTTTTGTAGTTCATCAGGATCTTTCGGTACGATACCGTTGTACTGCTCCATAATGATTCGTGCTGTTTCCTGAAGATATCTTGCTCTTCGGTTGTATCCCAATCCATGCCAGTACGAAAGGACATCTTGAAAACTAGCCTTAGCAAGTGCAATCAACGTAGGAAACGTCTGGATAAAGGATTCATACTTTTCCACAACTCTTGCTGTTTGCGTTTGCTGCAGCATGAATTCTGAAACAAGTATATGGTATGGATTGGTAGTTACGCGCCAAGGAAAACTCCGTTGACTTTGGTCGTAATATGCCAATACTTTTCTTTGAAACGTCTTTATTCTATTACTATTTTCACGCATCCATATCGTAGTCTTGGAGAGTAATTTCGATTCTTCGAAGAACACTCTCTAACTCGATAAAATATCTTCGAAGTGGGAGAGGGATTTTGTCATTGTTTGATGCACGGTCTGCAGCGTTTCTTAGTTGCGTGATATTGCTGCGCGTGAGAACCCAATCTTGATTAATTGGCATGAGTTTGTGTTAATGAAATTATCATTCAATTGTAACACGAAGAATAAACATACACACCGAATATGCTTTTTTCAATCCTACCTTTAACCTATTATTGTTGTGACGAACTAAATCATATATAGTCTTACTGTTAATTAAGATGTAAATGAAATTGTTATGGCTGAATCATGTATTTTTTGTGACATTATTGATGGAAAAATTCCGGCATATATTATTCATGAAAATGAGAATTTTATTGCGTTTCTAGATCTTGCTCAATTTACGCAAGGCCATACAATTGCAGTGCCGAAGAAGCATTTTGATTATGTATGGGATGTAAATGATATTTCAGGATATTTTTCATTTGTACAGGACATTGGAAATCACTATCGCAATCTTGGCTACAAATATGTTGATACAATGACTTTCGGTCGAATGGTTCGGCATAGTCATGTTCATATTGTTCCTCATAATGGAGAAGATCAAGATTGGAAAAAAGCTCTAGAAATTGTGGGAAGTTATCAGCAGGATCCGTCAAGAAGGTTATCAAAGGAACAAGGTCAAAAATTAGTTGAGAAATTCTCCTTTTAATGAAAAAAGTCATTAAAAAGTCTGATACAAATACTACACATACGAAAAGTACGGATAAGAGTACATCAACTCGAGACACATATATTTGGAATTTAACAATGCTATTTCAAGGAGATGATGATCCTAAACTTGAAACCAAACTTAAGGTGGCTAAAAAGAATACTCTAGAATTTGCGAAAAAGTGGAAATCACGTACCGACTACCTTGAGATTCCCGAAGTCTTAAAAGTCGCTCTGGATGAGTATGAACAACTTCTTGCTCAAGGAGGAATTGATGGAAAAGTAGGTTTTTACTGGATGTTGAGATCATCTCAAGATGAAGATGATCCTATTATTAAAGCAAACAACAACAAAGTTCATGAAAAAGTACTCCTCGTTTACAATGAAATTGAGTTTTTTGAGCTTCGTATAGGAAAAATCCCGAGGGATGTTCAATTAATAATGCTCAAATCAGATCTTTTGCAGGAATATAAACACTTCCTGGAACGTTGTTTTGAGACGGTGAGGTTTCAACTTTCTGAAGATGAAGAAAAAATCATTAACATAAAGTCGAAAACGTCACATGGCAATTGGGTGGATATGACGTCTCGCTTTCTTATGAAGGAAACAGCAGTCCTTTCTGATGAAAAAGGACAAGTAAAAAGACGGACATTCTCTGAAATACAAAACCTTATAAATGCAAAGGATAAAGAGGTTAGGGATGCGGCTGCTAAAGCATTTCATCGAATTAACCGGAAGCATTCTGATGTTGCGGAGGCTGAGATTAACTCTATTCTTGAAGATCATAAGATGGAGTATCAGCTTCGAGGTTATTCACGTCCTGATGAACCACGTCATGTTTCAGATGATATATCAACTAAAGCGGTTGATTCACTTATTATTGCGGTATCAAATAGTTATGATATATCCCGTCAATATTATGAACTAAAGGCAAAATTGCTAGGCGTAGATCAATTAAAATATCATGAACGAAATATTAGTTATGGAAGGATAGAAACGGAGTATTCCTTCGATGAGGCTCGAAATCTTGTCTTGAATAAGTTTCATGAAATAGACGAGGAATTTGGAATTATCATGAAATCGTTATTAAAAGAGGGTTCGTACGACGTATTTCCACGAAAAGGAAAAACGAGTGGAGCCTTTTGCGCAGGTAGTTCAAAAAGTATACCCGTTTACATTCTTCTCAACCATACTAATCGTTTGAAGGATGTACTAACAATTGCTCATGAAACAGGTCATGCGATTAATGATGTGTTAATGAAAAAGAAGCAGAACGAATTGAATATCGGAACACCAAAATGCATTGCGGAGGTTGCGAGTACTTTTTTCGAGGACAGTGTCCTTGAAAAATTAATCCAAGAAGCGGATGATGAGCTTCGACTTACCCTGCTTGTAGAACAAATGGATAGTGATATTTCTTCTGTATTTAGACAGATTGCCGCTTATCGTTTTGAACAAGATCTTCATTCAACATTTGCTCGAGAGGGGTATGTGACTAAGGAGATAATTGGTGAATTGTTTCATAGACATATGGGGGATTATATGGGACATGCCGTTGAGTTAAGTCCAGGATCTGAAAACTGGTGGGTGTATTGGTCGCATTTTAGATCCTTTTTTTATGTATATTCTTATGCTAGTGGAGTGCTGATATCCAAAAATTTAAGAAAGCTTGCAGCAGAAGGTCCTCAAGGAGTTGAGAAGGTAAAAAATATATTGGCGGCAGGTACCTCTGCTTCCCCAAAAGAGATATTTAACAATGTAGGAATAGATATTGAAAACCCTGATGTTTGGAAAACGTCACTTGACGAGATTGAAAAATCATTGCAAGAAACGAATTTGTTGGCGAAAAAACTTGGTAAAATATAATTCATTTAGATTGTAGGATTTTCTAAGCGGTGATACAATCTGCCGCTTTATTGATTAATACATTCCAATGGATTTCATAATTATTGGGTTAACTGTCATTAGTCTCATCGTCCTGGTGAGTGCTTCGACGGTAATGCTTAATAGCTCTATAGAGATTTCTAAGCGTCTTAATATTAGTCCGCTTATTACCGGTTCAACTATTGTAGCAATTGGTACAGGTCTTCCTACTATTGCGGTAAGCGTTATCATTTTATTAACAAATCCTGAAAGTGTGGATGTTGCGATTGGAAATGTAGTAGGTACAAATGCTGTAAATCTTGGTCTTGCATTGGGAATACCTGCATTTCTCACGACGATTGTTACAAAATATTCTGTGTATGAAAAGGAATTACCACTCTATCTTGCAATGATAGGGTTAGTTACTACTTTTGCTGTAGATGAAAAGTTGTCACGAGGTGAAGGTACGATGATATTTCTGGCATATGTGGTCATCGCTTATGTTATTTATCAATATGCCAAACGTGAACGAAAACAGCCAGAAGCTTTCCAAGATGTAACCCATATGTCTTTTGATCCAGATACACTGAGTAAAAATCAACCACCCATGTGGCGATTTGTGCTTGTCTTCTTGGTGGGTTTTGTAATTCTTATCGCTGCATCTTTTCTTCTAAGTATGCAGTCGAGTCAATTATCTAACATTCTGCATATTTCTCCGTATATTGTAGGTCTTACTATTGTCGGTATAGGTACATCTCTTCCTACAATTGTTTCTTGCATCCAGGCAGCTAGATCAGGTTTTCTTGATATTGTTTTGGGAAATGTGTTTGGAGGAAATATTGTTAATTTGGGGTTGGGGCTTGGAATACCTGCAATGATATCTGCTATTCCACTTAGTCCAGAGGCAATTTCGGACATTACGTTTTCTAATCAATATAATCTAATAATTATCTTACTTATTCTTATTGAGATGAAGCTACTTGGATCAAATAAAACCTTAAGCCAGATCTCGGGTATTATTATTGTTGGAACATATCTATTGTATTTGCTTAGCAAAATTATTCCTTCGCTTTTATAGATTCTGCAGTGGACAGCATGCGCAGGTGTGTATATCATTCGAAAGTAAATTGTGGTGCAACGTATGAAACATAATTCACAATCAATAGGGAAACGTGTATCTGTTGTTGTTCTTTCCTGGAACAGTATTCATCATATGGAAATGTGCATGAAGTCTCTTCAGAATCAAACATACCAAAACCTCAAGATTTGTCTTTACGATCAAGCATCAACTGATGGAACAGTCGAGTATGTGAAAAAGCATTTTCCTAAGGTTGAAATTACAGTTTTTCCAGAGAATCTAGCATATGCACGTGGTAATAATCTTGCAATGGAAAAGGAATTCAATGCAGGCGCTGATTTCTGTATTCTGCTTAATGACGATACTGAGTCAGATCCAGATATGGTTACTTCTCTTATTAAAACCTATCAAAACGGCGGATCTTCAATTGGACTCGTTCAACCTGTCGTACTTTTATACGAAGACCGAAAAATTATTAATACCATTGGAAATGCTATTCATTACCTAGGGTTTGGATATTGCAAGGATTATAAGAAACAGTATAGACCTCTAGAAAAAGATAAGCAGATACTGTCTGCTAGCGGAGTCGCACTTCTTGTGTCGAAGGAGTATTACTCCTTTGTCGGTAGTTTTGATGAGGATTTCTTTATGTACATGGAGGATGAAAATTACTCATGGAGAGGGCTGCTAAAAGGGAAGACGCACATTCTATCCTCTCAATCATTGGTTTATCACAAGTACAGTTTTAAAAGAAATGAACATAAAATTTACCATGCTGAAAAGAATCGAATAATGATAGTTTTAGAAAATTATACATTGAAAACCTTAGTGTATATGATACCGATATTGATTGTTAATGAAGTAATTGCTGTAACATACTCAATATTCGGAGGATATTTTCGCAGGAAAATGTCATCATATGCGTATATTCTCACTCATCTGAAAGAGATTTTTAAGAAAAGAAGAATTGTTCAAAAAACAAGAATCGTTAATGATAAGATTATTCTTCGCAGATTTGAATCAGATCTACTCTTTGAAGAAATGAAGAATCCTTTGTTGTTGTATATTGTTAATCCACTGTACCGTCTCTATTATAAACTGCTTGTAGTTATCGCATAATCTTTTAACTGAAAGGTGTAGAACTGATGGAATTGATTGGTTCCTTGCTGTTTCTTCTTTCTTTTTCGTTTTTTGTTTTGTTAGTTCGTAGCGTTGTTCGTGGATCGTTCATGCTGAGTATACTTTTCGTATTTGCTTTGTTAATTATTGCTTCTTTTCCGCTTTCGTGGCTTACGATCCCTCTTTCGCTATTTACCTATTCTGCACTATTGATTGTTTGTTCGCTGACAATTGTTTTGATATATAGACGTTTGGGAATATCACTCGAAATCATGATGCCCTCACCATTTGTTATTGATGATATGAAAAAATGGGGATTAGGGATTGCTCTCATTGCCCTCATCATTGGAGTAGTGTATCTGAGAGGAAAATTTATGCTACCGCAATATTTCACCTTGGACAGCGCTGTTCATTATATGATGGCTGATCATGTTCTGAGGGAAGATTCGCTGCTTTTTTTTGATAGGAATATATATTTTCCTGATTCTCCAGGTATGTCGGATTATCCTTTTGGAAACAGTGTGGTAATAGTTCTTATTTCACGATTGCTCTTTTTGGTCCCCTTCGATGCTGTGTTTAATCTGTATGGGGTGCTTTTGTTTTCATCTATTTCTGGATATTTTGGCTACCTTGCTATAAGGGATTTGAGGATTAAACATTTCACGAGTCGATTGCTACTGTCTGTACTTACACTCTTTGGTTTTTTCTTTAGTCTGTTGAGTTTCGGATTTTCTTCTCAAATGGTAGGCCTGCTCTTTTTACTTGGGTTCTATGATGTGCTTCATGAAACGATGAATATGCAAAAAATTGTAGTGGCGGGAATTTTACTGGCAGCAATACTATTTAGTTATTTTTATTGGGTTCCTCCAGCAATACTTCTACTACTTCTTTGCTTTGCTAAAGAAATCCAAGTTCATGAAATGGTGAAGAGTATCCGGAAGGGATCTAAATTATTACTTGCTTTTATTCCGACCATCATATTAGGAATACCATTTGCTTTGGTTCATATTGAAGGTAACACCGCACAAGCTGCTGCTGCGGATGGGACAGCATATAAGGTACTTGCGTTAAATTTCATAATCTTTGTTCCGTTTATGTTGCTGTGGATACTGTTAAGGAAGAATTTTTCGGTGAAGAACCTTACCCGTATTGATATATTTGTTATCTCTGGTGTCGTATACACCTTCATTCTCTATATTCTTTATCGATTTGATTTTCTTTCATCTTACAGTCTTGCGAAAAGCTATCCTCTTACGGGTACGCTATTGTATGCCGTTTCGGTAGCAGGGATTGATCGGGTGTCCGAATTAATTCGTGGTCGAGCAAAATATATAATCTCGTCTAGTTATCTTGGCATACTTCTGTTTGTGTTTTTAATGAGTCCCATTCAAACGAACTCCCAATGTCTTCAAGCTGCTCCTGTGCCAACGTTTGATATGAATACGCTTGGTTTAGATGGCCGCTTTATGGATATGTACGGTCTTCATTGGAGAATGTTGACGGATGAAAGAATTCATCGATTAAATTACGATGAAACCTTATTGGAGTTCTTTAATAAATCATCTGAATATTTTGAGGAAAACGGAATTGAAAAAGTATCAGTCGTTGCTGATTATGATACTGCTCTTTGGTTTTACGCGAAAACTCGAGTATGGCCTCGATCCCTCCCAGGTGAGTCGCAGAAGTTGTTTACTCCTGGATATGTATCATATCAACAGTGGAAAGAAAATGATGAATCAGGTTTTCTTGTGATACTTAACTACGACCGTAACCTATCCTGGATAGAATCAAATGAATTTGACCGTCAATCTTTTGATGTAATTATTCAGGAGGGAAACAATTACCTTTATGAAGAAAAATGTCCCTGTAACCGTTAATTGTCTGTGAATAGTCATTGTGAAAGTATCTAAGACAGCTCTTGCATGTTTGTTCTCTTCTCTGTAATATTTGTATTATGAATGACATATCATACACATTAAAAATTGGATTGTTGTACGTATTTCTAACCTCACTTCTCGTTGGTGTCGGTTATGTCTTAGGCGGGGTAAGAATGGTACCTCTCTTTCTGGGTATGGGTCTTTTAATGAATGGTATCAGCTACTGGTTCAGTGACAAAATTGCATTAAGTATGGCTCGAGCTCGTCTCCTTGAAGAGAAAGAGCGCCCTGAGCTTTATAGCGATTTACGAGAGTTATCATCCAAAATGAATCTTCCTGTTCCGAAATTGTACATCTCTGACGAAATGCAACCAAACGCATTTGCTACGGGAAGAGATTATCACAACGCTGTCGTTTGTGTAACTAAAGGTTTGCTTACAACGCTTTCTCGGGAAGAGGTGAAGGGAGTTCTTGCTCATGAGCTTGCACATATAAAGAATCGTGACGTTCTGTTGGTTACCATCGCTGCAGTTATTGCTGGCACAATTACAGCTCTTGCTCAATTTGGTTCTGCATTTGCGTTTCGGTCAGGTGACAATGATCGTGGTGGGGGAAGTATAATACTCTTAATTCTTTCACCAATTATTGCATTAATGATCCAACTTGCTATCTCGAGAGCGCGTGAATTTTCTGCTGATGATGGTTCGGCTGAAGCAACCGGAGATCCACGGTATTTGGCGCAAGCTTTGACAAAAATACATCATCAGGCAGAGCGTATTCCAATGCAGACAAATCCAGCTTTGTCATCACTTTATATAGACAATCCTTTTCCTGGCGGGGGATTAACAGAGTTATTTTCAACTCATCCGAATTTTGAAAAACGGGTAAATAGACTCCTGTCAAAAATCGGACATTCAGAAATGATCTAATGATCTGACTTTTTTACACGATGTGTGTACTTACGTACGATTTACGGATCTGATTTAGCAGTGATCGTTAATAATTGGAAATACTTCTATACAGGGAGTTCCCCAACTGTGATGTTCGTACATATATGCCTCTATTTCCTTTAGATGTTGCTGTGTAGTTTTTATAGTCATCAATACAGTGATATCGTCATCAACTTTGTCTTCCATTTTGTAAAGGAGGTGAACGTTTGGTGTGATTTTAATTGTACCTGCCAATTTCTTTTCGAGTAGTTCTGTTCCAATTTTCTGGGCTTCTTCAATAGTTGGAAAATGAATGTTTATATATATTGCAACGACATCTGACATTAGGGTTGGGAAAAGAATTTATTGCATATTCTATCATAATTGAAATAATCGGAGTAAAATGAATTGTTAAAGTTCATGTCTTTCTAATTTCATTATAGTTCATATCATGAATGCTGTTCGAAAAGAAAAATCGAACTTTGACAGAAATCAATTAGTCTTGCTGCTTGCTTCGATAATTATCCTGGCTTTTTCGTTTATTTTTACAAACATATTTATTTATTCTCTACTGATTCTTCTGTCTTGTCTCTTATTGGTTGGATGGATACAGGGAGAGTTAGTATATAGTGGCAGATTAATACGCAAGATAGGTGCTTTTATCTCAATTATCCTTGTTATTCTTATTATTATTGTGAGGATACAGTTTACTATCAGTTAGTTGCATACCTAGATAATAATTTGTAGTAGTAAAAAGAATCCCATTTCTGCAAGGAAGAGAATTCTCCATAAGGGTGATATTAATGTATGTCTTCGAAAGAGAAATAGAATTGCTACTGCTATAAAAAACCATGAAATATAGTTCTGAACTGGAATCAGTTCACCTTTCCATTTCCAGTAGTTAAGTGAAATTGCCGCAGGCTCAAGCACAATGTCAAAGATTACCGTCAAGATTGCTCCAGCAGTAATTTGTTTCCACAAAGGGATCTGTCCGAAATATTGTTGAACTATTGCCTTTGCGCCAAGCACTACCATTACCCAGTTAATACCAATTATGAGAGGTACTCCAAAGAGAGTTAAAATGAGACCCTGCTCATATGAGTAATGGCCGAATGGAATGCCCGATTTTGAACCAATAACCTCTATAAGAAAAGTTGTTACTACAATGATCAGAGCTATAGGAACCCACTCAATTCTTTTACTAATACGATATTCATCGTAAACAACAATTCCATAAAGCAAAATTAATATTGGAGTGAGGCTTAGTTGCGAAACTCTGTTTTCAGATCCAGCGAGGATGTAGAGCAACGCACCACAAAATAATAAGAAAATGATTAGGAATGAACCTATTGTTGTGAAATTTTCCTTCCTCGCCATTCGATATTTTTAGTAGAAATTAATAGTGAGATTAATGAATAAGCCCATAGCAGCATTGTTGGAATATGGGTGATTAATGAAATGATTACTGAAGTATGACTTATAATCGCTATAGCAATTCTTTGAGCAAGAATAAATAGTAGTATGAACCACCCATATCGAAACTGCAGGGATAGATAGATAGGGAATAATGATAAAGAAAGAAGAAACAGGATAAGTGGAACTACAGAATAAATTCGAAATGGATAGAGCGTCCAATACAGTGACCGTCGTAAACCACGAAATACTTTTTCAGCATTTGGATACATTCTACACTGAAGGCTCTCATCTGCTTGATACAGTTTCATTGAAATACCTTTTCTTTTGGCTATACGAGCAAATCCTACGTCATCAACACTATCCTTTACGGCTTCATGAGTTCCAAGGGTTTCATAGACATCTCTCCTGAAAGCCATAAATTGACCAATTGCGGCAGCAATACTATTATTTCTTGAATACCTTCCCAACCATAGAGGGAGAAGACTGTAAAGTGAAATCGATATAATTGGAATTATTACTTTTTCGGACAGCGTAGTCATGATTTGTTTTGGGAAAATGCTGATGAAACCATATTGCGAGTTGGTCAGGAAATATGAAGTCTCTGCAATGATATTTGATTTGATACGGACATCTGCATCTAAAAACACAATCACTTCTCCTTTACTTTGCTTATAGCCTTGCATGCATGCCCATTGTTTACCCAGCCATTGTGATGGTAATTTCTTAGACTGCAGGATACGGACATTCGGGAATGTTTCTAAAATACTTCTTGTGTTGTCAGAAGAGTGATCGTCGATAACAATGATTTCAAACTGATTACGATCAAGATTTTGAATATCTGTTAATAAGTTTCCAATATTTTCTTCTTCATTCCTGACTGGGATGATAATTGAAGTAAGTGAAGCCTTATTTTTTAACTTTCTGTAGTGAAGGGACCGAATGGGTGATATCTGATAAATGTTCGTGATTATATTAACTGTGGAAAAAATCAGACAAGTAATTGTAATTATAAGAACGATCAATTCCATATCTATTTACTCTGTAGGCAATAAGTTAATGATATGTTTAACGCTTCTTATTGAAAATCAAGTACGTTTCCAAAACAATATTGAGAAGTAAATAGTTATAAGCAAAATCTTCTATAGGAATGGTACCTACTCGTAATCCCGTAATGCCTTCACCGTAAAGTACAATGGGAATGCCTGTCAGCAGTGAGTTTACAATGAAAAACGATATTAAGGCATAGACATTATATGCGACGAATTTTTCTGGATAATTTCTTCTAATGAATATTTGGTATGCAACATATCCAATCAGCAATATACCTACAAAAGTTGCATATTCAGGAAACCCTTGACTAGAAGCTAATACAATTATAAATAACCCTAAAGAAAAATAGCCAAACAGTACGAAAGGTACGACTTTCACCAAAGATCTAACTCGGTAAAAGTCGAGTACTTCATATACGAAAATCGATGCAAAAGGAACGGTAACAAAAAAAAGAATCTCTTCCAACGGAAGTCCGAATAATCCAATGCCGAGAGTGTATTCCTTGCTGAATGACCAGTGCCCTTGTTTTAGAGCAATATGATCCCAGAAAATAAAAACAATTCCAACTGATAGAATTGCAAGCAAGGCAGATAGATGAGAGAACTTACCCTTAAGTTGTTTCGAAAATGAAAGTGCAAGGGTAGGAATAATCGTAAAAAGATTTATAAGAAGGTATATCATGTGTTTTGGTGATGATTTCTATTTTCACCATGATCTTGGAGTATAACTTTCTCGGTTGTTTCTGCGGTAAGTAGAACTCCAGGGAGTCCAGCCCCAGGGTGGGTATTTGCTCCAACGAGATAGAGATTTTTGATGTCTTCGCTTCTATTGTGAGCACGGAATGTGGCACTCTGCAAAAGAACAGGTTGCAGACCCCATGCTGCACCCAGATGGTTGTTCCGTTTATCAAGAAAATCCTGAGGGGTGAAATATTCGACTACTTCAGCATGCTTACGGAGATCTGTAAGACCAAAATCTTGTTCTAAGAATGTGAGCAGCCTATCTTTGAATTTTGGACCTTCGCTGTTCCAGTCTATGTCTGCATTAAGATTTGCTGTAGGGGCAAGTACATACATAGACTCGCTACCCTTTGGAGCCATTGTGGGATCACTTTTCGTAGGAGCATGAAGATATAATGAAAAGTCATCAGGTAGATGCTTTCCATTAAATATATCATCTATTAGTCCTTTGTATCGTGGGGAAAGTATAAGTGTGTGGTGCTTAAGCTCTGGGTATTGCTTCTTGGTGCCAATATAAAGAAGGAAACAGCTCATTGAATACTTCATTTTTTGCAGTTTATGATCAGTCCAGTGTTTTCGTTCTTTAGGAGAAATTAGTTCGCCGTAGGTATTCATTAAATGGCTGTTTGAAACGACAAGATCGTAGGGAATGTTTTTCTCATTAACGGTAACTCCTTGCGCTGTACGATTTTTAACAATAATATCAGTTACTTCATGGTTCACTTTTATTACGCCGCCTTTTTTAATGAAAGCTTTTTCGAATGCTTTCACTAGTGAGAACATTCCCCCCTTGCTAAACCATACACCTTCTTCTTTTTCCAAATAGGGAATCATGAGGTATAAGGCAGGAGTAACAAACGGATTACCTCCAATGAACAATGGATGAAATGAAAAGGTAAAGCGAATTTTTTCATGTTTAAAGAAACTACTCACCACCTGATACACTGACTGATACGACCTGCTTTGAATAAGGCGTGGAGCTGCTTTGAGCATATCGGCAAGAGAAAGAAATGGTTGTGAACCAAGTCGTTCAAGAATTACCGTTTCATAAAGTTTTCGTGAGTAATCCATGAATCGGTCATATTGCTGTGCATCATTTTTTGAAAATTTTGAGATTTCATTGATCATAAGTTCTCTGTTACCGCTGTAATCGAGGTACGTTTTGTCAGAAAAATATATCCGGTAGAATGGGGATAAAAGTGTTGTGTCGAGATAATCCGAAAGGTTCTCACCTGCGCTGAAAAAAGCCTCTTCTATAATTGATGGTGCGGTAATGAGTGAAGGACCCATATCGAAGAGGTAGCCGTTTTTTTGAAATTGTACTCCATGACCTCCCGGGAGTTCCTGTTTTTCATAAATAGTAACGTTAAACCCTTTAGCTTGCAGTCTTAGACCAAGTGCAAGACCTCCAAAACCAGCGCCAATAATCGCAACGTTTTTCATGAAATTGGTTATAAATTTACTTGAATCTTGACGAAATGTTATCAGTTTCCAGAAGAATTTCTGTGTGGCGGGGAAGTAGTCTAACTATTTGCAGGAACTTCACGCCAAGAATAATGATGGGTTTTGGAATAGGTATTGTTTTCAGGCCGTTTCTATAAGCAAGCCGTCGAAAGTATTCGTAAAATGTGATAACAGAATTTCCTACCGCGTCAATTTCTTGATTATTCTTAGCATTGAGCGATTTTACAATCAACTTCGCAAGTGTTTCAACCGATACCGGTTGGATTTTAGCTGTTAGTTTCGGAACAGGAATAACTTTAATGAAAGAAAGCTTTTTAAATGTCATGTCGAGTCCTGAACCCTCTCCATCAACAATGGATGGATTAATAATTGTATAAGAAATAGCTGATGTACGGATTATTTCAATTGCTTCTCCTTTTGTTTTCATGTATTCATTCGGGGATTCTTTATCTGCTCCGAGTGCCCCTACATGAACAAGGGGAATATTTTTGCTTTGCTGGTTAATAGCATCGACAACATTAGAAACACCTGATACGTGAACATCCTGATACGAATTCCGTTTGCTTGGCATCCTGTTCGGTGAAAGTCCTGCTAGATTTATGACTGCATCAACCTGGGATATCGCGTTCAATACATCGTTCTTATTTGAAATTGATCCTTGAATAGTTTCTATGGATGCGTTTTGCTTTCGAGATAACAAATAAGGGCGATATCCACGAGCTTTCAAATGGTGTAGCACATGAGTTCCAATGAATCCTGTTCCACCGATCAACAAAACATTTCGAATACGAGAATTCTTTCCAGAATGAGACAAACCCTCCTCTTTCTTATTATGCATACGTAGATGGTAGCATGAAAAAAACATTCATTAAAGGGTTATAACTTACAATTTTCTGTTTCTATTATGGAGGATACTTATACCGCTTGACATAAAAGTACTACGTATGTAGTATTGATGTGTAGCAATTACTACGAGAGTCGTAGAAAAGATAATTTGTTAGTAATAATATGGGAAATTCAAATCAGAGTAATGGAATGCCAGGAAAGCATGGATTATCTGGAAGAGAATTTGGTCAAGCCGTAAGTGGTCTTGCGCAGATGTATCCAGGAGCTGTGGCTGACCATGTCAAAATGATGTAAACATATCACAACCATTGAGCAGAAAGAGCGCCAAAGCGAAAGCAGAGGCGCTCTTTTATTACGTAAGGTATAGACCACTTTCAATTTCTATGAGGATAACTCTGGGTTTCTTCCTTCTGGAGATTCTTGAGCTTCACTTTCTCGAGGAAATAGTCTATCAAGCATGTTCGTGAATACTTCAACTGATTCAACTACTGGTGGCACTTCATTATAATTTTGTTGAAATTGTTCATATGGAACAGCTCTTACCGCGAGAACTCCTGTTATTCCGTAATGGTATGCCTGTCTACCATCCCAACTGGCAATATGTGCTTCTACCGTTTCGGGGTTTCTGCTGGTATACGCGTTTGTGCCAATGCGAAACATTAAGGGATTAACTCTGTCAGGTCCCGTAAATACTGCTATATATCGAGCCATAATATTTGATTTTTCATATTAGAGTTTGGATGATATATGAATCTATGCAATTTCTCAAATTAATTGAGAGGATGAATTCATTGTTCTTTGAAATGTAGCCCGGATGTAATACATATGGTACAATGTCCGGCTCCTTATTGGACAAGTGTTAAGATTGAATTCAATTACCATATGAAAGATAGTTTTATTACCCGTATTAGTAGAATTTTTACAGAAAGAAGTAAGTTTACATTTTTGTTAGCTGTTTCTTTACTATTCCTTGGCTACTTCAGCTACTCTTCTTTCCTGCGCAGAGAAGGATTTCCAGTAATTAATATTCCCGTGGTAATTGTTAATACACCATATTTTAGCGGTGATGCAGGGGTAACAGAAAGCAGTATTACCACTCCTTTATTCAATGAAATAAAGGGGGTAGAGGGTGTTACTGACATAACGACAACTTCCACGGCTTCTTTTTCTTCCCTTGTGGTGTCTTTCAATACTGAAGTGACTTCGCCAGAAATCGTCAAATCCGATATTGAATCGTTAATCATTGAAAGAGGAATTTCGGAAAATTCGTCAGTCATTGTTCCGAATGCAAGTTTCATTGATGGTCAAAATGATCTTGTTTTTTCTCTCTATTCTGTTGATGGGACTGATCATATTGAGGATTTACAAATAAAAGCGCAGATAATTCGGGATGAACTTCAGAAAAGTACTCTCATTAAGCAAGTAAATGTAAAGGATCAAATAAGTGATGAATTAAATGTAATTACGGGGGGTACTGAACGTCTGCAAACCTCTTTTTCACGAGTTGGGGTACGTGAGGATGGAGAGTTAGTTGTAAGAGATGCACTTGCCGTAGGTGTGGTTAAAAAAGATAACGAAATCGGAGCTATAGAATTTTCCGACGAAGTACAAAAGGTAGTGAAAGAAGTACTGACGAGGGAAGAATTTAACAAAGTTAATGTTGTGTTTGCGGGCG
Organism: uncultured Candidatus Saccharibacteria bacterium; assembly: GCA_964508755.1. Lineage (GTDB taxonomy): Bacteria > Patescibacteriota > Dojkabacteria > SC72 > JAFGCJ01 > CAZDUZ01. The sequence goes on along the minus strand of CAZDUZ010000007.1, from coordinate 3,270 downwards.
ATCCTGCGATAAGTTTGAAAAGTCAGTTGTCTTCACTAGAAAGCAATGCAATTGCAGCAATTGTGACAATTTTTGTGATACTTCTTCTGACAATAAATATTCGTTCTGCAATTATTCTTTCCATTTTTATTCCGCTTACACTTGCAAGCGTTTTTATCATTTTTGCGTTTATGGGATATACACTCAACACCATATCCTTGTTTGCTTTGATACTTGTCCTTGGGTTATTTGTTGATGATGGTACTATAGTTGTTGAAGCAATAGACTACTATAAACGAAAGGGATTTAAAGGGTGGGAAGCGGTACGTAGGGCAGTAAATGACATTGGAATAGCTGATATTTCAGGAACTTTAACGACTGTTCTGGTATTTTTCCCGCTGGTGACTGTAACGGGAATATTAGGAGATTTCATCAGAGTACTTCCAATTACTGTCATCACCGCATTGGTAACTTCTCTGATTATTGCACTTACCATACTTCCATTTTTAAGCAATCTGCTGCTTCGTGATTCGGTATATGCGAAAACAAGCTTATTCAATCGTATTTCAGATTTTGTTCCCTCATTGTTACTACGTCTCGGAGAATTTGGTGAAATTAATGTAAGAAAAGTACTATCCAAGAATGTATACCGTATGATGTTGCTCATAGGAACAATATTGGTGATTATTGGAGGAAGTTTTTGGGCATCTAAGCTTAAGTTTTCCTTCTTCGCTCCAGCAAAGGATTCGGACATAATTGCACTTTCTTTTACATTTCCACAAAGTACTACGGCTTCAAATTCGAGAGATCTTAGTGTGCAGGTGGAGAATGTCATTATCGAGAAATATGGAAATTCTATTGAACAGATAGTGTACTTTGCTGGAGATAACCGAAGTGCAGTTGTCCAATTGACACTTAAAGATATGAATGAACGTGCAATTACTGCTCCGGAAATTTCTTCTGGAATAAATGATTTGGCAACAATAATTCCTGGAGCCGTAGTATCGTCATCTATTATCTCTGCTGGTCCTCCTACTTCTCAGTATCCATTCGCAATGCAAGTATATACAGAGTCAAATGAACGTTTGTCTCAAACTACTAATGAAATCGATACGCTCCTTACGGGTACTGAATTAGAAAGTGGCGTCTCAGTAGAAGATGTACAAGTTGCGTATGTTAATGATATCAGAACTCTTAACGGAGAGCGCTATGCAGAAATTTCTGCAAAACTAAGTGATAACACGAATAGCGCAGCTCTCCTTGAATTACAGCAATACATTGAATCTGAGTATGATACTCCTGATACTGTCCAATTAGGATTTGATTTCGGACAAGAAACTGAAAACGCTGAATCATTTAGCTCGGTAGCAATTGCTGGTGTTATAGCTCTACTGGTTATGTATCTGCTTTTGGTTCTTCAGTTCAATTCTTTCAGCCAGCCCCTTCTTATTTTATTGGCGATACCATTTAGCTTTCCCGGATTGTTTCTTGGTCTATACCTTACTGGAAATCCAATGAGTTTCTTTGTCATTGTCGGTATGACTGGACTTATCGGAATTGTAGTCAATAACACCATAATGTTGGTTGAGTATGCCAATGCAAGGCGTCGGGTAGGGAAGAATGTTATTGATGCAATTGCTGAAGCGGTAAAACTAAGAACTCGTCCGATAATTGCTACTTCATTAACTACCATTGCTGGACTTCTTCCACTGGCATTAACCGAACCCTTTTGGGAGTCGCTGGCACTGACTATTGTATTTGGGTTAATCTCTAGTGTGATCTTAATAATCACGTCTTTCTCTGTGTTCTACTATGCATTTGAAAAGACAAGGGAAAATGTCTATAAAAAACTTGGTATTTCATTATAAATGCTAAAGGTAAAGTCTCTTAAGATGTCATTACCAATGCCTTAGACTTCAAAACACCCTGACTTTCGAATATACTCAGGAGAGATAATATTAACTGCCCTCATATGCAACAAGAATATCTTTTCCTTGGCGATGAATCTGTTACAAATGATAATTACTTACTTGCGGCCTTTAAAGTTATTCCTGCGGATGGAAGATCTCTTGATGATGTAGCCACAGAAATTGCGGCAGAGTCTTCGACGGGAAGTAATTTGAAAGTTGGATCTGCCACAAACTTTTCATTAAGTCTAAACGCACGCGTCTACGATATCGATGAATCGACGGGCATTGTGAAAATTGCATATCCGTGGGTTATATTCGATAGTGGAGGTAACATTCAAAACATCATGACCTTTATCGCGGGTAATATTTTCGGAGTAAGTGACGTTGTAGGATGCAAACTTCTTGATGTCTATTTACCCACCACGATGCTCAGTTTGTATGATGGTCCGTCGTATACCATTGATGATATGCGGGAGTATCTCCAGTTGTGGGATTCTCCAATACTTGGAACAATCATTAAACCTAAGATCGGTTTGAATGCTACAGAATATGGTGAAATGTGTTATGATTTTTGGGCTGGTGGCGGGCACTTTGTAAAAAATGATGAGCCGCAATCCGATCAGTATTTCTGTCCTTTTGAGAAGATGGTTGATTCAGTCAGAGAGGCGATGGATAAAGCTGAACAAATTACCGGTCATACGAAGGTTCATTCATTTAATATTTCTTCTGCTGATTATGACACCATGCTCCATCGTGCTGATTACATTATTTCGAAAATGAAACCGGGAAGTTATGCTTTCCTTGTAGATGGTATTACCGCTGGTTGGGCAGCTGTGCAAACAGTCCGTCGTCACTTTCCCAATGTGTTTTTGCATTTTCATAGGGCAGGTCATGGTGCTTTTACACGGGAAGAGAATCCAATCGGATACTCTGTATCGGTGCTGACAAAAATGGCACGACTAGCAGGTTGTTCTGGAATTCATACCGGTACTGCCGGTGTCGGGAAAATGTCTGGTACACCGGATACTGATATTACGGCAGCTAATCTTGCACTGAGATTAAAAGCTGAGGGACCCTGTTTTACACAAGTGTGGTCGCATGTTCCTGCGAAGGATAGTGATATTGTCTTAAAAATTGAAGCTGAAGCGTCCCGGTGGAGTGAGAGTTATACAAATCGCTCGTGGCCTCGTGAAGAAGTACATGAAGAAAAATGGCGTACTGTAAAGAAAATGTGCCCAATAATCTCAGGAGGACTTAATCCCGTACTTTTGCCGGAATTCCTCGATACTATGAAACATATCGATTTCATTACGACCATGGGTGGGGGAGTACACAGTCATCCAATGGGAACCCAAGCTGGAGCCGCAGCGGTAGTGCAATC
>CAZDUZ010000006.1:0-33159 GCA_964508755.1 uncultured Candidatus Saccharibacteria bacterium | reverse complement strand
ACCTTATAAATAAAGGATTCGAAGAGTGTTCCATTATCACGCTCCCTTCGTCTGCAAAGACAGCGCAAATGGCTGCGGATTCACTCGGTTGTTCAGTCGCACAGATTGCGAAATCTCTTGTATTTCAAGGTAAAACTTCGAAGAAACTATTCCTTGTTATCGCAAGCGGAGTCAACAGAGTAAATACTGACCTCATAGCACAAGAGACTGGAGAAGACATGAAGTTTGCTGACCCTGAAATAGTACTGAAAGAAACCGGATTTGTTGTCGGTGGTATTCCTCCCATAGGTCATACAACCCCTCTTCCCACCTATATTGACAGAGATCTCTTATCATTTTCTGAAATCTGGGCGGCAGGAGGTGAGGCGGAGACGGTATTCAAGCTGACGCCTGAAATTCTTTTGAAAATTACAGAAGGAAAGGTCATTGATATTCATTAATATATTAACAACGCTTTACTCATAATCCGCACTTCCTCCTTCTTGCCCTCCGTCACCTGTCCGGGTATACTTAAAGGGCGGAGGGGAAAACCCTGCTGTCTGGTAGATGCCTTGTGCATGTGCTGACAGGAGGCCTTCCGCACCTCGTTAAGCTTTTTCTAATTTCACAATGAAATGTTCACCGATATCAAAAAGCACACCAGACACCCGAACATTAACCGAAGTTGAGTTCTATCCCTATTGCCATAATCCTTCGCACACCCGTGTGTCATTGAGCGAAAGTGTCATTTGCGCAGGATTCCCAAGCCCCGCAGGCGAATTTACCGAGAACGCCATTGATCTAAACGAGCATATGGTAAAACATCCTGCCGCCACGTTTTTTATTAGAGTTTCTGGTGTTTCAATGACGGGGGCAGGGATTTTTCCTGGCGATCTACTGGTCGTCGATCGTTCACTCGAGGCTGTTCATCACTCAATCGTTATCGCTATTATCGATGGAGAATTCACAGTCAAACGACTCAGCAAACAAACAGGGCAAGGTATTGTGCTTCTTCCCGAGAACCCTCAATTCAAAGAGATCCGCATTTCTCCCGAGACCGACTTCGAAATATGGGGGGTGGTTACCCATGTCATTCACGATACGAAGCAATCTCGAGAAAATAGTTACCCGTAATGAACTATCTTACCAAGAAGCATCATGTCACATCATTCCGCACCACAACTCAATCCAGCTCCCGCAATTTCACCTTCGGGTAAAACAGCACACAACCATAGAGGCGTCCTCACCACTCCTGTTCCCTCTCGCCACTTGTTTGCCTTGGTAGACTGCAATAATTTCTATGTGTCTTGCGAACGGGTATTTAATCCATCACTTCGAGGGGTGCCCGTCCTTGTCCTGTCCAACAATGATGGCTGTGTGGTCGCCCGTTCAAATGAAGTAAAGGAACTGGGTATTCCGATGGGAGTGCCGTTGTTTAAAATCAAAGGGCTTGTCTCTAAGCATCATATTCACGTCTTTTCTTCAAATTTCTCGCTGTATGCTGATATGTCCCAGCGTGTCATGCAGGTGCTGACCCAATTCAGTGAGGATATTGAAATTTATTCGATAGATGAGTCATTTATATCGTTTGACCAATCGGCTTACCACGACAATGCAGCAGAATATGCAAAGAGAATTCGCGAAACCGTCCTCCGATGGACTGGTATCCCTGTTTCCATTGGACTGGGAACAACCAAAACACTGGCAAAGCTTTCTAATGCTATCGCCAAAAAAAATCCTTCCCTTGGGGGAGTCTATGACAGCTCTACTGACCGTGACTTCATTAAAAAGGCTGCATCCATGCCCGTCGACAAGATCTGGGGAATAGGAAGGAAATCAAGTGTAAAACTTGCACTAGAAGGTATTTCGACGGTAGCAGATTTCATGAATGCTCATGAGAAGTGGATAAAGAAGAACTTCACCGTAACCGGACTGCGCACCTATCTCGAACTTCACGGAACCTCCTGTATCGATCTTGAATCAGTCGCTCCTCCCCACAAAACGATACTTTCTTCACGATCTTTCGGCACTCCGGTCACCTGCTTTCATGACCTCAGAGAGGCAGTTGCCAGCTACACGGCAACAGCGGCGGAAAAGCTTCGACAACAACACTCCACCGCAAGCCTGCTTACCGTCTATATCACCACGAATCCCTTTAACAGCGATGCCTTCTACGCGCGAAGCGCTACTACAGCCATTCACCCGGCCACGTCATACACCCCCCGTCTTATTTCAGCAGCGCTAAACAAACTGGAGATACTATACCGCGATGGATTTCGCTACAAAAAGGCAGGTGTACTCATTTCAGAGATTCAGCCGGACCGTTCATCCCAGCTCGATCTTTTCTGCGATACTCATCCCTGTGAACATCCGGTCATGAAGGCTATCGATGCCATTAACAAAGTGTGGGGAAGGAACACCATTCACACAGCATCAGAAGGAACTGACAGGCCCTGGCGCATGAACCGGGAACACCTTTCCCGCCGCTTTACTACCAATCTTGATGAAGTTCTGGTTATTTAATGAAGGGGATACAAAAGGACTATCCTGACAAATGGCACTATCTTCTTTTACTAGCCCCTGTTCCTTGAGAACGGTATAATCATCACCATGAACACAAAGAGTGCCTTGATTACATCCATGCTTTCCCAACTTAAAAAAACGTTGCGAATCTTTGCACCTGCATTTCTTATGGCAATTCTATTTGCAATCATTGCGGGAAGTAGTGGTGCACAGTACTCACGAACCCGCGATGAAAACAGACATCTCGTACGAGGACTTATGCTTCTTGAAACAGGTGATTACCGACTGAATAAACATCATCCAATCTTTGCCAATGTCATGAATGCAATTCCTGTTGCACTGAATGAAAACGTAATTATTCCTTCAACCTCATCCGATGACTGGAGAAAAGCAGAAAAAGACAACTTGGCAGCAGAACTTACCGAAATAAATGGACCCCGAACTTATTTTGTCCCTGAAATTCTCAACCCCGCCAGAACAGTTACGGTACTGTTTGTAGCTGTATCTATAGTATTTCTAACGCGTATAGTTTCTAAAGAGTGGGGGATTATGACTGGAGGTGTTTTTGCTTTTCTTTATGCTCTTGAACCCAATATCATTGCTCACTCAAGTCTTGTCACCACCGACGGATGGATCGTTCCCATGATTTTTGGAGCAACCTATTTTCTATACAAATACGGAAAAACGTATAACCGGAGTCACCTTATTTCGTTTGGAATCATAGCCTTTTTATCGCTTATAACTAAATATTCAGCCATCCCTGTTGCTGCGTTATGGATTCTGATGCTTTTTATAATCGAATACACTCGAAGTCATACTACATTTCGATTCTTTTCAGCATTTAAGAAACCTCTCATTATTATTGCTTTGTGGATTTTTGCACTTACAGCGGTATACGGCTTTCAGTTTAGAACTCTTGCAGAAAGCAACTTTGAAAACACCGCTAAAACACAAGCACATCTTGATAATATTTCTGGAGTGGGTGAGAGTATGCCATTATTAGTAAAACCACTTCAAAACGCATACCTGAACCTCAAACTTCCATTTCCAGATTATTTCCATGGTTTCTTCGAAAATGTGATACTTCATAATCAATTTGGTCATGACACTTATTTATTCGGCCAATACTCGAAAATGGGGTGGTGGTATTATTTTCCTGCAACTATGCTGGTGAAATCACCGGTACCATTGCTGATTGGTATTGGAATGCTTCTTGTCGCAGGTATTGTTGCGGGATATAGCATGATAAACAATAGAGGTAACAATTTGTTGGTTTCCATCAAGCTAATATCAAAAAAACTATTCCAACCCGAAATAATATTTTTCGTTGTTCCCCTTTTTCTCCTTTTCGTATCAATGAAAAGCAGCATTAACCTTGGATATCGCCATATTCTTCCGATTCTCCCCTTTATTTTTCTGGAACTCGGAGTACTCCTTTCAAAGATTTGGACAAGAAACTTAAGTTATAAAGCTCTTTTTTTGCTTCTTGGTCTATGGTATTTTGTGTCAACGGTGTCTATTTATCCTCATTATCTAGCTTACTTTAATGAAATTGCTGGTGGCCCGAAAAATGGCTACAAGTATCTTCTCGATAGTAATCTGAGTTGGGATCAAGACTTAATACGAGTTGACACCTATATCGACAACTTACCGGATGAAACCGAATATTATAAAAATCCACTTGAACCTAAAGAGACCGGTCTTGTAATCTATGACCTCGATGTACTTATGGGACGAGATATTGCAAAACGAGAGCTAACCAAATGGATAAGAGATCCTTTTGTTGAGGGGAGAATAAAACCCGTCGCGTGGATAGGGTACAGTCATGTCGTGTTTGACCTAGGAACTCAAAGGGACTGATTATGGAGTATCAGGATCTAGACCTTGATCCTCACACCATTTTTTATACCAATTTTCCATCAATCCTGTTGTAGTAAGAGGATCTTGATTTAATCGAAACTGAGATGCTAAGACAGGATGCGAAAAGCGCACATTTACCTGAGGAAGCCGATTCCTCCAGCCAGGAAATAAACGGGAAAACGGATCGAACGGAGTTGATCCTTTGATATGCGCAAAAATAACTGGAATATCTTCTGGTCGGGCTAATCCCTGTACAATTTTCCCAACCCCTGCCTGCCAACCGCCTTGTAGATGGTTTCCACCGGGTAATATACCCAGAATCCCTCCTTGCTCTAACGTATCCACTGAACGTGCGAGAGATCGTTCGTTAAGATTTTTTGTTACGGTATCTTCAAATGTTGGCTCGATAACTCGGGCAAGATGAAATCGTACCGTTGGACTTGAACTTGAACTCATCGATTTCTTACGATAAAAAACGGGAATGATATGCGAACGAAAATGTTTACCAACACCTCCCAAAAAACTACGGGCAAGTACTCGTATGTCTTTTCGTTCAGGAGGAAGTGCTCCTAAAAGAAAAACGGTATCGAGACGGTAAGGATGGTTTGCAATAACAAGGGCTGGCTGTGATAAAAGTACTTCGTGAGTATCTTCGGGCATATCGACTGAATAAAAGGCTCTTGAACGTCTTTCAATTCCTTCAATAAAGCGACGAGAGGCAGCAATGAGACCAACGTTACCCACTTCCGTATCAAATTCCCTAAAAAAAGACTTAACAACGGGGATCTCCCCCAGCGCAATACGAGCGTGCTGAATATAACCTGTATCCAATTCAGCAAGATCTACAGGTTTTTCATATAATCCATCATGAACTGAATCCTCGTGCACTGATTTATCATGAGTCATTACTTAATACTCCCTTTGGATCATTTAGAATTGCATACTCGTGTAGAGAATACTCTTTTAGACTTCTCATGTATTCAGTTACTACACCAACCGCCATAAATATCACCCCTTTAATCATCGCCACGGCGCTTAAAACAGCAAGAAAGACCATTCCTCCGGTTACTATTCCCTGAGTATCAGAAAACATATACCAGACAATATCTCCAATGAGCATGAGAAACCCGACGAATGAAGCACCGATCCCAATTCCTCCCCAAATTCGAAACGGTTTATCGATCATAATTGACACAACCAGAGTAGCAAGAAAATCAATTGTTCCCCCGAGAAGCCGATTTATAAATGTAAAATTTGATTTTCCAGAAATTCGTTTGCGATTATTAATTGGAACTTCAGTAATCTTGAATCCTTTTGCGGCAAGCTGCATCGGAATATCACGGTAGTTCATGCCAAAAAGCTTTACCGAATCCACAGCAGCTCGAGAATACGCTTTATACCCACAGTTTTTATCGTGAACCTGTACCCCTGTCACCAGACGTGAAAGGAAATTCTGACCGAGAGATGTAAGTTTGTAAAAAAATGGATCTTTTCTATCCTGCTTCCATCCGACCACTAGATCATAACCTTCCTGAAGTTTTGCAAGAAATTTTGGAAGATCTTTTGGATCGTCTTGATAATCTGAATCCATCTGCACCACGATGTTTCCTTTGGCGTTCCTAAATCCCAGCATGTACTGATACCCTTTCTGATATCCCTTGGTCTGTAGATAGCGAATATTCAGGGGATAGACCTGTTCGTAATTTTTTCCCAACTCCTGTACAACGGCATATGAGTTATCTTTTCCAGGAACGTTAATAGCGATAATTTCGAAGGTGCGATTCATTCCCTTTAACACGGTGACTAATTCGTCTACCAAATTAGCGACGTTTTTTTCTTCATTAAACACTGGAAGAATCACACTTATATCGACATTTTGTGTGTTCCTAGTTAGTTTTTTTTCGTTTTCCATAAAAAACATTAAAAAGTTTAACACCTGCAAAGCAGATGATCTCAGTAATAATCGCTGAGACACGGGCGACAAGAGCAATTGCTATCGCCTCAATTCCCGTAGCAATACCTAGTGTCGTCAGAGTAAATACAATAATTCCTTCTCTTACACCAGTTCCACTGGGAGTGATGATCGATAAATAGCCAATTGACCAAGCAAGCGCATTTATCCCCGCTAAGATAAAAAATTGTGATATGTCGACTCTTCCCACCGCATATGTAACAAAATAGAACTGGAGGGAGTAGAGTAACCACGAAATTCCAAACCATCCCATAAGTTTGAATCTATCCATTCGAGACAATTCGAAACGTTCAAACTCTTTTTGAGCAATGCTCGGAAATTTCTTTCGAGCAAGAAACCTCACAACCCGTTCGATAAGTTCATACCTTAAAAGAAAGATAACACAAGCCGGAAAAGCGATCACAATTGACCAGACAATCTGGGGAGGAAGTGACTCAACCTTTAAGAGAATCAGAATTGAAAAAATCATACCTACAATAAGATAGGAGATGTTTTCAATCACCCATCCCCACACAGATGAGGCAGCCGGCACTCCATGCTCTTTGTTCATCGCTGCGCGAGCAGCAATTGCCCATACATTTCCCGGAATATACCGAACTACAAAAGATGAAACATAGACATTAATCGAATCAGCCATTGACACCTTTTCCTTACCATATCTCATCAAAACACCCCAGATATAGCTATTTAACAAAAACTGTAACCCGTATGCAAGCATTGCAACAACAATAAATTCTGGATGAGGAATATGATACTGTTTGACCTCGTCGAAGCTCTCACGTAGAGTAAGGAATATGAAGAGTGCCACAGAGATATACACCACATACGGAAGTAGTTTTTTAAGAGGCCGTATGTTGGCTTTAATGATCGAAAGTAGTTTCATTTCGTGATAAGCGCAGAAATTGTAGCACAATTAAGAGAATTTAACATTGGAAGTCTTACCTTTCATGGATATGGCATCATTATTGCAGTCGCTATCATTATTTCATTTTTTGCTTTTAGGAGGTTTTATGGTGAAACTTACAGTGAACGCCTGTTACCTTTCGGTCGTTTAGTAGTAATTGCCCTTTCTATTTTAATCTTCGCAAGGATATTTTCTGTTATTTCTGACCTATCCTTTTATATTGAAAATCCTTCCCTTATCATTCAAACCTGGAGCGGAGGAATGTCCATTTTCGGAGTGCTCATTGGACTAGTTGTCGGATTTACTATCAGTCACATGTTCATTAAAAACAAAAAAAGAACATCATTGCTCCAGTTTCTCGATGCAGTTGTTCCTTTTGTTGCATTAGCTCAATCTATTGGAAGATGGGCCAATTTTGTGAATCAAGAGTTATACGGTTCACCAACTAACGTACCTTGGAAAATGTATGTCTCTCCTGAATATCGACTTCCAGGATATGAGCAATATGAATATTTTCATCCAACATTTCTGTATGAATCTATTTTGAATTTCACCATCTTTATGCTTTTAATTAAATTTATAAGAAGTAAGCAATCAATACCTGCAGGAACTATCTCAGCACTCTATGCTATTATGTACGGAATAATTCGAATTGGTATGAATCGCCTTCGAATTGATAATGATTTTGTGTGGGCAGGTATTTCAATAACTGATATCTGGGCGACCGTGCTTCTGTGTTGCGGAATTGTGATTTTAATGAAAGCGTTTCATAGGTATAAACTCAAAAAGACTACACACGATGGGTAAAAAGAAAGGTCTGTTCACAACAGAAGTTGATATAAAAATCGCTCGAATACTTACTACAGCTATCAGTCCTGTTTCTGCGGCTCTCCTGGCATGTGTCATTCTTTATCGAGAATATATCGTCCCATATCATGGAACATCACCATCCTGGTTGATACTTGTTTCCTGTATTGTAGCTGCGACAATTGGAACTCTATTTTTCTTTTTGCGAAGCGGTAAAATTTCAAACTGGGATATTTCTGACAGAAGACAACGGCCGAAAGTTCTTTTGCTCGTGCTTATTTATGACCTCGTTCTTGTTACAGGAACTTGGATATTAGGTCTCTCTCAAGCAACTGCCGTTTTAATCCTTTTTTCATTTTCGCTCGGACTGGCTTCTCTCATTACATTGGTATGGAAAGTAAGTTTTCATACTTTTTCGGTTACTCTTGTGACCATGTTCAGTTTGTTTACCTTTAATGAATATCGTTTCTATCCGTTTCTTCTAATTCCATTCCTTATCGCATGGACTCGAATCGTCCTTAAAAAACACTCACCAGCCCAAGCAGTTGGAGGAATCGCACTTGCCATCGCCACCACGAGTACATGGGCGCTATTTCCAATTATTAAAAGATTGTTGGAAAGAATTGTTGGGTGATACTTCTTTTCTAAACAATATATCTGCGATATAATGCAAAACCACAAGTAAACTGCTCATACTATATTTATTTGAGCATATATCAAAATGATTCCACCCGTTACAGCAGTAGGCGTTTCAGATAGAGGAGGTTCGAATTTGAACACAAGAGCTGAGCGCTTGATTCGTTTCCAGAAGGTAACCTCAATAGTTAGAGATGGTAGAGTAAATGGAGAATCAGGAAACGGTTCGATTATTTCTTCTGATCTTGATGAAACAGAAATATCTCCGGAAATATCATACTCTGCCTGTATACTCACTCAAGGTGATGACAGATTTCGCTTACAAGCAGGGGACACAGTAATTCTTTTTCGGGATCATGTGTGTTATGAAGGGAAATCAAAAGAAGAGTCTAGAGAAATAAATATGGAACTTGCCATGCGTTTAATTAATCTGGTAAGGGAAGCCTCTACGGGTAGCAGATCACTTGCAGGAATTCCTCTTCCAGACGAGCCCTCGAGACAATGGATATGCATTACAACATTTCCTAGAAAAGGAACGTTTATTGAATCTTCTCTTGGTGCAATGAACATACCAGTTGTAAGAATTGTAATTCCTTCAGGTGTATTACCTCTCGAAGAACAAGCGTTGAGAGTATGTGCTGAAGCGTCAAAAAATGGGTTAAGTGCTGAGATTCCACCAGACGCTCAGGTAAATGTAATTCTTGTACCACTTACCGCTCAATCGATGAGAGATGCGGGGTTTAGCGGACAGGTATAGAGAATAAGCACGTGCATTCGCAAAATGCTTTGGTCGAAGAGCCTAACATATATTGTTCACAATAAAACGCAGTAATTCTGAAAGAACGATTTTATCCTTAGCTCACCATTTCTTGTTTACAGCGCGTAGTTAAACAGGGTGTCACCTCCTGTTTACTTTCAAAATATCTGAATTCGAGCATCTGTATTAACTCGGCAGCTCTTTGGCGAACCAACGGTGCACAAGTAATATTGTGAATATATAGTAACGTCATCGCTAAACGATTTACCGTATTCACTCGTTCATCCTTGGCCAATTCATCATCAAGCGGAATTGCAATCCCTTCGTTGATTACATACATACGTTCCTCAAGTGATGCTATACGCATGGATGCTGCTTGTACAATCGGATTTGAGGAACGAAAGAGACGGAATAAGCGCTGTTGTCTCTCGAAAGGAAGCTCATCCAAACGTCGTAAGTATCTTAAAATTTCAAGTGCCTGATCATTCTCTTGTGTTTCAGTAATGGTAATGTCTCCAGTCGTATCGACTCTTAATTCAGAATCGAAGGATAACAACGCCTCCTCCATCTCTTCTAGGGAATAATCTTCTGATTGAGGGTGAGGTGTTACTTCTCCGAAAACGGAATTAAAAGGTAATCGGTTGTAAACATAAGGATTTATCGGCATATAACTTACATGTTTGCACTTTTGTCGCTTAAATGAACGATAAAAGGACAGATAATAAACTGGGGAAGTGCAGGAATTATAACCAACAATACCAGTTCATACAACAATTACGCTTCTTAGTACTTTCGATAAATTGCTATTACCCGTCCTTGTATTGTGACATTTTTAACTTTGATAGGGGAGTATTTTGGGTTAGCAGGTTGTAACCGAATGTACGATTTCTCGCGGAAAAATTTCTTAAGAGTTGCGGTGTTATCCTGAAGCAATGCAACGACAGTATCACCGTTATGCGCAAATTCAACTTTCTCACAGATAACCACATCACCGTCAGCAATAAGACTCTCAATCATACTGTCACCACGAACTTTCAAAGCAAACACCTTTTTGTTTCCTACGAGGTTTTGTGGTAAAGGCACTTCCATCGGCTCCGGCTCTTCAAAGGCGTCAATAGGCTGACCTGCGGTAATCGTGCCAACAAGCGGAACATTAATAAGGGTTCCTGCGAATAAACCCTGTTTCACTTTAAGACGAATACTATTATCGTCATCACACCTCTCTAGATAACCCTTTTCTTCAAGTTTGATTAAATGCTCATGAACGGTAGAAAGTGCCCGAACTCCTAAATATTCCTTAATTTCAGTGAGTGTAGGAGCATACCCATGAGTGCTTATATAATCTTCGATAAATTTGAGAACCTTCCTCTGACGAGGATAAAGAACAGGAATTGATGAAAGGACAGAGTAGGGAGAGATGATATTGGTTTCGTCCATGTGATGCTCTACTCAACTTAACCGAAGTTTAACCGAACAGTATTTCATTTTACTTCGGAGAGCACCCGAAGTCAAGCCGAAGAAGTGTAGAAGGAAACATAGTTTTAATTGCCAAATGATTATTCGTTTCGTATCTTAATATTTTTACAGGGATAATAACAATCGTCAATTACCGGACATTCAAAACATCGAGGTGATCGTGCAGTACAGAGTGCACGTCCATGAGCAACCATGAGATGAGACCATAGTGCCCATCGATCCTTAGGTAGAATTTCCATGCAATCTTTTTCTATACGAGCAGCATCATTACTAATCGACAAACAAAAACGGTGAGCAATTCGAATATTATGAGTATCAATAATGATTCCTTCTACTTTATGATGGACTTCCTGCAAAACAACAAGTGCGACTTTTCTACCTACACCTTTAAATTTCATTAACTCTTCTAACGTATCAGGAACGCTCCCTCCGTAATCGACAAGAAGCCGCTGTGCAGCAAGCTGAATAGCGCGGCTCTTCACTTTGTACAACCCTATGGAACGAATTGCATTTTCTAAATCACCGAGTGGAGCATTCGAAAGTGCATCTAAAGTAGGATACCTTTCCCATAACACCTTTGAAACGGCATTTGTATTGATATCGGTCGTTTGCGGGGACATAATGGCAGAAAGCAAAAACTGTTGAGGAGTATTGTTATCGAGAGTACAACGGACATCTGGATATTGTTTGAGCAATCCATCGTATATCCGTATTGCTCTTTTACGTTTATGTAAAATCGACTCCTGCTTACAATCAATAGAATTGCAGGGATTGGTACGTTTCTTATTGGTCATTGAATGGTAGGGTAAAAATCCATTTTCTTATGGTATGTACTACAGAACCCTGATTGTTAACGCCCTAAGCCTTTGGTGGTTCCTGTTGCTGCTTAACCTCTGCAACAACCTCATTCATCGACGAACCTAGTTTTTTCGCAACACCATCAAATGCTCTAAGCACTTCAATAGGGACAGCAAACACAAGAGTATTTGATTGGTCAGATGACACATCATTTATTGTGGCAAGCGTTCTTAAATGAAGTGCTCCTGGAGTTGAAGAAAGTACTTGAGCAGCCCGTGCAAGGTTATTTGATGCTTCAAGTTCTCCTTCAGAGGCAGTTATTACCGAGATTTTTTCTCTCTGAGCTTCAGCTTGCTTTGCCATGGTACGTTTCATATCTGCAGGAAGAATGACGTCTTTTAACTCTACAGCTTGTATTTCTATTCCCCACTCAGCGACAACCGTTTCGATAATTTGCTGAATTCTTTGGGCTACTTTGTCACGATGTCCAAGTAATTCATTTAATTCAACTTCACCGACCACACTTCTCATCGTTGTTTCAGCTAACTGAGACGTCGCCCACTGACTATTTTCAACATTAAGGACAGACTTTGCCGCATCAGCGATTCGGTAGTATAAAACTACACCAAGTTGAATAGAAACATTGTCTTTTGTCATTGTTTCCTGGTTTTGAAGATCGACGGTTTTGGTACGTACGTCAACGATATGAAGTGACTGAAAAACTGGAATTACAACACGCCATCCCGGATCGATAATTCTTCTATACTTACCCATTTGAAACAAAATGCCACGCTCATATTGATTAATTTGTCGAATATTCGCAAATGCGATAACCAGAACTACAACAAGTCCAATAAAAAAGGGCATAGAACAACCTAAAAGCCCTGTTATCACATCCATAGAAATGCTGTGTTACAATTAAGCGACTTAATTGTATCACACCGTAGCACATTTCGTATGTCAGATATTTTTGATGGAAGAGAACAAGCCAAAGATCTCAACGAGCGCACGAGACTCAAGCTTTGTGAACTCGGTAGAAAGCCACAGCTTACCATTCTGTATTCTGCGAACAGACCCGATCAGCAATCATTTACTGAAATTAAACGTAAAACGGCAGAGAATCTTGGTATTTCATTAAAAGTAGTTGCAATACCTAGCGAAGCTGATGAAGATGGACATATCGAAATGATAAAACAGGAAGCTACACATACCGACGGTATGCTGGTACAGCTTCCGATAAAAGCAGGACTAGACCGTTTCAGAGTTCTCAACGCCATTCCTTATGAAAAGGATGTAGAAGGACTTACCGCTCACCGTCTTGGACTTCTTGCTCAATCAACTCAGAAAATATACTCTCCTGTTGCAAAAGCTTGCTATCACGTCCTTCTTACCGGTGCTATCTATTATGACAAACCTTTGAAGGAGTTAACGGTCGCTTTGGTTGGAAATAGTTATTTAACAGTGCGCCCACTATCTCTGATTTTGGCAAGAGAAGTAAAAAGAGTAATGATATGTACCGAATACGATAAGAATCTCGCTAAAACCCTCAAAAACGCTGATGCGATAATCTCTGCGACAGGCGTTCCTGGAATTATTACCCCACAAATAGTACGAAGAAAATCAATTCGTATTGATGTTGGCTTTGTTCCTCAAAAGGATGGTACTATTATTGGTGATTTTGACCCTTCCACCTACGATATTCCTGGTTACTACACTCCTGTCCCGGGAGGAATTGGACCACTCAATGTTGCATATATTTTTGAAAATCTCGTACATCTTATCGAAGAGCAAAATCGAAGTTAATCAATTTAATTACTTTTTCACCAATTATTACGGTATAATGACATCAATTATCCAATTCAAATAATCGCATTCCATGGCAAAGCTTCTTCGTAAGTACTCAAAAAAATCCAAGTATTCCCTTTGTTTTGGAGTCTATCCAACATTGGAACTACTTGAACATCGTCCAGAACTCGTTCAAAGCATTTATTTACGATCTGATGCGATCAAAAATGGTGGCGCACAAAAAATAAAGGAAATCTGCGCAAAAAGACATCTTCCCTACCATATAAACAACAAAACAATCCTTGCTGCTACTGGTAAAGAGAATATTTATGCCCTAGCAATTTTTGAAAAGTTTGAAAATCCAATACTTCCTGACACAAACCATGTCATGCTTATAAACCCATCTGGAGCAGGAAATTTAGGAACAATTCTTCGAACGATGGATGCTTTTAACTTTCATGATATTGCAATTATTAAACCAGGAGTAGATATCTTCCATCCTGAAGTGGTACGGTCTGCAATGGGTTCTCTTTTTACAACTCGTTTTCAATATTTTGAAAATCTAGACCAGTATAAAGAACTGCATACACATTCTCTCTATTTCTTTACCGGGCACGGAAACACACCACTAATGAAAGTTTCATTAAAGCAGCCATACGCACTGGTATTTGGTAATGAAGGAGAGGGAATTCCTAGCAATTATCTTATTGAAGGCATAACCGTTCGCATCCCTCAGTCAGACAATGTCGACTCATTAAACCTAGCAACAGCAGTTGGAATCACCTTGTACACGGCTTACTCAAGTTAGTTCAAAATTAGGTTATTCTTTAGGTCTTGGAAGCATTCATGATCGTCTTGATTAATCATGGACACTCAATTATCTACAGCAATACAAGCGCTATTTTCATTGCATAACGATCCATCATCTCTTTGGCCGCAGTGGTGCGCTCAAGAAAAAGATGAATTTCTTTCTACATTCATATCGTTCGGAGCAATTCTTACCCAAAGAACGTCATGGATAAATGCACAGCGCGCAATCGAACATCTTTCCAACGAAGGGTTACTTTCAATGAAAGCCATTGCTCACATTGCTCATCCATCTGATCTAATAGAACACATTAGAGTTGCCGGCTTTTATCAGTCAAAACCGGACAGACTTGTTGCATTTGCTAAGTATGTCGTTGAGACGTACGGAAGCTTTTCACAAATGCAAAAAACTGAGACAGGTCTCTTACGAAATCAACTTTTAGGTATTAAGGGAATTGGGGAAGAAACTGCAGACACCATTTTGCTTTATGCTCTCAACAAACCGGTAACTATCGTTGATGCATACACAAGAAAATGGCTGGCTGCCAACAAAGTACCAGGAAGTAGGGAACCTTATGGTGAAATACAGAAGAGAATTGAACGTCTACTTCCAAAAGAAGATGTTACCGCTAGGCAACAATTTCATATTCTCGCAATACTGAGTCAAAAGGGAGTAAAGGGTACCAAAATGGAGTTTGTGAAACGGTAATAAGGTTCAGATAGCCAATCTATCGCACAAACGAAGCTTATAGTATAATATTATTTATGTTTCATAATTGGGAAACTACAAGTCAAGAACGTCTTTCGAGTGGAATTCAAGCGGTTCCTAGATTTGATGTGAGAACGGTAATATCAAATGGTGAAAGGGGAATTTTAAAAATTGCTACAGACAAGGATACTGATAGAGCCCTCGCCAAAGAAATAGTTGCAGGTGTACTTGTTCCAAGACTTACCCAAGAAATTAAGGTTCCAGATATACTTGCGATTGGAAGGTATAACGGTCACCTTTATAGCATAACTGAAGAAGTGCAAGCACCTCTCGCAACAATTGGATCCTCAGAGATAGATGAACAATCAACGGTGGATACTGCAAGTAGTGCGTTAACAGCATTAATCGTTCTCGAGAGGCATCCTTTAGTAAAAGTTCTACGAATAGCAACAGGTAGTTCTCATGACCTTACAGGAAAAGTACGTTATTATGCATCAGTTCTACAGGAATTATCTCATTTTAACCCAGATAAAGCTTCAGAACTCCGCCGACTGCTATCGGAACTACTTGAAAGGAAACCTCATGTTCTCACGCTCGCAACGAATCATGGTGATGTGACCCCTTGGCACATGTACAAAAATTGTGGGGGACATCCATGTAAAGCACCTGTTCTTATTGACTGGGAAAACTTTTCTTTGAAGAATAACTATCTTGGTTGGGATCTCGCACACTTTTATGCGTGAACCCGTCAATTTTGGAGTTCAAGTGATATAGCAAACGGCGTAGTGACCCAAACAATAATGAAAGTGAGCCAACAGAATCCACAGTATGCATTTGAACTAACTGCAAATTTCCCCCTTCAAGTCACTTTTGCACTCATATCACTATTCAATGAATCCTTAACAGGGAATGTACTTTATAATCGACATACAGCTATAGAAAATCTAAATCAACTTCAAATGGATATTGCTTGTGGAAACCTTCCTACTGACGCTACTATGAGTTTTTCTTCGAAAGCATCCCCTTCAAGAGTCCTCCCCCGTGTTCAACGGGTAGAGTAATGATGAATGTTGAACCAGATTTTTTATTTTGTGCTGAAGTTACGGTAATTGTCCCTTGAAAAAGTGTTATTACTTCTTGAGCAATTGATAATCCAAGTCCCGTGCCACCTGTTTTTCTTGAACGAGATCGGTCAATGCGGTAAAAGCGCTGAAAAATCCTACTTTGTTTATCAGGAGGAATTCCTGGTCCATCATCGGTAACTGAAACAGTAACGTTTTTTTTGTTTTTCGTTAATGAAACGACCACTTCTACCGTGGTCGATGGAGGAGAATACTTAACAGCATTTTCAACAATATTCATTACAGCACGCTGCAAAAGTACCGCATTTGCAAAAACGTGAATTTCTTGTTTTGAGTATGTTTCTTTAAATGTAACCTTATTGAATTTTGCCAAATCTCTCGTCTGAGAAAGAGCTTGGCGAACATTTTCAACAATGTTCAACGATTCTCTTGGAACAGCTTGTTCGAGAGTAGACAAAAGTAATAAATCTTCTATAAGTTTATTCATGAAATGAGTAGAACGAACCGCAGTATCGATGAGATTAGTAGCTTCTTTACTGGTAATATATTTTCCTTCCAGCGCAGCAGCAAGATTTGTCTGGACGACAGCAAGTGGTGTTTTGAGTTCGTGAGATGCGTTTTCTACGAATTGTTTTTGCGAATCGAAGTTTGCTTTTAGGCGTAAGATCATCGAATTAAAGTTCCTGATTAATTCGCTCATTTCATCATCACTATCTACATAAGAAATTGTTTCAGTAAGATCGCGGGAAGTGATAGTTCGCATTTTGTTATTCACTGCCTTTAAAGGACGAAGCATACGATCTGCCATCACATATCCTCCAGCAAAAGAAAGAAGCACGAGGGGAACAAGCATCAAGAATGAGATATTCTGAATTGTTTCTAAATCAGTTAATCTACTTTCATAAATATTTATCCGATCTTCTTCAGATAATTTGCGAAACCACCCGGGCTGATGGGGAGTTACCGGCATTTCAAGCTCTATTGTCGGTACATAACTTCGTTGAAAATATTGATAAATCCAGACGTTGAAGACAAAGAGAAACACACAGCACGAGAGAATCAAGATAAACGAATACCATAACGTCAGCTTAAATTTAATTGTTGAAACAAAATTCACGGGCACGTATTGATTATAGCTTAATCGATTATCGGGGAGGAGATAGGTTTATTTTCCACAGAAGGCAGCCACCCTCATCGGGTGGCCGCCAGCTGGTCGCGATATAACATTAGCTGTTACTCAACGAGCAGTTCTGGGTCTTCATCAAACCGTCCCATATGTTGTCCCATACCCATTCCCATACCCATACCCATACCCATACCACGACCTTCTCCACGTCCACCCATTCGACCGACACCCATCATGGCACTCAGGGGAATATCATTTTGTTCAGCCCAATCTTCAAGTTCAGTTTTGAGATTTTCCATAGCGGTTCTTCGCTCAGACATTGTCATTGACTGTGTGTCAATTTCATCCATTGCATTATGATGTTCTTCCATCTTTGCAGAAATCAACGATTTCTGTTCCTCAGTGATAGTACCTTCATCAACAAGTGCAGAAAGTCTGTTTTCTAACCGTAATGATCGTTCTTCATCACGTGTAACCGTGAATACTTCTTCCACTTCTTCAGGGTTCAGATCAAATTTTTCTGCAAGATTCTCAACAATAACGGGATATGCATCCGCATCTTCGGCAAGAGCTTTGCTTCCTGCAAATAATAAACCTCCGCTTACGAGAGTCGCTCCGACAATCGTTAATATATATTTACGTTTACTCATATCAACGAACAGTTAAATTTATTATTGTCTGACAGTAACGTATACATAGTAACTAAACTATAGTGAAGAGAGGGTGAACAGCTCAGTGTATGAAATGTCCCGTTGTATAAATAATAAACGAGGGAGCTACATGGCTCCCTCTCTGATCTTATGCAATTTTTATTTGAGGTGGCATAGGCGAAATCTATACCAATTTAGCTGTCACTGTCAGATGACATGCACACACTTTACAAAATCTTTCGTGAAATGAACGTGAAGAGATCCGAATTCGTAAGATATTCACCTAATCAATAATATATCCTTTACCTCTTATGGTTTTAATGAGTTTTTTACCTGGGTCAATTTTGATTCTTAACGTTTTCATATGAGTCTTAATCGTCTCACTAAAAAGATTTACTTCATCATTCCATACGTGCTCAAGAAGTTCCTCAGACGAAACAATCCTTGATTTATTCCTGATTAAATATTCGAGAATCCCCGTTTCTTTCGTGGTAAGAGAAACTTTTTCAATTTCTGCACCATCTCCATCAAATTTTACCGCACAGTTTTGCTCAGGTATCAATTGGAATTTTCCACATAGTAATTTCTCACTTTTATTCTCACTTTTGCGTTTTATGACGGCTTTTATTCGTGCTACCAGCTCCTCAATATTAAAGGGTTTCGTTACATAATCATCAGCACCCTTGCTGAATCCTTCTAATTTGTTTTCGATTTGAGAACGAGCAGTTACCATAATGATCGGTGTGTTTTTTATCTTTCTCAGTTGTTCTGCAACTTCAATTCCATCAATTTCCGGAAGATTAAGATCGAGCAATATGCAATCATAGTCATTCATCTCTGAAGACGAGAGTCCAATCTTTCCGTCTTCTGCGATATCTACGGCAAAACCTCTCCCCTCCAATATTTTCTTAAGAGGATCGGCTATATCAATTTCATCTTCAACGATGAGTATTTTCATGCTTAGATTCAATTACAATTTGTAAATATAATTGTGGTACAAATGGTTTAATTATGCAAAATCTCCGTGAATACATCGTGAAGAATACTCTAAAGCGTTTTCTTAAGCTTCTTCTTTGAAAGATAATCACGGTATTCTTCATCTTCGAGCAAATTCGTTGTAATCAATTCGCGAAGAATTTTAGTTCTTGTTTTGAAAGATCGGTAATTTAGCCATTCTAGATACTGCCATTCCTGCTCATCCAACACGAGATTAAATCGGTGCTTTGTCCCGTAAGTTTCATACTTGTTTAAAAAGGAAGATAACACAAGAGAGTAGTTCGACATATTGTACGAAGTTAACTCTAAATTCTCACCTTCAATACTTTCAATGAATCCTTTTCTTCCAACCCAAGAACTCGAATCGAGCCACATGACAAGAATCGGCTTTTTTAGCTGAAGACCAAGCGTAAGTAAATGACCGGTACTAAAACTTGAAAGGGTACTTTCAAACACCAAAGCATCAGCCTCTTCAATACCACGTACAGCCTTTCCATACTCATCTTTACCTACACCAGGAATTTGTTTTTCACCAAAGTTTCGCAGTTTTTGAATCCAATCATGCGTTAAAACATGACCAGAGTCAGCTATGTAATCCCTAATAGCAAAGTAGTTGCTTCGGTACTGCTCGAAATTATAGGTAGTACAACTAAAAAACACCTTCATACGTTGGTTTTAATAAGTAATACGTATAAACCGCGCTTTCATTGAACAATACACATCATACACATTTTATGACACTTTTGCACACGCTGTGTTAACGTCAACTCTCGAAAGAGAATAAATTATTATTTTATTGATTGATGCACCTATTGATAACTGGAGGTTGCGGCTTTATCGGTTCCAACTTTATCCATTACTGGATGAAGAATCATCCTGACGACATGATCGTTAATATTGATGCACTTACCTATTCTGGTAATTGCGCAAATCTCACTGAAGTGTATGGAAAACCAAATTATACTTTTGTACAAGGTTCAATATGCGATAGGGAGCTCGTACATGAGGTAATGAAAAATATCGATCTCGTTGTACATTTCGCAGCTGAATCCCACGTGGACAGAAGTATTGATGGTGCACTTCCCTTTATCAGAACAAACGTCGAAGGGACACTAACCCTGCTCGAAGAAGCAAGAAATCAAGGAAACATCAGATTTCATCATATTTCTACCGATGAAGTATTTGGTGCATTACCTCTCGATGAACCTGAATTGAAATTTACTGAGCGTACCTGTTACGACCCTAGAAGCCCGTATTCGGCCTCGAAAGCTGCATCCGATCATTTAGTTCGAGCATATTTTCACACCCACAAACTTCCGATAACCATCTCTAATTGTTCTAATAATTACGGGCCGTATCAGTACCCAGAAAAACTCATACCGCTCGTTATAACAAGGGCAATGCAATCAGAAAAGATCCCGGTATATGGAACCGGTAAATATATCCGAGATTGGATACACGTGGATGACCACTGTAGAGCTATTGATCTTATCATCCAAAAAGGAACCATCGGTGAAACCTACTTAGTAGGCGGTAATAGTGAAAGAACTAATGAATGGATCATTCATGAAATACTACAGGAGATTGGAGTATCAATTGATCTTCTTGTTTCAGTTCCAAACCGGAAAGGTCACGATGAACGTTACGCTATAGACATGAGCAAAAGTCAGCAGGAACTTGGTTTTATTCCTAACGTAAAAATTGAGAAAGGATTGCACGAAACCGTCGAGTGGTACAAACAAAATGAATCATGGTGGAAAGGGCTTAAAGCAAAAGCCGATGAAATAGCCGAAAAATACTTAAGTTTAGCTAAATAATCCTATGAAAGCACTTATTCTTGCAGGAGGAAGAGGAACAAGGCTGCGTCCACTTACCCATACAACCAATAAACACCTCCTTCCCATAGCAAATATGCCAATGATTTCACGGATCATTTATGATGCCGTCGATTTGGGAGTGTCAGAAGTCATTATTAACATTAATAAAGGTGACACTGAACTTCCTTCTATCATCGGAGATGGATCCACGTTCAATACAAAAATTACCTATATCGAACAACCTTCTCCAAACGGTATGATGTATCCGATCAAACTGGCAGAAAAAATCATTGGAAATGATGAATTTCTATTTTCAGCAGGGGATAATATCCTGGTTGGCGGCTTCAAGCAGCATTATGAGACATTCAAAAAATTCAAATCAGATGCACACGTACTTGTAGTAAGAAGACCTGATTATCAGAATTTCGGAGTTGCAGTGCTTAACGGAAATAAAGTGGTAAGGACAGTAGAAAAACCAAAACGTTACATTAGCGACTTAGTACTTACCGCAATCTATTTCTTTACGCCTGCCGTATTCCAATGCATGGATAAGGTTAAACCCATCGACCCGAAGGGAACAGGCAAACCGGAATACTATCCACCAGTCGTTATCAATTGGCTTGTAAAGCATGGATATAACTTCACCGCATCTGAAATTACCGGTTGGTGGAAGGACACAGGTATGCCGGAAGATATTATTGAGGCTAATGCCTTCGTCCTGAGAAACGCACAAGATTTAACCTGTAAAGGAACTGTCGAAGATTCTAAGATTGAGGGCAATGTGGAACTACATCCAACCTCTATCGTAAAAGATTCCGTCATACGTGGACCCGTTACCATTGCTGAAAACACGGTTATAGAAAATTGCTATATCGGACCGTATACAGCAATAGGAGCAAATTCTGAGATTTCTCTATCTCACATAGAAAATAGTATCGTTATGGATAACGCCAAAATTACCGCAGTAAAGAAACGTCTTGACGGATGCTTAATTGGAAAAGGCTCCCTGGTAACTGAGTCCTGGAGACTCCCCCGATCAACTTCACTCTTTATTGGAGACGATTCAAAAGTAATTCTTTAACTCCGTTGAAGTAGGGTGAGGGGTATGCTATTGTTTAGCAGAATGAAACTGTGTTCAACGGTCAAGTTGTTGCTGTTGTTTTCAGGTATATCCTGCAGTCTTTTTGTTGCCTTACTCTTTCCTAGTCGTTTATATGCTAAGGATATTTTCACTATGCGCGTCGTTGATAGTGTAACCGATACTGGGTACTATTCATCACTGGCTATCGACACAAATAAAAATCTCATTCTTTCCTACTTCGATGGCAAGGAAAACGATTTAAAGTTTGCCATTTCTAAAGATAACGGGAGCACCTGGAACCGCAGTACGATAGATAAAGAAGGAATAGTTGGACATTATTCATCGATCACCGTTGATAAGGTAAACAATTATGTAGTTTCTTACCTTGAAGGTCACGACGCATACAACCTCAAGTGTGCAACTTCATCTGATTACGGAAACACCTGGAATGTCGTAACGGTAGATACTGAAGGTGATGTGGGGTTTTATTCTACTGTTGCCGTCGACAACAATAATAATTATCTTATCTCTTATTACGATAGTACCTTTCAGAATCTTTTATTCGCTAAATCCACAGATAAAGGGAAAAGTTGGTCAAAAACAACAGTAGATTCTCCGGGTAATGTCGGTCAGTTCAATTCCCTTACCGTGGATCTTGAGAACAACTATATTATTTCTTACCGCGACACTACGAGTGGCACTCTTAAAGCTGCAAAATCAATTGATGGCGGGGTAACCTGGATTTCGAAAACGGTTGACCGTGCCAAAGGGGTAGGTCTCGACAGTGCAATTACTTCAAATGAGCGAGGAGAGTACTTGATTTCACATTATGACGGTATCAATGGGGATCTTCGCTTTTCAAAGTCGGTGGATGGTGGAAATTCGTGGACTACATCAGTTATATATTCATCTGGTTCTGCAGGAACGTATACTGATATTGCAAGTACGGGAGATCGAATTGCAATTTCATTTCATCACAACGAAAATAAATCACTCCATATTAGCCAATCAAATGACTCTGGCATTTCCTGGAACACTTCGGTTGTCGACAACGCTGGTAACGCAGGACACTACACCTCTTTAAAGATCCTTCCTAGTGGTGCAGTTGGCATATCGTACTTCGAGGCTGAGCGAGGAGATTTGAAGTATGCATCCGTTCAAAAAGATAGTATCTCTCCGAGTATTTCAATCACTTCACTTACACAAAGACTCTTTTCTATCGCCAAACCGCAGTTTACCGGTATTGCTCATGATGATGAATTCGCCGTTAAAGAAGTGGAATATGCATTGAGTCCAGATGAAAGCAATTGGAGACAATGCTCACTATCAAATCAAGTATTAAATGAAACATTTGATACCGATGTCGATATTTCAAAGAGTTGGATTATAACGGGTGAAGTGCCCTGGTCACGAAGTACAACAACATCTACGTCTGGAATTAATTCTCTTTCTTCAAGTCTTACTTCGTTGAAAGAATCGTCATCCATTAATAAAACCATCACGATTGAATCGACATCCTTCCTTTTCTTCGATTGGAAAACACAAGGAACACCGCTGAGATCTATCGTCTTTTGTCTTGATAATCCTCTTTGTACCTCAAACGGTTTGTACGATTCTTCACTTACCGGTAATCAGGATTGGCGGACTGAATGGGTACCATTAGCACAAGGAACCCACACCTTAACCTGGAATTACTCATCACATACAAACGCAGAAGAAGCAACAACCACATCCGCGTGGATTGATTCAATTGTTACAAGATCATCAGAAGCATCATTCGTCTGTTCTCCAGAAGACGAACTGACAGACGGGACTTACACTATGTATATTCGCAGTACTGACAGCGCTGGAAACACGACATATCCGTCAAACTACACCCTTCTGACATTTACTGTCGATACACAACCTCCAGAAATATCCATTGACCAAGTAGAGGATGTTCTCGTATCAAATAATACAACTGCATTAAGTACCCATGAAACGCAGCCCACGATAAAAGGCATCACGGGTAAAAAAAGTTCACTTACCCTTACTATTCCAGAGCTTAAGATTACAGAAAAAATCGAGACAAATTCTGAAGGAAACTGGAATTGGAAACCTGAACAACACTTACCCCACAAACATTTCATTCTTCATGTTTCAGCACAAGATGAAACAGGGAACACTTCTCAAGCACAATATACCCTTGAAATACTCGGTCTTGCAGACACCGGAGAAGTAGCATTGTTACCTTTCCTTATAGGACTATTTGTATTTACGGGGTCTTGGGTCATATGCAGAAAAATCCTTCTTTAAACCACGGAGTTGCTATTTCAGGAGTTCAGAATTGTGGAGCAGGTTCTTCTAGTATCTGGTTTGATTGGGAAAGAAAAGAAGGGACGATTCTCGACAACAGCCTTTCAAAAGACGGACCGGATTTTATTAATCATTACAAAGAGGACATCGAAATAGCTTCAAAGTTAGGACTAAAATTTTTTAGACTTTCTCTCGATTGGGCACGTCTTGAACCACAACAAGGATCATGGGATCATTACTATATTCAATGGTTCACTGATGTTCTCAAAGAAATTGCCCGGCAAAAAATGGAACCCGTAGTCACACTTCTCCATTTCGATTATCCGTTTTGGTTTGAGAAAATGGGTGGTTTTCAAAAAGTTGAAAACATTTTGCACGTTGATAGCTATGTGCATAAAGCTATTGTGCATTTTGGATCCAAAGTGAAATTCTGGATTACCGTAAACGAACCTAACACATGGGCATTTCAATCGTTCGTCCTTGGGATGTTTCCTCCTGGATTTAAAAGCAATCTAAGGAGAGCTCTTAACGTTTACCGAAACCTCGCCCGTGTTCATACCCGAGCTTACACAATTATTAAAACTCAATTTCCAAATTCTTTCGTTGCACCTTCAATAAATTTCTGTTTGTTTCAGCCCTTTAATCAACATTCAATCTTAGAAAAATTGACCATTCGTTTTCTAGACAACTTATGGAATTATCGTTATCTCGATTGGTGTGTTAAGACCTACGATTTTATTGGATTACAGTACTATAATACCGCAACAATTCAGTTTAAATTAGGTGGAGAACTAGGTGGAATTTGCAACGAATATGGATTGAGAAAACCCTCGGGACGGTATCCAACAAGTGACATTTTCTGGGATATAAATTCGCAAGGTTTAGAACACTTTCTCTCTTCAGTTTGGAAGAAACACAAAAAGCCAATTTTCATAACAGAGCTGGGACATGCAGATAAAGGAGAGCCGAATGACAACACGATTGTTGATAGCAAAAGAATTAGTTATATGAAATCGTGTCGTTCAATTATTTACAAAGCAATACATTCAGGAGTTCCTCTCATTGGTGTATTATGGTGGACACTTGTAGATAATTGGGAATGGGCTCTCGGATTTACACCATCGTTCGGATTTTACCGAGTTTTACCATCCGGGAAACGTATTGCGAGGGAAAGTACCAAAGTATTCAAAACAAAACAATAACTGCTATAAGTAACACATGAAATTTCGATATGCAATCACATGAGTAAAAGTGAAAAAACAATCACTGAAAATCTTCCGCAACCGTCACCTGTTGAAGAATGGGTAGAAGATTCAATACAAGAAGCAGAAAGAAAAGAGCAGGAACTAGAAGAGATTAGAAAAAACATACAGCAGAATGAAAAGGAATTACTCGATACGGTGGTAATGTCTAACGTTCTCGAAGAGTTGGCGTTAACAGGAAGGTGTTCTATTGATTCCTCACGAACGGATCTACAGGATCAAGCCCCAAAATTTCAAGCATCGATTAGAAAAGCAGATTCAAATTGCACATATTGTTACACTAAGTGGTCTGTTTCCCCTTTTCTTTTTACACCAAACAGCAAGAGGAGCCTCTAGAATTTGGGATACTGGAGGACTTGAAACTATACCAGGTTTAAAAAACAAGGGTTGTCTCAAACCACTTACCATATTCGCTCTCGACGTCGCTGGTATATATGCCGCGGTAAGACTTAAGATACCTGCAATAACCGTAGGTGCAGTAATCGCAATTGGCATGCTAGCCCAGTTAACATTGCAAGCCACAAAAGAACGAAGGATCCCCGGAGCAGCTACAAGAATTGTAGACAAGTGCTCAAAAAAAAGCCTTTAAAAAGGCTCTTGCGGAAGCCCAAGGATTGGGAGCTATCTTTGATCCTAGCCTGCCAATACCTTCCTATGAGGATTCAATTGATTGTGAAAGACTGATTCCCAGCGAGGATCCACTTGCTGGATATGATGTTCATAATAGTCCATCCAAATATCTTGAACATTCTAGAAGATTTTCTCAAGGATGGAAAAATGGATTTCAACTTCGTGAAAACTCACCTTCACCTGTGTTTAAGGAACCCGAGACACTTGATCAACGACTGGTTAGAAATTGCGCCTACGAAATAGGACTCATTTCAAGAATAATACTTATTGAACAGCGAATGAATCGTTCTACTCAGCAAGTAGGTATGCCTCGTGTAGCTCATCTAGATCCACAACCGTTTCAGCAACTGCTGGTACAACCAATGCGCAATACCATCGATGCGAGTATGTGGGCGGAACGATATAGAGAAATGGGAGAACATGAGGCTTTTCGTAAGGTATGCGGTTCAATTAATCGAGATAGTTTGGACATTCCTTCTGTATCCCCATATGCGCAAAGATATGGAAGAATGCACGAAATTGTAAGCCGAAATAAAGACGAACACAGAAGAGATGCAATAAAAAGAGCTACGGAATATTTAGAACATGCGTTTGCTGAACATCCTGTAGCAAATCGAAATTATTCATAGAAAATTTTCTATCTTTACAGAACGCTAATATAAGTCTATAATACACACATGTTTAAAGCATTTGGACAATCATCTGCACCAGCAGAACAATCAACAGAATTTTCAGAAAGTACTCCTGGTGGTAAAACCGTTACGAGAAGACAAGTTTTAGGATTTATGGCAGCACTGCCTTTATCCGCAGCTGGGGCGGGTGTTGCACGAGCATTCCCTGGAAATCCTGATTTAGAAGAAGAAATTCTCCGTCAAAAACAATCTCCTGCAATTCCAAATGTACCATCAGCAATTAATGCGGCTAGAAAAGAAGGAGCACCCATTCCAGAGCTTATGGAGTACCGTAGTAGACCTCTCCATCCCTCAGCTATTTCTTTAGATACATCGGGCATTACCGCTGGATGGTTAAATAATCCTGACTCTTCAGGAAATTGCAGAATTGTCATCTCTCCAGATCCATTTCAAGGTGAGAGTCAAGATATTTCTCCAGTTATTTCAAGAACTGACGCTTTGTCATTACCCAGTCTAGTAAGAAAAGGGGCGCTTCCTCGCTTTGTGTTTTCCAGTAATTATCAATCAGGAGAAACATCGGAAACTCCAGATAAAAGGCTTCTTCTTACTACATCACTTAAGCAGAATGGCTCGATGGCAGGATTGTACCTTGATCCTTGCGGTACAGATCCAAAACATGTTCATGTTATTGAGAGTCCGGATCCTTCAATTCTTGATACCACACAAAGAGTTATTCTTTCCTCAAGATTTCTACAATATCCAGCGGGAGAACCGGGCGAGGGTGTCGAACTTCCTTATATTACCATTGCAGTCCCTCGTATAGAATCAGCTTCAAATGGAGAAGACGGTGAACAAGACGGAGCACAAGAGTATGAGGAAGAGATACCCAATATTGGTATTGAATCCAGAGTACCTGCAGAATTCTGTGTTACTTCAGATCAATCAGCTCAGTATGGGACAGTACGAGAAAAAGTCCGGCGAATAGAGCCACAGACAACAGCACTAACAAGTGCATCCATGCCAAACAAAAGCTGGTTTGGTCCTGGCGAAAAAGTCATTATTAATCCTGAAACAAATCCAATTCATACAAATCCAGATATTGAACCAGAATCTTTATCTGAAAGTATCATACCAGATGATGAGAGGAATAATTTTTATGCTGCACACCCTTTAGAAAATTTCGGGACCAATCCAAAAGACATTCGTGCAGAAGGTCATGGCAACTTTTCTGGAGTATGCGTTACCGATAGTAAAGGAATTCCGTTAACCGTTCGATTTCGATTTACAGGAAATGGTGTTGTTTATCATGGCGGGGAATACGCATCATTACCGCTTTATGTATTACTTGATGGATATCAGTTAGATGGGAGTGTAGACGTCAAAGCGTCATCGACACAACCAGGAGTAATTCATTATGCTTATAATACTGATCAGCGTACAATATTCGTTACTACAATTTCTGAAACATCTAAGGGAACACAGATTTCCGACAGAATTGTTACGAGAGATGCTACCCCAGGAAGCATCGTACGCATGGGTGAAATTGGAGGAAACCTCTATGCAGTTGTAGCCCAAGAAGGTATTGTTCAGATTTATGATCTTTCAAAAGATGAAAGCGAACGAAGCCAACCTTTTCAACTGAATGGAAACGTGATTGAGATGGAAGTCATCAATAGAGACAGGAAATTATATGTAAGAGCTATCGTTGAAGGAGAAGAACCAATCAATAAAAACAAGACGAGAGAATTAGTAGAATTCCTGGTTGGTGATGAGTCTTTGCCAGAGGATCTTGATGACAAGAGACAAAGGCTTCCATTTATTATTCTAGCAGGTGGCAGACCGCCTCAAGATAATCAGATGTCAATGATGGCATAATCGGAAATATTCGTGACAACTTCAGCGATCAGCGCTTTGAGCACTTTTTCCCTCTTAGTTACTTTTCTCATTGACGCTTATGTAATTACAGCGTAGAGTTGTTATACCTATGCTGACTAACGATAACGAACTACTTACATCAGAAACTATAGAAAAGTTGTACGAAGATACGATTGATTCAGTATACCGTTTTTTTTACTTCAAGTGTCTTTCGAAAAGCATTGCAGAAGACTTAACAAGTGATACCTATTTCCGCTTTCTAGAGTTAGCAAAACGTGCAAAGATACATAATCCTCGAAGTTATCTTTTTGGAGTAGCACGCATTATTTTTCAAGAGTATTTACATAATAAGTACCGGATTCCCATTACACCATTTGATATTGATGATGAAAGAAATGATGTTGCGGTGGAAGATTTTATTAACACGTTATCTTCCAATAGACAACGAGTCAAATATATCCTAAATCTATCGCAGCAGCTACCAAGTAGCCAAAAATTTATTGTGCACAAAATTCTCAAAGAACAATTAACAACAAAACAAATATGTAAGAAGTATAAAAAGTCAGAAGACTACGTGAATACAACACGTAAAAGAGCCGTTAAATCTTTAAAAAAACTACTTGAGTGTACCCCTTATGACACTAATATTTTAAAGAAGAAATGAAATGGATGCTTCACCAACAAAATCAAAAGAAAATGAAATGGAGGATATACTCAAGTCCTTCGATAGTGAAGACAGCCGCCCTTCGGATTCATTTAAACAAGGCTTAAAACGTTCACTTCTTACCAATGTCGGTATGCCGGCTCATAAATTTAATCTATTTTCATACATGAGAGAGCAATTTTCTTCCAGAAAAAGTACAGCGTTACTCCTCAGCTTGGGTGTATTCCTGTTTTTTTCAACCATTGCGTTAAGTGGCTTCATGACTTATAAACAGTTCTTTTCTCGTCCCTCAGATCAGGAAATCCTCGCAAATTTTATTAAAAACAATCGAAGTGCCACTCCACCTACAACCACTGAAAGCCGGAAAGTTTCACAAGGCGGAATGGGAGCAGAGAATGATTCGTCCGAAATGCTCATGATGCCAGCTCGAAGAGATTATGCGTATGAACATTCAAAAGTAACCTATACGCTCGGTAATGCAATTAGCAGGTGTGATAACTACAGCTGGCTAAAGAATCTTGGATCAGATGAATACTGGAGCTACTTTGATAATACTGGCAGTAGCGCTATGTACTCAAAATCTGAATCGAAAGATCCCAGTGGTAAGCTGACAAACGTATGGCTACAAACAGATGAGTATTCTATTGAATACAAAGGTGGGTCGTATGCAATGAAGTCAATTGGTATAGCACCGGTCTTATATAAAGAATATCTGTATGATGAAGGCGATAATATGCCTGTTGATACCGAAGAGAATCCTGACCAGTCAACACCTTCAGAGGAAGTTCCACAAAGGGAAGAAGCTCCAGTTGAAGAGTCCGAACAGACAATTACCGATTCTGATATTAATGCTTTCTTTGGACCTGATGTTACTGTATCAGGAAGCACAATAATTGATGGCAGAACCTACTTTATCATCGATCAGTCCTATGATTCATACTGCAGCTCACCAACAAAAGAAGCTGATGCAAAAGAGGTAATGCGTTACTATGCTGATTCTGAGACTTATCAGTCAAAAATCGTTGAGATCTATCTAGGAAGTGTTTCAGATACTAATCTTGTATATCGAACCGTTACATCACTCGACCAAAGCAATGTTCCCTATACTCAAGTAGCTGATCAGTTTACGTTTACTTACAATGTTCCCGTACGAGAAAAAGACATTTCCTCAACTGCGGTAAACGGAAGGTTGGTAGATTACCTTGCACGACAGAATGTGAGTATGGTGACGCCGACAGATTCTGCATTTACGCTTTCATATATGGATGTACCACAATTCAACATAGAAGACTCTCATTACTACGATAGAGCTTTCTATCCGAACACTCCTGCAGGTCAACAACAATATGATGAGATGACAACATGGATAAGAGATACCCAATCACTTGCAATTGCATATAATTTGGGTTTCTCTAAAAGCACAGAAACTGATTACTATGGTATTGATGTGTACTCGTTACAGTCGGATGCTTCAACCGAAAAGATTCTTACTCACTTTTACGGAGATATGTCATCGAATAATTATTCTTATTCACAGTCATCTGTAGCTCTAAAAGTTAATGGACAAACTATCTCAGGGAACCTGTTTGATATATCCTATCCAGAGGAAGGAAGAATTGAACCCGGAAACAGTGGAAGCGGTGACGTGCCTGTTTCAATTGACACAGAGCCAAGTGC
The DNA here is from genome assembly GCA_964508755.1 of uncultured Candidatus Saccharibacteria bacterium. Classification (GTDB taxonomy): domain Bacteria; phylum Patescibacteriota; class Dojkabacteria; order SC72; family JAFGCJ01; genus CAZDUZ01. The sequence continues at coordinate 2,359 of CAZDUZ010000006.1, read as the reverse complement.
AGATAGTGAGATTATTGCACCTGATGTAACCACTCCGACCTGTGGTCAGACAGGAGGGTATTGCACGGATAAATTAGTAACTTTTACGGTTAGCGGTACTTATTATGTAGCACTGACCCGTGGCAATATTCCTATTGATACAATTACGAACTACTTACAATTCTCCACCATCTCAAGTGGAAATAGAAGTGCTGTTGAAAATCTCATCAATTCTATACCCGCTCCGGAAGAAGCGTGGATCATGCGTGAGCAGCAGTAAAGTGACACCATCAGAACATCTGTTGCAGCTAATTCGTCACGAGTTAGCTGCAATAAGTTCTTCCATTTGAGTCTTATCGACATCCTCAAGAAGAACTACTAAATCTTCAAAATTGTAAGTGTGATCAAGACCCTCAGGATACCATCTCATACGAAGAAATTCATACATTTTCTGTTCTCTTAAAAGTACATTATATAAGGTTGCACTTGCATCGAACGCAGGGTTCGAATTCCGCGATATTTTTAATAGTGATCTCTGAGCTCTTAAGCGAAGACTTGCTTGATTTCGCGTCACTTCGTCACCCCAACGTGAACGTTCTTCAAGATCTAAAGGAAATCTAATAATTTTCGGGCCATGAGGTGTTACCATGAGATAACATAGGCAGCACGATTCATCTGTATCATCTCTTTGTATAGAACCTTGATACACCTCAGGATGTCTATGGATTTCGTCACTGAATTGAACTGGTATCCTTAACATAGTAAAACTTGGTTTGCTTGAATCTGAGAGCACGCGAATCCCAACTTTGTTATACGGAGATACGCGCTCAAGAAGTTGTGACGTTTCAGGTAGTATTGGTAAGTCAGGCATAATAACACGCATTAAAATAAGCCGATATTTATACCACTATCGGCTCTTATTCGCATGTACCTATCATACCTTTCTCTTCACAAACCAACTCGCTAGAAATGTTGTAATGGGAACTGCAAGTATTAATCCAATACTCCCAACAAGGGTCCTTACAATTTCTGTTGCAACTGGCTCAAAACTGATAAGTTCATTAAAAGGTCGTGGATTATTCATGAACAACAGGAGTAACGGTAATGAAGCACCGGTATATACTAGGACAAGAGTATTTATCATTGATGCAATATGATCCTTACCTATCTGAATTGATCGAAGAAATAACTCAGAAAAATGGAGGTCAGGCTTAAGATCATGAAGTTGATACACGATAGACGTCTGAGAAACGGTAATGTCATCCAACACCCCGAGTGTGCCAATGATAATGCCCGCTAAAAGTAATCCCTGAAGATTATACTGAATATCACCAAGTGACTGCAGAAACAGTGCATCTTCTGAGGCTGATCCGGTAAGATGAGCTGCTTGGACAAAAAGCATTGAAAGTATACCGGTGATGATCAGTGCAATAAAAGTACCGAAGATAGCTACGGTAGTCCTTTTCTCAAATCCATGTGAAAAATAAAAAGTAACTGGGACAATGATAATAGAAGCAAGTATCGACACAAGTACCGGATCACTTCCTCTTTGTATCTGAGGTAACACCCATAAAAAAAGCACAATAAAGGATAATGCCATTGATAACAGAGAAAAAAATCCTTTACGTAATCCAATAAGGATCGCAATGACAATGAATAATCCAAAGAGTAAGGTGAGCGCGGTATTTCTCACAAAGTCACTAATGTAATAAGCAGGAGAACCATCGAGATTTTCTGATACGGCTATTTGAAGATGATTTCCGACTTTGTATTCAATTTGTTGTGCTGTTGGAGTAGTCCCCGTTTCTACTTCAATATGTTCTCCTTTTATTTGTCCACTCAACACTTTTATCTTCAGTCTCTGATATATTTGTTTATGCCCTTGCTGTTCAATTTCTTTAGACTCAAGAATTTCTACAACTTCTCCTCGTATATAGATTGTCTCTGGTATTTCTTGTATCGCAGGGGTCTGAGTATCATAAATTTCAGTTTGATTTCCTTGATCGGGTAGGGGAGAATTATCCTCATCTTGTGCGTTGACGTGATGGCCTTTTAACGAAATGAAAAAAAGACTACACAGCAGAAATACTACAAGTAGAACACTGAGTATTTTTACCGGAACATTACATTTCATTAAATCATTATAACAAATGCTAGAATATATCTAATCTATGGTTACAAATGACTTTGCACAATTTCGAAAAGAATACCGAGAGGCAATCGCAGCTCACTTTGGCTATGAAAATGTAGGAACCTTTTGGGGCAATCCAACAGCAAAAATAGTGCACATTAGTCAAGCTCCTTCATTATCAGTCATTCGAAATAAAAAGCCATTTTCTGATAAAAGCGGCGAACGATTACGTAGAAACTGGTACAACAT
>CAZDUZ010000005.1:4962-33908 GCA_964508755.1 uncultured Candidatus Saccharibacteria bacterium | reverse complement strand
GGCCGATAGCTTGATTTCTTAGCTCTATTCATGTCCTTTTGAAGAGATTTCCTCTTGGATCATTTTAATGAAGGCTTTAATTTCGAGCATTCCGGTATCCTTCTTACCGTGAGGACGAACAGAAACAGTTCCGTTATCCCGTTCTTTGTCTCCAATGACAACGACATACGGAACTTTCTCAATTTCTGCGTCGCGAATTTTGTGCTGCATCGTTTCGCTTCGTCCATCAACTGTAGCAAGGATGTTTGCCTTTTTCAACTTCTCTGCTAGTTTGTCGGCATACCGCTCATGACGATCTGCAATGGGGATAATCCTCACGGGTTCAGGAGATAACCATAACGGTAGCTTTCCTCCGCAATTTTCAAGGAGAATTCCGAAGAATCGTTCAATAGATCCGTAAACCACACGATGGATCATTACCGGTCTAACTTTTTGACCATTCTCGTCAATATACTCAAGGTTAAAATTCTCTGGTTGTGCAAAATCTAATTGAATCGTCCCACATTGCCATGTTCTTCCGACACTATCTCGTAAGTGGAAGTCGAATTTGGGCCCATAAAAAGCCCCATCGCCCTCATTTATCTGATGAGGTATGTGTTCTTCTTCAAGAACCTGACGCATGATAGACTCTGCACGCTCCCACACTTCATCTGATCCAATAGATTTTTCTGGACGTGTAGAGAGTTCAATATGATGTAGCGGAAGATTAAAGGTCTTGTAGAAGTCCACACAAAGGTGAATGACGTTCTTCAGTTCATCTCTCACTTGGTCAGGAGTGCAATAAATATGAGCATCATCTTGAGTAAACTCTCTCACTCGCATCAGTCCATGCGTCTCACCTGAACTTTCATATCGGTGCACCACCCCAAGTTCACCCATTCTTATAGGGAACTCTTTATACGAATGCTGTTCGTTTTTATAAATAAGTATTCCCCCATCACAATTCATCGGTTTAACGGCGTAATCAAAATTCTCAGCACCAAATGTCTGAACCATGTACATTTTCTCACGGAAGTTGTCCAAATGTCCGCTTTGCTTCCACGTAGGTGCAGTTAACATAACCGGTGTCCTCACTTCAACATACCCTTTTTCCTCATGCACTTCTCTCCAGTACTCCATGAGTTTTCGAAATACTGCAAGACCTTTTGGGTGCCAGAATGCATTACCAGGACTTTCGTCATGAAATGAAAAGAGATTCATATCTTTACCCAGCTTACGATGATCTATCAATTTTAATTTCTCTCTAAGCTCTAGATAATCAATAAGTTCCTTCTCACTGGGAAATGCCAATCCATAGATACGTTGAAGCATTGGTTTCTTTTCATCCCCACGCCAATAAGCACCTGCAATCCTATCCACTTTCACCGCCCCAATCTGCCCCGTATTTTCAACATGCGGTCCGCGGCAAAGATCGAAAAAGTCATCACTACCAGTCACAAACGTACTTAATTCCTTATCAGGAATTTCTGTTAACAAATCCAACTTATACACCTGCTTATTTTCTTCATACTCATGTATGACCTCTTCTCTCTTGCGAAGTACCTGCCGTATTGGAAGATCAGCTTTAATAATCCTCTTCATCTCTTTCTCAATGATAGCAAGATCTTCATCTTTCAAGGGGCGTGACAATTCAAAGTCATAATAAAATCCGTTTTCTATAGCCGGGCCAATTCCCAGTTTTGCATCCGGAAACATTTTCAGGACGGCTTGAGCAAGCACATGCGAAGCACTATGCCGCATTTTCTCAACCTCTTCAGAGGAAGGAGAATTCGAATCATTTTTATCAAATCTATTCATTAATAGATACAAAGAAAATTAAAAATAAATCACATCAAAAAGGAAAATAGGAAGTTGAAGCCTAGCGGCATGTGACAAATACCAGCCTTAGAATTGTTTGTTGGGATTGAGCTGTTCTTAACACTTCGTACATGCTATGCATTATACTGTATGAAGTACAGGTAAACAAGTAATGTTCTGACTAAATGAATACACCAAATGCAAACTTTTTTCACCCGCAGAAAAAATGAATTAATTGTTGGAATTATTGGAGTCTTATGTATCGCATTCGCTTACTCTCGTTTACTCTTGTTACAACAAGACTTGCTTTCAATTGTCACTTTTTTCCTTTTTACACTGCTATGTATTTGGTTTTGCTATCAATCAATACAAGATCTCAAATTCTTAAAAGTATCCACAACAACAACGGTTACCGGTTTTTTCATCATACTCTTTTTGGTAGTTTTATCTTTGTTATTTATTGGGTTTAACTCCGAAATACTTATTAATAGTAACACATCATTTTCTCCACTTAATTCGCTTATTACAGGACTATCTCTTAGTTTCTTTACCGCACTTCTTGTAATGGTTACTAAAGGAAAGGCGTTAGGCGATGCAGACATTTACTTCTTTGGTATTCAAGGGTTTATCTGTGGTTTTCCAGATGTATTTAATGCATTATATATTACCTTTGGTACAGCATTAGTATACGGACTGTTCACCGCATTGAAAAAACGAACGGTTAGAAGCATTCGAATTCCCTTTATCCCATTTATTTCACTAGGTACGCTCGTAGCTTTCCTTCTGGGACAATATGTATTAATCGGATTCTTCTGGTAGTTATAATTCGGATATGGTATTGGGGTTTGTAGAGGTATCAACAGAATATTCTTTTGTAAGAGTATAATTTCCGCTTTCGTTTACTATTCGTAACGAGCGAGTTGATGCATTAATCGTTTGAGCGGTGACAACACAAGTTCTATCGTTAACGGTTATTGAAAAATCTCCCGTAAAAGATGGGTTTCTCTTTATTCGATACATTGCTTCCTCTACACACGTTCGATTGAGCATCTCCAAGTGATATCTTTCTGTTACATTTTTCCCAGAAATAAGATAATCAGTACTCGAGGCTACAATCGCAGCTCCCACGCTGACAAGAACAACTAAAAGCAAAATTACGGTTAAGAGGGCCACACTACCCTCAGACGTTCTGTTCATATTGTTGACTTGAGCATATATAGTGCTTGACGAGTAAGCGACTCATCACTATTACCTTTTATAAATAGTCTCATTTCTACTCTTACTCCGATGATAGCATTCTCTTCATCACGAACATCTTCAAGAAAAAATCGTGACACTCGAATATTTGGATTAGTGAGAAGATGACGATCAGCATTTCGATAAAATACAAGACTTCCATTTTCTACGACATACCTATACGTATCAATGGTCCCTAATAATTGAAGATCACCATTGTCTTGCTTCCAGACTGAAGCGTCCTCGTTGATTGAGCTTGTTTTATTGATCGAATCTGCCAGATGTTCATCAATAAAAAGAATTTGTTTCCCAGTTGTTGTCATATCTCTTGCGTCTTGATTATAGTTTGATATGGTCGTTGCAAATACTACAATTGTTGCAAATATCATACCGAAAAGGGCTACATACACAATCATCTCAATCAGAGTCATACCAGAAGAATTTCCAACAATAGTTTTAAGAGTTGTAATTTTCATTGATAATCTACCGTGATAGATTCATAAATTGGTGTAACATCGGTATTTGAATCAAAAAGCACACGGTACTGGAAGTAACGTCTATCACTCAGAGACCTCGGTATTGCTTCCCCAGGGATAGTAAAGTACGTCCCATTCGTACCATCCGGTCCAACCCAGGGGAAGGATCCTAGGTCAGGAGTATCTCCAGCTCTCACCTGCATTCGAAGGTCAGCACCAGCAGGAAGTGCGCCTTCCCATTGTAACGAATAGTAGTTAGTCGTATCAGAGCCAGAATCGAGCACTCTTGAAATAAAGCTTCCAGAGGAAACAAAACCTCTTCCATCTGCTCCTCCGCCAGAATCGAGCCCCCCTCGAATGATTTTATACTCCCCAGAAACATCTCCGGTTAATATATAAGAGTAAAGAATTTCATTGTAATTTACCGTAGCAATATCACTTATGCCAGAATTTACTTGCATTCCCCCACATTTCACGAGGTTTGACTCGTTACTTACATCAACAACTTGATACTCTTCTCCGTTTCTACCGACGATTATTGCTCTATTATCGATAACAGAAAGACCCTTAACACTCATACCGTTGGTTTCATAGGAGTTAACAACAGATACAGATGACTTGTTTGAGGTGTTAAGGATATAAAACTCTTTTCCTGAGCTACTACCAGTACCAATGTACGTTCGATTTCCATCAGGAGAAACGAAAAGCGTTGTCGCTTGAGCCCAATTTAAATCAGCTCTTGCTGTAATGGTCATTGCGGATGGATTACTTACATTAATAATTGTCATTTCGTACCAATCGTTATACAAGGAACAATAGGCATAATTTCCTACTACATAGATATCCGGAACGGAAGCCGTTGTGAAAGGAAGTTGCAAGGGTGATGCTCTAATAGATCCTAGCAAGGGACGAGATCCACTCTTGGAAGTTACATCAAAAACATACAAATATCTTCCTGCGGAAACGTATCCTCTATTGCCAACGACAAAGACCGACAGGGCGTCATTTGTACCGGAAATATCAAAATATCCAACCTCAAGAAATTGGTCATTGGCAATTTGAAGAATAACAACTTCTTTAGCATCATCTGTAGTTGCTAAATATGCATATCCTCCTGATCCATAAATATCATTTACAACATAACCACTAAAGGTTCCAGTAATTGCAATATTGGGAGGATCATCTGTATCGACCGTGGTATGCATAAAAGCCATAGCTCCGGGATCACTAAACTCTTTTCCGGTTCCAATGTACACATTACCGGGTTCAGCAGTAATTACGTTGCCAACCGCACTTCCGGGAAGGTCATATGATGAAATCATTAATTCAGGAAGACACCAATTGGAGTAAAGTTTTGGTTGTAACTGAACAGCACCATCACCAACTGCAGACGTTTCAGTAAAATCAAACATACCCGCTGAAAAATCAGCAATTGTGGTATCTATCCAAGTCTTTGTGTTCCAATCATTAACGTAAATATAACTTTTAACATTTCTTGAACGTCCATATTCATCCACCCATTCTGCAGTTAATACGATACATTTTGTATGCTTATCCTCTGTTCCACCAGTATCTACAATGTTGTCATTTACATCTCTATAGACCCCTTCAATAACAAAGTAGTATGAAATTTCACCATCATTATATATTCCATCTTCAATGGTATATTTTCCATCACTAAGAAGAAAATGTCTCGGAGTATTATCGGCATAATCCCTTATATTCATCCACAACGTGTCTTTATTTCGTATAAGTGTTTGAGAGTATTCCTTGAGACGAGAAAGAGCTTTTAAACGATCCTCATTTCGAGCGTCAGCCTGCATAACTTGATTAGAAAAAATTGCTACCGAAGACGCTACAATTGCAAAAATTGCAAGGGCAACTAGAAGCTCAACGAGGCTAAATCCTCGCTCCTGAGAACCAAAATTATATTGATAAGTAAACCTATCCATTTGTAGCTTTTTTATTGATAGTAAATCAATCCTTCTGTAGTAACATACACCGTAAATGAATGAGTTCCGTCAGTAATTACTACACTGCCCGAATTACTTGGTCGAAAAGATCCTGTATCAAAGGTTATATATGATTGAGATCCGAAATTAACACTTGAAATGGTCAATCCAGTGGGTAGTGAAATCCTATCAGAAGATATTGCTTCAGAATAGTTTTCTCCTGCAAAAAGATCAAAATGAGAAGCGGAAAACGACACCCCTTGTTTAGTAGCATCTTTACCTCCGTATGCATTTTGTTGCGTTTGGAAAATAAAAGAAGTAACACTAGACGCAAATTCCTCTGTTCTCGCTTTTTTTGACTGAGGTACTGAACCGGCCATTGCTATTACGGTGACAATCATAACAATACCCAACACAATCAGTATCTCAACCATTGTAAAACCGCTGTCTCGATTCATAGGCACCTCAGTTAATGCTACTTGTAAATTGGTATATAGGAGCAATGATGGTAATCGCTAGTAAACCAATCATAGCGCCAGCGAAGATAAGCATGAGTGGTTCAAGCAAAGTAACCATATTATTTGCCATTTCTTCAACCTCTCCCGAATACGAATCATACATATAGTCCAAATTGTCCTCTAGCGTACCCGTTTTTTCTCCTGCACTAATGATACGAGTAAGCGATAAAGGAAAAAACTTGTCATGTTCTGCCATTGAGTCTGCAAGGTTTTTTCCTCCTTTGACATCTTTGGCAACTACGGTAAGGGCATCTGCATAATAAAGATTTGGGGTGGTACGTCCAGATATTTCCAGAGCGGATGAAATCGGAATACCTGTCTGTAAAAGCATTGCAAGAGTTCTACAGAAACTCGCAAGAATATTGCTGACGTTAAGTTTTTTGATTATGGGGAAAGAAATCGCTGTTTTATGTGAAAATCTCATACCCGGTTTCGTTTTGAGAAATCGAGAAACAAGAAACCCGAGAACAACAAAAGCTACCAGTACAACCACAAGATTTTCCCTAAACAATTTCGCAAAATTGACAACCATCATGCTAAATGCAGGAACGTTTTCAAAGGATGCAAACATCACCTCCATTTTTGGGAGAATAAAAAATACAACGCCCATCATTTCTGCAACAGTAAGTCCAAGTACAATCATAGGATAAATCAACGCACCCTTAACTTTACGCTGCAATTCATAGTTTTTCTTGAGATATTCGGCTAGGAATAGTAAATTCTTCTCTAATGTACCAGTTTCTTCACTTACTTGGATGATTGAGATAACAATAGAAGAAAATATCTTTGGATACTTTTTCATCATCTCGGACAAGCTCTTTCCTTGCTGAATTCCCTGAGCAATATCTTCATAGGCAGTCTTTAGTCTTTCATCCGATGTTTGCTCAATGATGACCTCAAGGGCCTCAGTGAGACTCATCCCCGTCCTCAGCATAAGAGACAGGTGACGTATTGAAAACTCTACTTTCTCAGGAGAGACCCCTGATAGGTAAAAGGTACCTTTCTTTTTCGCAGGACGGGCAGGATCGACCGGTCTTCCTTTTATATGATTATCGGTAGAAGTGTTATGTTGAGAAAAAAGTTGTTCGGATGATGGAATGCCGGTTTTTTCTTCAGAAATTGAATTGTTTTTGTTTAATGATTGATTCATGTTTTTTTCTTAGGATGATTTCCCTGCTGGTTTGGTTTGAATTGGATTATTTACTTGATTGATTGTCTGTCATCATTCTCTTATTGCTGTCACACGAAGTAATTCAGAGACACTGGTTTGCCCGGAAAGCACTTTTTTTATGCCATCTTCAACGATAAGCACTAAACCATTTTTCCGAGCTTGTTCAAAAATGGTTTCTGTATCCGCTCTTTCGGAAATAAGCACTCTAAGAGATTTATCAATTTCAAGAACTTCATAGAGTCCAATTCGCCCCTTGTATCCGGTATCCCTACACTGTGTACATCCTACTTCTTCATAAACAGTAGTACCTGATTTAATGAGGGCAGCAATATCAGGTCTCACCTTCTTTACATGTTCATATTCTTCTCCAACAAGGGTTTTCTTTTTCTTACATTTCTCACATAATCTTCGTGCAAGACGTTGCGCAATAACAAGATTCATTGTCGTTCCAAGCAAATATCCTTCAACTCCCATATCCAAAAAACGAGGTACGGTAGTAACAGCATCATTGGTATGAATCGTACTTAATACTAAGTGACCGGTCATTGCAGCATTAATAGCTATTTTTGCGGTCTCTTTGTCTCGTATTTCTCCAATCATAATGATATTCGGATCCTGTCTGAGAAGTGAGCGAAGCCCGGTAGCAAAAGTCAGTTTTGCTTTTGAATTTACCTGAACGTGATTGACTCCTTCTATGCTGTACTCTACGGGATCTTCAATAGTAGTTATGTTTACTTCTCGAGTATTTACCAGCTTCAGAATTGAATACAACGTTGTAGTCTTTCCAGAACCTGTGGGACCTGAAGCTACAATCATTCCGTAGGGCTTCTGGTAGTTACGTGAAACCATTTCAAGCATCTTCTCATCAAAGCCAAGATTCGCTAATTCTAGCGCCTCACCACCGCTGGTAAGCAGACGGATTACGACTTTCTCACCAAATGTGGTTGGAATAATTGAAACACGAGTATCGAACTTCACATCGTCCCAATCGAAGCGGATCCTACCGTCTTGTGGTGCAAAATGCTCGTCGGTCTTAAGATTGGATAGAATTTTAATTTTGAAAATCAATGCATCCTCAAGTTCTCGTGCAATAGTAAGGACATCGTGAAGCATACCATCGATACGATATCTGGCGACCATATCCGACTCTCGAGGTTCAAAATGGATATCGGAAGCTCTTTTCGAATATGCGTCCTTTACAATCTCTTCGAGAAGCTCGGTTACCGTTTGTTCTTCAGCAGGGGGCGCTGATGGAATACGCTCTTCTGTCCTTGTTGATTTTGAGGCAGTAGTTTCAGCCATGGCAGTACCTCATAATAGCAGAAAGAGTATCAAATTATAAAGACCAAACAAAAGGAGGACAGGAATTCTGTCCTCCTAAATTTTCACATATAACGCTCGGTGAGCAGATTATCTCTTTACAGAGATTATTTTTTCATTCTCTGCATAACGAGCATCGATTTGCACTCGTCCGCCAGAGGTCTGACAGATAGTGTAACCGGTATCTTCTGCGGTACCCTTTGTCGGATCCAAAGGCATTTCGACGATATATTCGTCTACCAATGGTCCAGCTTCATCACCAAGGTCAATACAACCCGTACCTGATCCGATACAAGTCGCAGCAGCACAATCTGAAGAGATTGTACCTAAATCAGAAAGGGTATTTCCCTCTTCTGATGCAAATTGGGTGACCGCATTAAGAACTGCGTTCACATCTGCACTTCGTGTTGCATTCCGGGTATCTGCAAAGTTTTTTCCCGGATTCATAGCGACGATGGTAACCGCCGCAAGAATTGCAATGAGTGCCACGACAACAAGGATTTCTATAAGGGTAAACCCTTCTTGTCTACGTGACTGCTTACTCATACATTCCTGTATGTAAATTTAAATCGTATTCAGAATAACATGCCCCGATTCTTTGTCAAGGCGTGCTATTTAGAATCAGGTGTCCAATCCCCACTCCCATCTGATACTCTTACAAAATAGGCATCAAGCGGAGACAGAGGAAAGTCAAATCCGTATTCCTGCATTTCACCTTGAGTATCGAGCTCTTTCTGCAAACCATCATATCTCGAACGATCAGACATCCAACGGGATACATTATCAGCATCCATTCCTTCGACTTCATCGATTGAATCCAGCAGAGAAGACGCAGTATATGTCTGTAACGATCCATGCACAGACATAAAATTCCACCCTTCCATTAAGGATACCGGGATTGGATTCTTAACTTCTTTACCAATTAATTCTAAGGTTACTGCTTGTTTTGCTTTCAGAACATACCCTTTTCCTGGTACGATCTGAAATTCTGATGATCCGTAACTTATCCCATTCCTACTTCCGTTGATTTTCCACTGACCAGAATCATACGTTCCAATTGAGTAGAAAATCGATCCATATTGCTCATTAAGATATTTCAGTAACGATGTAGAAGTTACCACCCCGTCAATCCCATCAATTACCATAGGAAATGATACGAAGTTGAAACCGGGTTTTATTGAATATTGAGAAACTGAAGCTGTTTTTTCCAGTCCAATACGGTACACGCTCGCATCAAGTATTTCATCCTCTCCATATTGGAAGCCAAACGTTCCATTTCTGTCAACATAAGCAAGCAAAGGAACATCTTCACCAACAGCTACTTTTACTCCTTCCGCAAGATATTCATCACCAAGCTTAATGGTATAGATGCCCATCGAAGGAACCAAGAAAATGTCTCCCTGTACCACAGCATCTTCATTCTCTTGAGCATTTATCGGAGATAATAGTTTTTCTAACGCTCCGCTCAATTTCTGAGCAATACTTTCAACCTTTGTTGTATATGGAGTCCCGACAGGAACAGGTAAGACACAATCACCGCCATAACAGACTCCATTTACACCCAAACGATTATACGCACACGTTTTTCCATTGTTAGCAGGATCTGAACAACTATCTTTGTCTAAAGAACAGACTTGACCGACAGGAACATACCCATTTATTCCGGATTCATCATCAAGACATCGGCACCCAAGAGGAAAAAGACATAATTCTCCAAGGGTTATTGAGGCATCCACAACATCTCCTATTCCTGTATCACAGAAACTCTCTTCTCTTTGATTAGAAGACACACAATCAACCGGACTTCGTTTCTCCTTTCGAAGGACCGTTCCATCGTCCCTTGCTTCAGTAATACAACAAATTAATCTTGGTAAATCTGAATTTCCTGGGTTCCCTTGTGACGGATTATTGCATTGGCTCTCATCCACAATATGTCCGTTTGTTTTTACAAGACATTCAGAAATTGAAAGACGTCTACTTTCAGTGGAACTTTGATTCAAGTAACTACAACAATGGACTTCTGAACAGAATGAGGATGATTGTGCTGACGAGCCCGTAATCCTTGAACATTCACTCTGTTTCATCACCTTTGCTTGTGACCTATCATTACTTGAAGATACACAGCAAACTTCTGGATCACTTGGTTGATTTGGAGGAAGTGCAGGATTATTCGGACAGACAGAGTCAAGCACTTTTGCTCCAGTTATCCGTTTACAATCATCAGGATTTAGCATTTGATAGGTTGGTGAAAAGGAGTTTTGTGTAGCAGCAGGTATTTCACAACATTTCTTTTCAGGTTCGGCTGGGGGTTTGTCAGGAGTACAGCACCCATTGTTGCAGTTTTCTACCCCTTCGCATCCATCATGGAGGGTAATGGGATTTCGTGAAGGTTCTCGAGGAGCATTTTGTTCCCCAAGAACGTTATCGTTTCCTAAAATAGTAGTATTACTACTTTGTACAGCTCTTGAATAAAGAGTCGAAGCTGCAGATGAACCTGCCGACCACGAACTACACCAAAGCTGTTGTGATACACCAGTCTCATTAGCTTTTCGCTGACATTCAGTCATTGCCTGCTGGACAGCTGACTCATTAAAATGGCAGTTTATCCAGTTTCCTTGTGCATCTTGCCTTTCACAGTAACAAGGTGATGATCCTGAGCTTGTAGCAGGATTCTGCGAAGGAGTCCCCGATCCACCAGGCGCAGGAGTGCCATCGCAAGCTGAGGAGCTAAGTTTACGACCTTTTTCAAAGTACGTATGATTTGTATTACAGGTACTTCCACCATTTAATCCCTCAGCATTACAATGCTCAATAATCTCATAACAACCATCTTCAAATGTTTGCTGAGAAGTTGTTCCTGTTTTTCCGCAGTAGACACTCGTAAATGAACCTTGAGTTCCTCCACAATTACAACTGCAATTACCCGCACTTACCGGGGTAACCATTTCATCAAACAACCCTAAAGCTTGAGCGGTCTGATCCTTAACATTCGAGTAGAGAGAGCTTGCAGTACCAATGCTACTAGATACGAGTGGGACTCCGTTTGAAGTACCTCCAGACTCCTGATACACCCATTCACAGGTACCGGTACAACAATCTGTGGGACTTCCATCTGTACAAGTCTGTCCTTCATAACACTGCACTCCTATTAAACAAGCGTCTCCACAGGTTGGTTCTAATTTCCTACAAACAGAGCCAGGTGTCCACTGGTTTTCACACAATCCCTGAGCATTGCAATATCCCTTACCTGTACACTCATAGGTGCAATCCTCTCCTTTCATATACGGATCCATTTGCTCATAGTTTATCCAGCAAGGAAGACCTTCGGTCTCTGCACCCACACATAAATCACTTGAACCGGAAACACTATTTTCAGGAAGCGTAACGTCATCAACTCTATTTAATACAAAAGGATATGCAGGAGAATCAGCTAAAGTAGATACTAATCGGGTCATTTCTCCATAATCTCCACTATATACTTCAATTTTTTCTTTTGCTCTGTCTAGTTCTAATGTTGATAACGTTGTCCAGAAAAGATCCCCTTCATTACTTCGAGCGGAACTTAAGTCGATATACCAAGAACCAGAACTACTTACAACCGTCGAAAGTGTATTTGAGATTTTGCTTCCATCTTCACTTTGAGCGGTAAGATAGACGAGAGCATCGTTAACAGAAACAAGTTTTGACATAGAACCTTCCGGTCGTTTCACGAGACCATAGGCAGGATCGGGAAGTAAGAGCGCATCTAGTTCAGAAAAGGTTTTAAAGGTGTTTTGCTCAGATTCATCGAATGAATATCCGTTTCCGACTGCAAAATAGTACGTTTTATCAGGATCAAGATTTGAAATGGTAACATGATGGACTTTGTATCTCTGTAACAAGCGCGGGTTGAGTAATCCTTTGAGAACTGACGGAGCAGATGATTCATCTGAATTATTTCCGCTTTCATTCGCCATCTCTAACTCAAGGCGTGTGACATCACGGTCATCGTACGATGCATTTGCACCAAAAGTAGCAAATACCCCGGGATTGAAATAACCATTTGAATTCACAACCACAACACCTTTCGTTTCTTCATCCGTAACCCAAGTGATGGTTGCCGAACGATCAGTCACATTGGTAACAAATATATCTTTCGGATTGCTTGATGGCTCAGTCCCCCACAACACAAAAATGTAAGCAAATGTTATAACAACTGACAATATCGAGATCGTAAGGAGAAGCTTTAATACAAATGAGCTAGAAGGCATACGTTTCTTGCTCGAACGAGGAGTAGAATCAGGGGTACGGCTGATCATTATTTAGTTGTAGTGAAATTAGCGGAACAATTCCGATGTCTACTCCAGACTAGACTGCTATCAAAACTTTGTCAAATAGGGAGATCGTTTCCTTTAATAATGTCGTTTGTATCAAATAATTGTTATAATTAATATGGCATTGAAACTTATGAATTAAATTGTATAGTGCGGAAATATGGATACAAATCGACTTGCACCTCCAAACACAACAGAAGGCTACACTCACGAGGAATGTTCCCATGTAACCATCGTACCATTAACAGAAGAAGATGCTATTACACTAGCTAATTCTCAAGATGAAAGATTTTTGCATGCAATTTCTACTCATCGAGTAGTAGCAATTTCTTGGGACTGTGTACAACATCCGATTGGTATCGAGATTGATGGCCTACCAGTTGCGTCAGTTGAAGATGGGTACTTACTTGATCCTAGAGGACTAATTATTGGAATGTATTTAGATATCACTGAAGATAATGCACAAAAAATTAATGAAAATCACACTTATCTCGTTTGCATCACTACAAGGGAAGAAGGGGAAAGGTTGCAAAGAGAACGTATAGCAAATATCAGAAACTTACCAAATACAACACGGGTACATGCTCCAAAAGGAGAATTCCCCTCAAGAAGTGGAAGAAGGTAATAAAAGGATGATTATGATATACAAATTCTACTTGATAACAACCGTCGAATGACCAATGATGTAGTCGAATACCTGTAGAACATCCTCTTTGTCATCGCTTACAGATACCAACGCTTCAGCAACTCCATTTTCAACAAGTCCAGGATTAAAGAGATAGGGTTTATCATTGCCAAAGTATACATTGCAAGGATCGTCTGCTGGTTTCTGATAGCAGTTGTTGTTACCAGCAGGTATACCATATAAGTACGTACCTTGATTGTCCCAGGTTACTCTAATAACCGAATTTAGATACGAAGAAGCGACATTCTCTGAATTATCTGATCCATATTGTATCCCGAAATATTCTCCCCAGTTATAACCAATTTCTAAAGTGGAATTTCCATAAGTAAAAGTATTCGTACATCGATCTGAACCATCAACTGGAGTTACGGTAACACCAACGGGATATTCACTCATTAACTCTACCGTTACATTTCCGGCACTTACCACACAGGTACGTGTCGTCGAATTATACTGGGCTTCATCTGTTTCATTACCTTCACCATCGCACCCCATCTCTGTACAACTGACATTACCACTTTCGCACGTACAGGTATTGCATCCATCGGTGGCCGGAAAGGTATCGCCTTCGTAGTAGACGACTGAATCATAGGTACAGATGGATACTACGGAATCATCATCATTTGTTTTATCCTTGTCATTATATACATCTTTCGTAAGTACCATATATGCGAGAATTCCACCGAGGACAAGTACTAATAATAGTAATGCAGCAATTAATACATAGAGAAGAGTTTTGTTTGATGTACTATTGTTTGTCGATGTGGGCCGTTGTTCATTTACAACAGGAGAAGCTTGAGTAATCGATGAATTATCCATGAGTTATGAAGTGGAATTTAACAAAAATAACAATAGCAAAGGAATGCGTAATTCACAATAGCTAATAATTAGGAACACAATTATAATTAAGGACTCAAAAATTTGCAGATAATTACATGATGGGAACAAATGTTAGGGAGGAAGGGTATGGTGGGCGGTATAGGACTTGAACCTATGACCCCTACAGTGTCATTGTAGTGCTCTGCCAGCTGAGCTAACCGCCCGGACGTTGTGTTTATAACTCAATCAAGGTATCCACGCAACTGTACAACACATAATTCTAAACACATTCTACACGAATTACTTCACTACCCGGTCAATAATACCATAATCGAGGGCTTCTTTGGCAGTCAGCCATCGATCACGATCTGCATCCTTTTCGATCTGAGCTTTTGTCTTTCCAGTCTGTTTAGAAATCAGTGCATATAATCGATCTTTTGTTTTTCTGATATGTTCTGCAGCAATTTCTATTTCTGATGCTTGTCCTTTAGCCCCACCACTTGGCTGATGAAGCATAACTTCAGCATTGGGAAGCGCTAAACGCTTGCCTTTCGTACCACAGGCAAGAAGCATGGCACCCATACTCGCCGCCATTCCAACCGCAATAGTAGAAACATCAGGTTTCACGTGATTCATGGTATCGATGATTGAAAGACCAGCGGATACATCTCCCCCATAGCTATTAATGTAAATACGGATATCATCCTTCGTGCTTTCTTTTTCGAGAAAGAGAAGCTGAGCGATAACAAGGTTAGCTAAATCGATATCGATATGCGCACCGATAAAGATGATTCTGTCTTCTAAAAGACGTGAAAATATATCGTAAGCTACTTCACGGTGACCTTTTCGTTCAATGACTGTTGGAATGAGGTATGACATGTAAGTTTTTCAATGAATTTATGAAATTCTTAGGGATCCTTCTCGTCCTTCTATTTGTTCGAGTAATGCCTCTAACTCTTGTTTTACTTGCTCAAAACGCTCTTCGTTATCTACCCGCATAGGGAAACTTTGATCCCTTGACTCTAATTCTCTGCATATCGCTAAATATTTATTAGTTGGCAACACCCACACCCTTCGAATATCAGTTATAGCATAACCTGTCATAACTCCTTTTTCTGAATCATAAATTTCAAAGGGTCTCTGACCTGCCTGCTCTTCGGTTTCAGCTTTAATACCCATCACCGTAACGTGTAAACCATTTTCAAAGCCATGCGGACCTGATACTCCAACTCCAGCTACAACGACACAATACTCTTTCAAATCCTCAACACGTCCATTCATAATTATGAAGTATAAACAAATAATACCTAACCTTTGAAAAGAAGTGCAGCACCAGATTATATCACGGCAGTATGTTTTTTCTCACTACCACTTCGAACCGGCACCTCCACCGCCAAACGATCCTCCACCACCTCCTCCAAAACCACCGCCAAACCCACCTCCACTAAATCCGCCCCAACCTCCACTTCTTGAAGAAAACGTATGACCAAGTATTCTTCCCAACTCCCCGCCTTTGCTATGCCGATACGTCTTTGAGACAAATAAGTCGAATAGAAGTCCTGCAACTCCAAGTCCTGCCGGAAGTAAGATAAAGGACAGGAACCGAAATACACCCCAAGAAGGCAATGCTAAAGCAATTACTATTGATGCAATAACCCCAGTTATTAACCCTAAAATCCCACCTAACCACCAGCTTTTTGTTCTTCCCAGAAATGAACCTAAGACGGGAAAAACAAAAAAGAAGAACATAAAGCAACACCCTCCCAGTAGGTCAATTACACCCGGAGCATTCTCAGAATCGGTTATCGTACCAGCCCCTCCTGTATATTCTCCTCTTACTGCTTTAATAATCTTATCAACCCCCATAGAAACACCTCCATTAAGATCTCCAGCCTTAAGCTTAGGGACAACATCATTCTCAAGAATCATTTTCGCTGTGATATCTGGAAGAGCGCCTTCCAACCCATATCCGACATCAATACGGACATCTCGCTGACCTTCAGATCCACCGGTAACTAAAGTAAAGAAAATTCCGTTATCATATTTTTCCTGTCCTGCACGCCATTTTGGATGTTCATCGGTAAGGTAGGGAATAAAGGTTTCAATGGTAACAGTATCCGGAAGTTTCTCTATCGTTAAGACAAATATCTCTGTTGAATCGCTTTCGACAAGCGATTTTACTTTCGCCTCTACTTCAGAGTCATTGGTGAGAACATTCGCATAATCATTTACGTACCCGGTGGGATCAGGAAACTCAAAGCGCGCAGCTGAAACCTGCCAGCTCACAACGCCAGAAAGTAAAACTGCTAATCCCAGCCACACTCCAAGTATATGCTTCATGTTACTGAACTCTTAATTCTTAACTCTGTATATAGTACCGATTATTCGTTTGCACTTTCATCCGTTGTAGGCTCCGTCCCTGAATCTTCATCATTAAATTCGAGATCTACCTCGGGAGCGATGTCAGCACCCTCAACAGATTCAAAGCGCTCCTTTTCATCAAAGTGAAGGAACAAATCATTGATGAGACTATTTGGAAACACACGAAGCATCTTGTTAAATTCATTAACGACTTCATTGTATCTCCTTCTTTCGACTGAAATTCGATTCTCAGTGCCCTCTAGTTGTGCCATAAGAGAGATAACAGTCTGGTCGCTCTTTAATACAGGGTAATTCTCCATAATAACAAGAAGTCTCCCAAGAGTAGATTCTAATTCATTTGCAGCTTCAACCTTTTCATTGGTACCAGAAGGAGCACCAGCATACCGGGTTCGAGCTTCAGCGATATCTTCAAATATTTCGCGTTCCTGCTCCATAAAACCTCTTACTGATGCAACAAGGTTTGGAATAAGATCAAAACGTCTTTGGTACTCGTTTTCAACTTGCGACCACTGCGTTTCAACATCTTCCTCCTTAAGAACGAGATTATTACGTAGGCTCATCACACTGAAAAACAATGCAATGGCTACTATTATCAATGCTCCGCACCCCACTCCGAGCACGGCTAGTAATTTTTTCATTACGTAATGAAAATGAAAACTTAAGAACTCATAACATCTCTATTGTACCCTAAGTCACTAGTATTGAAAACGGGAGCTGATATCAGCTCCCGTCTAATTCACATTCACTAAATGACTGCTACTACGATTTGCTTACTTCACTTTTAGGAGCAGACGTTGATGACCACTGCTTACGCTTGGTGAAGAAGTATACCCATGCACCAAAAGGCACAAGAAGGATCAAGATAATCCATAATGTTTTCTGATCTTCAGGAGCATGCTGGATACAGTGGATTAATGACATTACGAAGACAACGAGATTCAAAATTCCAAATATCGCAAAACAGCACCATACTGCAATCATAAAAATACCCATACCTGCACCAACGGCTTCTGATCCCGTGTCATACCCATAATCGTATTCATACTCAAACTGCGCCAAGGCGGGAGCAGCCGAAAGCAGCATTACCGACAATGCGGTAACCATCGACATTAACTTGGACATTATCCGTCCCATGTATAGGAAAGTAGAAAATTTATGTTGACGGAAATGACCGTCGATATTATTTGCCAGAAGTATCATTAGGTTCGCTGGCAAGCGAACGCAGCTCATCGGTAAAAGCTTGAACTGACTTCCTTTTTAGTACTACACGACTAATATATCCCCTCCACTCGGGATTGTCAAACACTGCGTCAGAAGGATTCTTTGATTGCATTTTTATCAGCTGTACTTCTGTTTCAAGCTCTTCTGGAGTAAGGGTAATCTTTCTGTCGCGAGCGTACTCTGAAAGCAGTACATCTGTTTCAACAGCTTCTTTCGAATCTTTTTCCCACTGTTTACGCATTTCCTCCATTGTCACCTTTCGATTTTTTGTATATTCATCAACCGTCATATTCATATCATGCAACGTTGAGAGGAAAGATCGTTCACGTTCTTGGGCTTCGTATTTAATTACCTTTTCAGGAACGGTTACTTTTGCAAGTTCGATTGCTTCCATAAGAGCATCATGCGCAAATTGCTGAGTCGCAATGCGATCTTTCTCATATTCAACGGCTTTTTTGATTTCTTCACGCAACTCCGCTCGAGTTTTTGATTTAAATCCTAGTTTTGGAGCAATAGCTGCAACCCAGGCATCAGTTTTATCTTTAAACTTACCTCGATGCTGTTCCCACATACTTTTTTCGACTGCATCGATATCCTTTTCTTCGACAGAAACTTTTGCCTTCTTGGTTTTCAGTGAAGACATCGCAGGCAAAGTAATCTTGGGAATAATGAGTGCTTTCAAAAGAAATTCAATCGATTTCCCCTCCTCAAATTTTGAAATTGAAACTGACGGAGGAAGGGCTGGTACAACCTTTTCTTTCCTTAAAACATCATTCGCTTCATCGCTAATGAAATGCTCCAACACATGACGTCGCACTTCATCACGTCTTTCATCTCCGATCAAAGTTACCGGAGCTTTTCCGGGTCGAAAGCCAGAAACTTTTACCTGCTTAGCAACCTCAGCAAGTTCTGCTTCGTATTTTTTTTGAAAATCAGAATAAGGAAGTGAAAGAGAAAATTCAATTTCGGTTGAAGATATATCTTTTCGGGTATATGACATGGAATGAGTAAGCATTAGATAAATTCAAGTGCAAAGTATACCACACCCTTCTTGATGGACAGGAGATGAGGATGAAGCCAAGCAGAAGCTATATCACCACATCCACAGAATCAAGGACTGCAGTTACCACCAGACGCTGATCAGCTGTCCATAAGGGAGTGCAAGTAATCAACGTCAAACGGTAGTCACCGCTCGATCCAAGAACTGAAGTATCATCCTTCTCTACAACTCGTGTTGAAACAACCGTATACCTCCACTCCTTATCTCCTTGACTGAGCAACACTTTGTCTCCAACCCCAACCTTATCGAGATTAAAAAAGGTATCAGTATTCGGAGGCAATTTTTGAAAACGATGCCCAATAAAAACAAGGTTACCTCGTTTACCGGGAACTGAAGAAAGAGGATAATGCCAAAATCCTTTCATCATCATATCCTGTGACACACCGTCCACGATTTTTCCATGAATATGAGCAGAAGGAATGGAAAGCATCGTATTCTTTTTTTCCAAATTTGATACGGTTACTTTCGTTGGATCCACATACTCAAGAGTTCTTTCAGATCCACCTGACATTTCTTCAAGGGTAGTCATGTCGTAGACAGGAGGTGCAAGAGAGGTAAAGAGACGGGTGGTCATGGAATATCCAAGGGAATAAGGATTGTATCGCTGAGCTCTGATCTTTACATTTTGCAGGTTTGGAAGAAGAGGAAATATAAAAAAGAATAAAACTCCCCCAACCCAAACCAACGCTATAAGCCACAAAGCAAATACCGCAAACCTGGACCGTACAGCGACCTGTAGTTTATCTTCATAGGTCACATCCAAGTGTGTTTCCGAAGCAACATCAACATATTCATATTTTGCATCATAATAGAACTTCATGTATAATCCTAATTATACACCCGTCTAATTTAATAATCTATGCATACTATGGCTCAGAGAAATCAACCTCGTGACGAACGAGAGGTTTCCGGAGAATATACTGCCACCCCATCCGAAACAGCAGCTCGCGCATTCGGAGTCGTTTTTATTCTTATCGGATTAGTACTTATCGTACTATTAGTTGGAGGATTTATTACTTCACGTCTTCCTTACCGTGTCGATCCTACGTTGCCTATTCCTACCCTTGATAAAGTAAAGGAATACACAAATGATGAGACAGCAGAAGTAACAGGAACCGCCCTTCCCGGAGAGAAGGTCGTTCTCTACATTAATGACGAGAGAACAAATACAACCGTTGAAACAGACGAGGACGGAGCTTTTACCTTCTCAGATATCGCATTAGAAGAAGAAGGTGAAGTTAGCTTTGCAAGTTCAGTAGTTCGTGGAGGATTATTCAAGCGGAGAAGTGAACTTTCCAACACCATCACCTCTGTTGTTGATTGGACCTCACCATCTTCAACCGTTTCACTTGATTACCAGGAAACAGCAAATACGAATAAAGTTACTATCAAAGGAACAGCAGAACCTAATGCAATTGTAGTTCTCAATTCAGGTGAGAAAACTTATGAGGCTACCGTTGATGATAAAGGGATTTTTACCTTTGACGAAGTTATTCTTGAACAGGGAGACAACACCTTTTCAGTAACGATTAAAGATCTCGCAGGAAATGAAGTTCGTGCTTCCAAGAAAGTCCAAATTGCTTACGCTGGAGGAGAAATTAATGGTAACGGAGCTTCAACCGTAAATGGAGCAACCCGTCTACCAGAATCAGCTGGCGAACTTGAGGCTGCTATGGAATTCCTTGCAGGAAATAAGCTTATGTCAGCAATGGCACTTATTATCCTTGCGGCATTCGGTGCAAGTGCATCGACAGCATATATGCACGCCAAGAGAAACAGTAGATAAGTACCGGTTGATAGAGGAATACTGATTAGGAATAAGAAATGCCTGGTTGTCGAAAGATAGCCAGGCATTTTTGTTAACTCACTTTTTGAGTTGGCTACTGTTCTCTGCTCTCGTACCCGACAACAATAGCGCTTCTGCCAAATTCTGCGCGGTAAACCTTTAATCCAAGTTCGTTTGTAAGCATTTCAGGAGTAACAATGAGTGACGGTTCCCCATTAAAGTCCAGGGGACTTCTATTCGTTTTCATTAAAATCCAGAGAACATCAGTGACTAATCCCGTTACTGCAGCATTCGAAGTTAAAAAACCTTTGAGATCAGTGCTGGAAAAGAGCGAATACACATGTTTTCCACTCTGAGTTTCAATATATGGTGGATGAGTATGCATATTGAAGAGATAATGAACTTCAACCTTTTTAATCTTTTGCATTTCGTAGAGCGACAGAGTACGCTTCGAATACACATCGTTGTTAACGGTAATTATTCTTTCAGCATACTTTGTACCTTGCAATGGTTTATACTGCACGAGAAGTTTGTGTTCTGGAATCAAGACACTTGATGTGTCGCCTCTTACGTTTTCAGTCACGACAAATTCACCATCAGCCCACCACACGGTTACCGCACGCTCATGCCCGTCGTTTCGTGTGTGTCTAGCAATTTCAGTTACCCTGCTCCAAAACTCTGAAGGAAATACTAGCGCCGAAGGAAGTACGGAATATGCAGGGTATGAACGGAGCCTGCTCCATTCTGCGAGTTTCGATCTGATTGAATAGAAATCTGTTTTTTTTATTGAATTTGAAGAGAAAAGATTTGAAAGAAATTCGAACATACCTGCTTCCGCTTATCTGATATACTACTTACTCATTACATGACAGTATTTCAAAATTGAAACGTCTTTTCAAGTCGGTCTATTACAATTTGCATTGGATATTATCGATATTTTTTCTCATATATGTTGCAATCCCTCTTGCTGCACCGAGTCTTTTTCATACTGGAAACTCCCGTATCGGATGGTGGATTCACTCAGTATATCATTACGGATGTCACCAACGAGCAGAGCGGTCAATTTTTCTGCATGGAGAGAAATTAACCTACTCTATCGAGGAGCTTCGTGATGAAGGCTACACCGGAACGGTTATCGGATATCCTTTTATCGGTAATGAAGAAATTGGATACAAAGTGGCGCTCTGCGTGAGAGATTTGTTTCTATATAGTTCTATGGGTATTACCGGACTTCTCGTTTGCTTTAATGTCATTCGGTTTAAACTTAAATGGTGGATGATTGTTGGAGGACTTGCACCTATGGCACTTGATGGTGGAATTCAATTTGTTTCCGAGTTCTTTTTTTATACACAAGATAGATGGGGTCTTGATCTTGCAAAACCATTTTACTTAAGCAATAATATTAACAGAGCGATTACAGGAGCACTTTTTGGTATGACTTTCGCTATTCTTTTAATAGGCGAGATTAAAAGCATATTAAGTCGTGAAAAAGAAATGAAATAATGCCGCAATCCACAAGAAGTACTACAGTGATTGAAATTAGTCCCCGAACCATTCTTCTCATTTTAGGCGTTATTTTCGGAATTTGGTTTCTTTATGCCATCCGTTCTATTCTGGTGATTGTATTCTTTTCCTTCATTCTTACGTCCACAATGAAGGTCCCGATTGAAAAACTCATTGAATTAAAGTTCCCGAAAGGACTTGCAATACTCATTACCTACCTGTCGGTTCTTGTTATCACCATAGCTTTTCTTGGTGTAGTAGCAGCTCCAATTGCTCAGGAAACAATTCGCTTCCTGAATAATTTACCTGAAATTTTTGATCGATTTGTCGGTGTAATTAATAGTTTTGGTTTGAAAAACGGCATGATGGATGAAGGATCAACGATATCTTTATTCCAGGATAATCTGGCGAACTGGGTTGATACTGCGACGAAGAACATTGGCGAAATAGTTAGAACTGGTGCAACTGGAGCATCTGGAATAATTGATATTGCCTCAAGCGTTTTTGGAAGTTTGACAACCCTCATTGCGATTTTCGTTATTTCTATCTATATGTCCTATGATCACGAAAACGCACTGGACACCCTTCTCCGTCAAATCCCTGAAAAAACTATGCGTAAGAAAGTGAGGACTTTTATACTAGATATTGAAAGGAATTTAGGGCGATGGCTCGCAGGACAAATGTTATCCGCATCTATCATTGCTACGTTGACGTGGGCTATTCTTTCAGTTCTTGGAGTGCAGTATGCACTGCCTCTTGGGTTATTAACAGGACTTCTTAACCCGATACCGTTTATCGGAGCGACACTTTCTGCAATTCCTGGAATCATTGTCGCCCTTTCAAGTGGAAGCGTGCTACAAATAGTCGGTGTTCCGATCACATATTTTGTTGTACAGCAGCTTGAATCACAAGTCATAACACCAAGAGTCATGGCAAATGCAATAGGACTCCCTCCAATTATCACGATACTTGCGGTTCTTATTGGAGGTCAAATTGCAGGATTTGCAGGTATTATTCTTGCAGTCCCCATTGCTGGAGTTATTCATTTAGCGGCACAATTCATGGTGGATCTTCGTGATGATGCAAAGGAAGAGAGCGAAGAGCCGAAATAGTCATATTTATGAAAAGTAATTGACGCGAGAGTCCCTCACTCTCTACAATGGAAACGTAAACTTAATATTGATAATCACTGCCCTCCATGCCGATTATCCAGGCACAAAAAGATATTAGAGTACTTGTTGACGAAGATTTTTCGCTTGACACAGTATCTGAGGACTTTATTGGTCGAAAAGCTCACTCGCTTTTCAAACTCCGCGACATGGACGTTCCAGTCCCGCCATTCCTTGCAATTTCTGCATCAGTTTTCAGTGAGTATATTAAGAATGCGGTCCTTGATACTATTAACGAAAAGACATCAGATGACGAAGTACGCAAGCGTGTTTTAAATGGTTCTTTTTCTAGTGATTTACTTAATGAAATACAAGAAGGCTACTCACGATTATCTGGATTTACTGATTCATGGGTAGCAGTACGTTCTTCTGCGGTATTTCCACCTACTCACCGATATCTTTCTTTTGCGGGAATGCTTGATACAGTACTTAATGTGAAAGGTATCGATAATGTTGTGACTGCAATGCAACTCGTATATGCGAGTCTCTTTACACCGAAAGTGCTTGAATATCTTCACAATTTCAACTTGCGCCTCTCTGACATAAAAGTCGCAATAGTGCTTCAGAAAATGGTTCAAGCTGAGTCATCCGGTATAGTTTTCACGGTTGACCCGATTTCACAAGATCCAAACTATCTCACGATAGAATCCGTATTCGGACTAGGAGATGTTATCGCAAGTGGCGATATTACTCCTGATCAATACATCATTAACAAGAAAACGCTCGAATATAAAGAAAAAACTATCGTGCCACAGGAATGGATGATGGTACGAAATACGAAACGTTCTCCCCAGGGACCGACAGAACAGAAAGTTCATATTTCTAAAGCGTGGCAGCATCAGCAAAAGCTTGAAAACCGCTATGTACAGGAACTATCAAAAGTATCACTATTAATAGAGAAAAAAGCTGGAGAACCACAGGATATCGAATGGGTCTTCGAAGGTGGAAGACTCTGGCTTCTTCAAAGCACAAGTGCTCTTCCTATTGATCTCCCGAAAGCCTTTGCTGAAAAAGAGCTCAACATAAGCCCTGAAATTGTACATGCCGCACAAGAAATAGCTGAAAAAGAAGTTCTTAGACAAAAGGCCCTCGAGGCAGTTGAGCGCGCAAAATCATTAAGACAAGATCATTCGGAGAAGAAGCCGGAAACAGTGAGTACAGCAAAAGATGAGATTTTCTCTGAAAAACCGCTTACCCGACAAATATTAAAAGGTGCCCGAAGCACCTCAACAATGAAGTCAAAAAGTGTCGTCCAGTCTTCACCTCTCCCTGGCGAACGATTATTCTTCACCGGTATTGGCGCCAGTCTCTCTGTTGAGAGAGGGATAGTATTGGTAATTACTAACTCATCTGAGCTAACTGCTCATGAAAAAACAGTAAATGAGAACACTATCCTTGTTATTCCCGATCATATAGAGGGTATTGACAGACTTGTAAATAAAGCAGGAGGTGTAATTTCAGATAGCGGTGGTATGACAAGCGACATTGCTAGCCGTTGTCGAGAACGCAGAATTCCCTGCATCATGGGAACGCATGTTGCAACAAAAATGCTCAAAACCGGAGAGAAAATTCTTGTCGATGGTACCGTAGGTGCAATATACGGAGCACGTGATATCGTTTCTGAATACCGATTAAACCAAACGAAGAAGGACACCGTAGCATCACCATTTACAAAGCATATTGCAACACCAGAACATACACAGCAAATCGAACCTGTACCACAATCTGTCTCAAAGGTTACAGAATTAGCTAAGGTAAAAAAACAACAAGCAGAGAAACCACTTATCAAGACGGCAACAAAGGTTTTCCTTAATACACTTTCAGTAAAAGGCTCACATACTCTATTGAATTCTCTACCGCAAAGCGATGGAGTCTGCGTCTTTCCAATTGAAAATATCTACCGTGAACTCGGTATTCATCCTGAAGCCTTCATTGCGGAAGGTAAACGGGTAGAACTTATTGATGCAATTCGAGCAAAAATTTCCGATATTGCTGAGGTTAATCATGGGAATCCGGTAATGGTGAGTGTAGGAAGTATGAATGTTAGTGAATACGTTAAACTTGAGAAATCTGGAAATTTCGAGGATACAGGCGAAGGAACGCTTACTCAAACATCTCGTGGATTAGTCCGCCTTATTCACCACGTAAAAGAAGTAAACGCAGTACTTCGAGCGATCAGACGGGTAAGAAACGTTGACGGATGGAGAACAGTATCAATTGCCCTCGATTATCCCGCTTCACCTTCTTATGTGGCTGAATTTAAGAAAATGCTTACTACTGCAGGACTCCGCCGATCATCGACCTTTAAACTTTACTTATCACTTTCTACCCCTTCAGAGGCAATGATTACTGAAGACTTCATGAAGGCAGGTGTTGATGGTGTAATCATTGATACTGAACAACTTACGAAACACATGATGGCGCTTTCGCCTTATGATCCCAGTGTTATAAAGATTATTGAGGCCATTCGATCTGCCGTTGGAGGACAACAGGCTATTTTACAAGTACCAAAAGACCATGATGAGCTTTTAAAGAAAGTCTTTAAGTTGGACTTCTATGGATATGCTGTTCAGGGAGGAGAACTCACAGACTTTCGAGAGACTGTGGCAAAAATGGAGGCTGAACGGGTGTTTAAGAGGTAATGTAATTTCCGGATTTTTTTGATTTCATGCAGACCGTTTGATTGTTTTTTCTCCGAACAAACGGTCTGCATGGTGTAGCAAATGATGCTCATAGTACACCCAAGCACCACGCTACCAAAGCCCCACCGGCTAGAATTATGATTATCCCTAACAACCCCAATCTGAGAGCATCTTTCTTCCATGCACTCAGAAAGACGATAATTCCCGCAATCAAAATGATCACGGAAACCAGGAACAACACTCCAAGTGGGTCCATCCCTCCCTCCTGACATAGAGTATATATATTTTACAACAATATTATAGGTTTTTAAAATGTGTGAAGGAAATTTAAAACGAAATCAGAAATTTTACTATTGAAAATAGTAGACAAAATAATTACAAATCGAATAATTACTTTTAATCTATGGGGGTTGCGCGGCTGACCGGACTCGTTGTGTTCGAGAGGTCCGGTCAGCCGGCGGTTGTGTGGTTTAGAGCAGAAAGAGCAGAAGGATCATTCCGAGTACCGCAAAAGCGGCCAGAACGCCCACTCCGACCTTTCTGAGGGTTTTAACCCTCTCTCTCCCTGCAGTTTCTCCCTCTCCGGGTATAAGAAGTGCGGCAAGCACTCCAATCCCGACTAGGGCGAGAGCAGGAAGGACGACCTCTGCCACATGGACGAATTCTTTCATGACGTAAATCCTCCTCTTTTAGAATCGTCAGGTGACATTATACCACACGCTATAGGCTTACACAATAAGATATATGAGATTAACAACTAAAAAGTTGCTATTAATAGAATAATTAATGTGAATATGATTGTTGAATTTCCTCGGTAGGCCGAAAGTTGTGTAACTCTCGGCCTACCGGCTTTGGGGGGGATTAACGCTTGGCTGCAATTACAACGCTTAAGATCATGAAGAGAAAGCCACCGAGCATTGTAACCAGTCCTGTACTAATGAAAAGCCTGTTTTTGACCGAGATCCCTCGGTTCAAGGTTACAAGACCTCCCACAACGTACAACAGACCGCCAAGTCGTGCGTATCCGACGGCGTCACTCCCGCCCCATACAAGGGTGAGAAGACCGTACACTGCGAGCACTTTGCTCGCCCTTGTCCAGTTGAGGTGAGGGTACCTTCCGGTAAGACCTACACCCCACAACGCTACTGCACTTACGATTGCGGCAGCACCTATTAACCGAAACATTACCTCAGAACTCATTTCCCACCTCCGTATAGGATAGTACGATTATACCAGTCTATAGGCTTTCTCGTCATCTATCCTGTATTTAATTCATACCATCTCAATTCCGGTCCTCATTCCTTACATTGCATTCAGAAATATTTCCCCTCTCCCGCCTCCTTCTCCAACCCTGTATAATCCCTCGTATGGCAGTGTCGAATTTGACGCCGATGATGCGTCAGTACAATCAACTGAAACAACAGTACAAGGACAAAATTTTACTATTCCGGATGGGTGATTTCTTTGAAACCTTTGGTGATGATGCCAAAGTCGTTGCACGCGTTCTAAATATTACTCTTACAGCACGTGACAAAAATGAAGATCCAACTCCGCTTGCCGGATTTCCTCATCATGCACTGAACCAATATCTTCCAAAGTTAATAAAAGCAGGACTGCAAGTTGCCATTGCAGATCAGGTAGAAGATCCCAAGCTGGCAAAAGGAATTGTGCGCAGAGAAATCACCCGAGTTGTCACCCCAGGAACGCTTACCGACGAGTCCGCAGAAGAGCTTATTTCAAATAGATTTATCGTATCGCTCTATAACCTGAAAGGAACTTATGGCCTTGCTGCCTGCGATCTTTCTACCGGAGAATGCCTTATTACCGAATCCACCTCGGAGAAAGAGATCCTGGACGAGTGTTCACGGCTTCATCCGGCAGAGATTATCGTTCCAATCAATCAGAATTTCGCGTTTCTTTCACAGCACATTATTTCCGTAAATGAAAACTTCACCTACTCTGAAGAAAATCAGAAGGATATTCTTACCGCACATTTCAATGTGAAAAACCTCGCATCACTCGTAAGCAACGCACGAAAAGCAGCTATTTCCGCATCTGCGGGTTTGATCGCCTACCTCCAGGACACTCAAAGAAGTGAATTGTCTCACATTGCCTCACTGACCTATTACGATATCAAAGGAGCAATGGTACTCGATGAAGCGACGATTAGAAATCTCGATCTCATTGAATCAACAAGCGACCACGGAAAGAAAAATTCACTTTTTCACGTTCTCAATCA
Organism: uncultured Candidatus Saccharibacteria bacterium; assembly: GCA_964508755.1. GTDB lineage: Bacteria > Patescibacteriota > Dojkabacteria > SC72 > JAFGCJ01 > CAZDUZ01. The sequence continues at coordinate 5,619 of CAZDUZ010000005.1, read as the reverse complement.
CTGCTCCACTTCTGCGGGAATGAGGAAATTACGAAGTTGGATATTACACCCCCTTCTCGACCATTCTCAGATAAAAGAGCGCCTTTCACGGGTAAACCTCCTTTACCAAAACGCTGAACTCCTGAATTCTCTCCAAGAATCACTTAAACAAGTTTCTGACTTGGAACGTCTTCTTGGGCGTATTGCCATGAATAGAGCAAACGCGAGGGATCTTATTGCCCTTGCTCATTCATTAGAACAAGTTGATTCTATCCAGGGACTTATTGCACAAAAGGATGAGGTCTCATTACTTCATGAAACTTTGTATTCTGCAAAGCCTCAAATTCAAGAGTTAATAGATCTTATCAATCGCAGTATCGTGAACGACCCTCCCATTCAAATAACCGAAGGTGGCATCATTAAATCTGGATATAGCAAGGAAATCGACGTTATTAGAAATGAAACCGCAGGAAGTTCTGAGTGGATTCGAAGCCTACAGGAAGCAGAGCGTAAAAGAACAGGAATACCATCCCTAAAAGTACGAATGAACAAGGTGTTCGGCTACTACATTGAAATTACCAATACTCATAAAGACAAAATTCCCGGTAATTATATACGCAAGCAAACATTGGTAAATGGTGAGCGGTACATTACCGAAGAATTAAAAGAAAAGGAAGA
>CAZDUZ010000005.1:2821-4862 GCA_964508755.1 uncultured Candidatus Saccharibacteria bacterium | reverse complement strand
ACGTTTATGGTTGAAATGGATGAGGCAGCGTACATCGTAAAAAACGCCACAGAACATAGTTTTATCGTACTTGATGAAGTTGGACGTGGCACGAGTACGTACGACGGTGTATCAATCGCCTGGGCTATCGCTGAATATATTCATGATACTGTAAAAGCTCGCTGCTTATTTGCGACACATTATCATGAACTTCTAAAACTTGAAGAAGATTTAGATGCAACACAAAACTACAATGTGGCTGTTCTTGAAGAAGGTAAGGATGTTGTATTTCTTAGAAAAATTGAAAAAGGTGGTACAGATCGAAGTTATGGAATTTATGTCGCCCAAATGGCAGGTCTTCCACAATCGGTAATAGACAGAGCTAATGAGATTTTAAGTGGATTCGAGCAGGAGGCAATGTTTTCTGTTAAAGGGGAACCTCAAAAGAAAAAAGATACAGTTTCCGAACCCTCTCCTGAAATCCCGCACAATAAAAACTCAGCTCAATTGAGCTTCATTGGAGGGGAAAGCAACGATCACTTTCCTACACTCGTAAAAGAAATTAAAGATCTCGATGTAAACGCAATTACCCCTCTTCACGCCCTCCATCTCATTGAGAAATGGAAGAAGCGATTAAGTCTCTAGTTACTGACCTTTGGACGTAGAAATTCTACGAGATGATTTTTTTTACTTCCTGAGCAAGTTCATCCCTTTTTACTACCATTTGCTTGCTGTTTTTCAAATCCTTAATTACTACCGTTCCTGTAGTAACTTCATCCGGTCCCACCACCACCACCACGGGAATCTGCTTTCGATCTGCGTACTTAAATTGTTTCCCAAGGTTTACTTTATCAGGGAATAGCATAGTACTTATGCCATTATCTCGAAGTGCACGTGCAACTTCAATTGATTCCCCCAACACTTCTTCATCAAATACAGTAACGAGCACTTGTGCAATAGCCGCAGGTGTTTTATACAATTCTCTATCTTTCAACACTAAGCAGATTCTCTCAATCCCGAATGATCCACCCGTTGCAGGAATCTGCGTTCCTTTACCAACGTAAGTCCCGATTATATTGTCATATCTTCCACAACCGGCAATTGATCCAATTCCGCCATCGACAATTTCAAACTCCCAAATAGGACCAGTATAGTGTGCAAGACCACGCGCGAGTGACGGGTCAAAAAGATAATTGGCAGGATCAACTTCTGCAAGAGTTAAATATTCAAAAATAGCTTTCAATTCGTTTATTGCTTCCCTACCAACGGTAGTGTCTCCAATTACTTTCTCAATTTCTGATAATTTTTCGATTTCAGTAAGGCCATTATACGTTTTCGCATCAACAATCGTTAGAAGTTTTTCTACAGTATCAGGATCGATTCTTCTCACCTCCACCATTTCTGTGCGCACTTTTTCTACGCCAATTTTCTCAATTTTATCTAACGACATACACATTCCGTAAAAGGATTCCTTTCCCACCCCCAGGGCTACAGCAAGACCCGTTAAGTATTTTCGGTTGCTTATTCGTGCACGAAAAGTGTTAAATCCGAATTTCCGGACAACTTCAAGCCCCATTTGAATAAATTCAGCATCACTCGTCATTGAAGAACTGCCAATCGTATCAGCATCACACTGAGTAAATTCTCGAAGCCTACCTTTTTGTACGTTTTCCGCTCGCCATACATTTTGAATTTGATACCGTTTGTAAGGAAAAGTGATTTTATCAAGATTAGTTGCCACTGCTCGGCACATTCCCATCATGACTTCAGCCTTCAGCATGACATCACGTCCCCCCTGATCTTCAAAGCGGTAGAACAATTTTTCGAATTCTTCTCCGCTGAAACCTTTCATGAGTTCTGCATATTCTACCGCAGGAGTTTCAAGTGGCTCGTATCCATATGACTCAAATACTTTTTTGAACATTCCCATGACATATTCACGAAGTTTTACATCTTCTGCGAAATAATCATTAAAGCCTTTCAGCGTCTGCGGTTGCATGGTTCATCTTTTTTTCATGTTATATCGCTATGATAGCAGTATGAGTACCATTGAGCAAAAGGC
>CAZDUZ010000005.1:0-2721 GCA_964508755.1 uncultured Candidatus Saccharibacteria bacterium | reverse complement strand
CGAACCCCACCCCTCAATTCTCTGAGGGAAACCGCATCATCGCCAAAACTTATGACATCAGCAAGATCACCGAGACGCTCATTGTTAAACACGAGAAAGTCGGACAGGCTTGCTCTCAATGAGCGTATGTTTCGCGCTACAGCATCCAGGTCCACCTCAACCCCTGCATACTCGAGGATAGGTGTATAGTAGGACACGATGTCCGAATCTCCAAGTACGAGATTAATGTTTAGTGGTACCCCCGCAGCCTTAAATTCGGACAACAGCCAAAAAATGACCCGTGTTCTCTGAAAGAACACTTGGTTTTCGTCAAATTCAGGAGGAATATACGCTCCACTATCTTCACGCAACAGTTTCGGGTTGCCGTTTAAACAGGTAAACATTGTAAGAGTGACCGTTCCATCGAGATCTATCTGTCGTTCGACTTCTTCTCTTATTCGCCTTTCGTATTCACTTTGCCATTTTTTGCTCTCTTCTTCACTCATTGGAACATAGGCTTCATCTGCATATACCTCTCCTGCTTTTAGGAGTCTTCTGTTCTGAGCAAGCTCAGCGACAACCTCATTACGCACACAGCTATTTGCCTCTAAAAGGACTTTGGTCACACTATTAATTGTTTTTTCCTTCTCGACTAAAGCAATTTCGTCTTTCATCGAATCTAAATATTACATGTTAAATTTCTCAGGGGAGACAGCAGAACGGCGCTACGCCAGCTTTTTCTACCATCTCCCCCAGCACTCAGTCAGCAAAGGAACTGTGACTTCCCTTTACCGATGAGTGCCATCGGAACAAAAGAGCACCCATCTGTGCCCTCCTTCCTCCCGGTAATTCCGGGCAGATACATTCCCTGGTGTAAATGAGAGTGCGTCTGTCTAGAGTCACTTCAGACACTTCGCTTTGGGGCGAATGACGGGATTCGAACCCGCAACCAACGGTTTCACAAACCGCTACTCTGCCATTGAGCTACATTCGCCGCACCCTATACTTCATGACCACCACATTGCCAGCTCTCAAAAAAACAGGTAGAAAAAATCAGCCTGTCACAACAGAAGTTCAGCTAGATGGTTATGAATCTATTTAATTAGATGTTTGTTTCCCATAGCTCACACTGTATTCATGCAGTAATAAAGGTTACGCAGACAGTTAGCTACAGGACCGTACCCGTTAAAAAACGAATACAGACAAACAAAAAGGCCAGTCTCCTGGCCTACGAAATTCTACTTCTTAAAGGGGAAATACAATCACCGCAGACCAGACACTGACTGGTTGTAGTGATGATGATGGTAACGAATTTGAATTGTACTTACAATAACTTTTCCTTTCATGGTGGGGTATTATACCATAATTCCGGCCTTTTTTACAGGTGTCGAAATTTAAAAACTATAAGTAATTCATTCTTTGCACTTTTTGCTATGTTCATTTACGACCGAACTCTACTCTTTCGTCTTTCGCTATCGCCTTTATCACATCCCCCTCTTTAAACTTTCCTTCAAGTAACAATGTACTCAACGGATTCTCAATCTCTTTTTGAATGGCTCGCTTCATTGGGCGTGCTCCAAATTCAGGTTCGTAGCCAACTTGAGCAATGTGTTGGATCACAGAAGGGTCAAATTCAATTCTCATCCCCTGTCCTGATATCAATTGTGCCACACGTCCCAGCAGTAAATCTGCAATTCGAGAAAGCTGCTCTCGGTCAAGTGATTGAAATACGATAATTTCATCTAGCCTATTGAGGAATTCAGGTCGGAAATAAGACTTAAGATCTTGCAACAATTGCGTTTTAATTCGCTCCCATTCGCCGATTTCTTTTACCTTCTTTCTGAGATACTCAAGGATTTTTTCAGCTCCAAGGTTACTTGTCGCAATGATAATTGTATTTTTGAAATCAACAGTCCGTCCTTGAGCATCAGTCAACCTACCATCATCAAGTATTTGCAGAAGCAAATTGAACACGTCAGGATGAGCTTTTTCAATTTCATCAAGGAGTAAAACGGCATACGGATGTCGTCGTATTCGCTCGGTAAGCTGTCCTCCCTCTTCGTACCCTACATATCCAGGAGGTGAACCGATAAGTTTCGAAACCGAATGGCGCTCCATGTATTCGGTCATGTCGATTCTAATTATTGCATCTTCATCTCCAAAAATAAGTTCAGCTAATGCTTTTGATAATTCAGTCTTCCCAACTCCTGTCGGGCCAAGGAACAGAAAAGACGCGATGGGTTTATTGGGATCCTTAAGCCCTACTCTAGCCCTTCTTACTGCTTCTGCGACAGCATGAACCGCTTCATCCTGACCAATAATTCGTTGATGCAATGTTTTTTCCAGCTGAAGTAGACGTTCACGTTCTTCTTCCTTTAAATCGGTCACCGGTACTCCCGTCATTCGTGAAACAATATCTGCAATATCATCTACGGTGACTTCAATAGTTCCGGTTCCTTTTCGTTTCAGCCACTCATCTTCCACCCGACTCAATTGTTGGGAACGAATTTTTTCAATTTCTTGCTTAATTTCGGCGCTTTCTTTGTGTTGACCGGCACGACTAAGTGCTTCCCGTTCAGTCTCTAATTGCCTTACTTTCTCGCGAAGCTCCCGCAGTTCATCAGGCTCAGAGGTTCGTTCTAAACGAACTTTGCTTGAAGCCTCATCGATGACATCAATTGCTTTATCAGGCATAAATCGATCCTTGATATAACGGGCAGCAAGTCGTGCAGCTGCATCAAG
>CAZDUZ010000004.1:34966-41547 GCA_964508755.1 uncultured Candidatus Saccharibacteria bacterium | reverse complement strand
GAAAAAAGGAATTCTTTCCAGGAGAAACGAAGACTATTCTTAATTTCCCGTATTGTTGACTACTTAGATTGGGGAGTAGGTAAGCTTCAACTACTCTACATGCAGGTAATGCGCCATCATCCCGAATTGTCTGTGATGAGCGAAAACGCGTTGCTCTTTTTTCCTTCGAATCAATGGGATAAGAAAAGAAAGGAACTAAATAAGAGGTTAAAGCCGTATAAGGTGTGACTTTGAAAGTATTTTTCTGGGAATGTGGGATGTCGATGTAGCGGTAATAATCGTCTGTTGATCCGGGGATATTTTCTCTTCATACACACGATTAATATTATCCCCGTCAAGTTCAGAAGAGATGTCGTCAAGAAGCATCAGTGGTTTCTGTTTAAAGGATTCTGAAAAAATCGTATTTATCTTGAAAATAATATCGGAAATTGCAATCCGTTTTTCTCCGCGGGATCCATATCGATTAATGTTCATTGTATTAACGGTTAGGCTCCAATCATCACGATGAGGTCCAGCAAGTGTTTTACCCGCTGCCTTTTCTGTCTCTTCTACCTGTTCAAGTTTTTGAACGAAGGCATCCTTTATCCGGCTTCTAGGAAACGGTGTGGTAAGCACCGAAGATGGAAACGGAATATTGGAAGCGTACGTTATGAGTGCAGGATAGTTTGGCGTTTCTTTGTTAATAAGGTCAATGAGTTTCAACCGATTGAGAAGTATTTGTGTTCCGAGGTCTGCGAGTTGGTTCGTCCAGTAACTCAGCATTGAGCTGTTTCCATTTTGATTTTGAGATGAAGGTGTGCTCGTTTGTCTTGGAAGGGTGTCGTAATCGTCTTCAATTCGGCTATACCTCTGGTATCTTTGAGCAGATATTGATTTTAGTAAGGTGTTTCGATGACGCAAAACCTTACGATAATTCGAAAACACTTCACGAAGTTCAGGAGAAAGATATGCAGTGTAAAAATCGATAAACGTTCTTCGTTGTGAAGGCTCGAACATGAGGAGGTCAATTAAATCAGGGCTAAAGAGGATTGATTGGAAGTGACTGAGAAACCGGTTACGGGTAGTTGGTTTCCCATCCACCAGATACTGTTTGGTTGTCACTCCATTGTTGGTAGAAAAAGAAAGGGCAATCTGATGCTCCTCACCGTCATGCTCCATAATAGCCTCAATGCGGGAAGTAGATTTGAGTAATTCCGAATAGGGAGTTTCGTCATTTCCTTGTGTGTGGATTTTGATGAGGTGATTGTGGTTGGATTCCCAGGGTGAATCGCCGTGTGAAAGCATATAAAGAGACTCGAGAATTGTGCTTTTCCCCCCTGCATTTTTCCCTACAATTATCGTCCAAGGTTTTTCAAACGATAGTGAAAGAGTATTAAACTGACGGAAATTGGTAAGCGTGAGGGCGGTGATGTTCATACTCGTGACATTATACTAGCCTTCAAGTACTGATAGGAATGCATTTTGTGGAATATTGACTCCACTGATTTCTCGTAGACGTTTTTTACCTTTCTTCTGCTTCTCGAGAAGTTTACGTTTTCGTGTAACATCGCCTCCATACAGTTTGGCGGTGACATCCTTCCGGAATGCTCCGATATCTTCTCGTGCAATAACTTTTCCGCCAATCGCTGCCTGAAGTGCTATGGTGAACTGATGTTTTGGAATTGCTTCTTTCAAGGCCTTCAGGATTACACGAGAGCGCGACTCTGCTCTCTCTCTTACCTCCAGAAATGAAAGCGGAGCAACCTCTTCTTTGTTTACGAGGATTGATACTTTTACTATGTCAGCACTTCGGAAGTCGGTAATCTTATAGTCAAGAGAAGCGTATCCGTTCGAGATAGACTTTAAATTGTCAAAAAATTTTGTAAGCAATGTCATCAATGGGAGTTCATACTTGATGAGTACATATTGCGTGGCGAAGGTGCTGTTTTCCGAATAATAGACGATATCTTTGTAAATCCCTCTTCCTTGCTGACAAAGGTCCATGACGGGACCGATATAGCTTTGTGGGGTGAATATATCAACCTCCACCCATGGTTCTTGCACGTCAGCAATAATACTGGGGTCGGGAAATTCGATTGCTGTTTGGAGTGGAAATGATTCTCCGCTAGTAGTGGTTATATGATATTCAACTGATGGGGCAGTGATAACAAGGGATACTCCGTATTCTCTTTCAAGACGTTCTTGAACAACTTCCATATGCAGTGTTCCTAAAAAGCCGCAGCGGAATCCCGCTCCCAGTATTTGAGAGCGTTGAGGAACCACCATCAGTGAGGCATCGTTTAACGATAGTTTGGTGAGTGATTCTGCTAATTCTGGGTATTCATCTGGGTCAGCCGGGAACAATGATGCAAACACATTTGGTTGCGGTTGCTGGTAACCGGGTAATGGCTGTGTATCAAGACTATCAGAAATCGTATCACCTACCGTAAAGAGCTTTATGTCTTTTTTGCCTGTTGCAATATAGCCGACTTCCCCGGTATTAAGTACTTTTCCGGGTTGAAAGTCCGGAGTTAAGTATCCAATTTCCTTAGGAGTAAATGACATATTGTGACGTATGAGATGGAGAGGTTTATTGGAATCTTTAATGTTGCCGTTTACAATCCTAACGGTAGCAACCACTCCCTTATGCTCGTGATAGAAAGAGTCAAAGATAAACGCCTGTAACTTCTGATCTGACGAACCGGAAGGGGCGGGGATTTTCTTGATTATCTCATCGAGTACTTGTTCTGCGCCTTCTCCCGTTTTCCCAGATGCCAGCAATATATCCTCTTCTTTAACGCCCATGATAGATGCGAACTCGTGCTTACGTGCATTGACATCCATGTTAGGAACATCAATTTTTGTAAGTACCGGAATGACTGTTAGCCCCAGATCTTTTGCTTTTTGAGCGTTTGATAGCGTTTGAGCTTGAATGCCTTGGGTTATATCGACAAGAAGAAGTGCACCTTCGCTTGCTTTCAATGATCGTGAGACTTCGTATGAAAAGTCTACATGTCCCGGAGTATCAATGAGGTTAAGGATGTAACCCTTATAAGACATTCGTGCCGCAGTAAGTTTAATCGTAATTCCTTTTTCTTGCTCTAATTCGAGTCGGTCAGTAACACGCTCAATATCTTTTTTCAAGGGATCCTTAGCGCCTGTTATCTCGAGAAATCGGTCACACAACGTGGACTTACCATGATCTATGTGGGCTATGATTGAGAAATTTCTAATTCTATCCATATTGATGTGGAAGTGTATATGAGGAACGACAGGAAGGGAAGAGGCAGTGGCATAAGTCCAAATAGGTATCCACTGTCGTATTCGAGGTAGCTATGATATACGAATTCATAGGAAAGAAATGGTAGAGACTGCTAGATTAAGAGTATGAAGGTATTTAAGCCGGGAATGCCGTATTTTTCTCCATTAACCGAGGCATCCATGCAGCGGCTGTTTCACGATCTCTTTTCTCCCTTCGCTTTCGGTCGTTCTTCCACGTTAGTAGTTCCGCAGGGATATGGAGGAGGTCGGGCGTATATAGATTATTTCCTTCGGTATGTGGATCACTATTCCAAGGTATGCAAGCTTCCCGTTTCTAATAAAACTCATAAGTATATCTATGCGGATCCGCTTTTCTGTAAAGAGAAAACATCGGAGGCATATGAAAAAATGCTCAGCGAGAAGATAATTTCTTTGGCTCAGGCGGTCAATCTTTGCTCAGCCCACAATGATTATCTCCCCGACTTGATCCCAATCGTTTGGGAAATCATAAGAGAGCATGAATTGGTTATAGTGCTTCCCGGTTTAGGTTTTTTGCCATGGGTTGATGAACATACCTGGAGCAAGATTAAACTCCTTCACGTGTATCCAGAGCGGGTTCATTTTCTCTTTGTAAAATATGAAAAAAGTACTTCCGAGGGTGAAGAGCATTTTGGTCTATTGGAAAAATTGATGGATGATCAGGTGACAAAGGTCGGTGTACTTTCTCCTAAAGACATTACTTATTCGATTAACCGTTGGGCATATATTCTCGAAACCGCATTTACCGAAAAGGAGAAAAAGGAAATTATGACAATGTCGAAAGGACGGCCCGCACTCATAAAAGAGCTTTGTTTCAAAAAGTATAAACGTAGAAAGATCACTAGAGGCGTGGATATGTCTTCAAATGAAATATTTCCTAGCAATGTGCTTGGTAAAGAGAAAAAAGATATTTGTAGTGAATGTAATGTGTTTCTCTCATTGGAAGAAACTGAAGCACTTACCTATCTTAAGACTCATAAACGAGTATGTTTCAGAAGTGAACTTTTTGAACATATTTGGGGAATACGTGCTCGAAACCTCACTGACGGATCACTCACACAACTAATACACAGACTTAATTCAAAACTTGAAAAATCTAGCGGAGGAAAAATTACATCTGTATACAGAAAAGGGTATATCTTTAACAAGAAACACTGAGAATCTTCCGTATGAAATCGTTGCTCTTGCTTACTCTATGGTTAGTTCAACTCCGAAGCCACCATCGTAGTTAACATTTGATTCACTCTCGACCTTCACGTACGCTCTGATCGTGTCACCAGGAAGTACGTAGAGTGTAGGGGGATAAATGGTGCTGTCAGTATCGAGAATTACAAATTTGACGGTATCAACAATGATGGAAATTTTCGTTCCGGGTGCGGTGCTCTCAAAGTTGGAAGCAATGTTGATTCTTTTTTCTGTGTCGGTATCATTTTTCGCTGTGAATAGAAGGTTCTGAAATTCTCCTTTCGTATGAGCCTTCATCTGCACTTCAAATGCATACGACGTGGGTGTAGTCTGCCGAAAGTCTCTAACGGAAATACCTTCTTGATAGACAATATTTGGTTCTATGACGAGTTCTTCACTTGATGTAGAACCCAGCACGTCTGCAGGTTGGATTTCTTTGCGGTAGCTTGGGGTAAGGTTGAGAACTGTAATAACGGGGATTACAAACAGTATGAATATACCGAACACAAGGAACGGGTCAAGAAACGCTCCATATCTGCTAAGTAGTCGGGACTGCTTCATAATCACGTATTAAGTGTACCATGTTCTGGCATCATTGTCTGGAGGTCTCGTTCGAAATCGCGAAATGCTAGAGCTGTCGAGATTATTGATAACACAAACCCAACTACTGCTACGAAGGGATAGATGTCGCCCTGAAGAGCTTGTGTAATATTGAGTATTGAAATAATCCAGAGAAACATAAGCCAAACGGCAAGACGTGGGAAAATAATGTCACTCTCCGTCAGCCAGAGTAGGAAATTGAAATTAATCAATTTAACAAGCACACGCGGATTTTGATGTGTGGTATGGAGAAACGCACCTTGAAAAAGCAGTATTCCAACGCCGATTGCCAAAACGATAAGTACGAACAACGACGAGTAGGAGTTACAGAGAAGTGCTTTTGCCGGATCCTCGTATAAAATTTGAACGGTGAATAACCCTCCGCTGCTTGTCTGAATTCCCCAGTTGAGATTGAAAATTTCGTTAACCAAAAGCATACCAGCAATTTTGCTGACAATGACAAGCGCGGCAGGAAAGAGGGCTGCGCTAAGAATTTTTTGGAGAAGCTTTGACATTGGCGGCAGTTTTTTTAGATCTCTTCGTTACGGCTTTTGATACCGTGGGCACGGTGGTCGAAGATGATTGTTGGGCATGTACCGCTTCAGCAAGTTTTGATTTGAGATGAGCGCTCTTATTACTGTGAATAAGGCCTTTCTTGGCTGCTTTGTCGATTGCTTTATATGCTTCGGAAAGCTGTTGCTCTGCAAGTGTTTTCTCACCAATAGCGATGAGCTTAATAACCTTTTTGGTTACGCGGTACAGTTTGGATTTTGTCTTCGCATTTTGAGAAGTCTTCTTCCTAGAAACACGGAGAGCTTTTTTTGATGCTGAAAGTATTGGCATTTCGGTGGCAAGTATAGCACGGCTTTACGTAGATGAGCAAGAAAGTAAAAGAAAATTTAACTAATATTGCCACCTTATGTCTCACCTTTTTTTATGCGGTATTGCATAATACATTTCAACCTTGTGTTTTTGCACCCTCCGCGTGAGTATGTTATCCTCAATTTGATGAAGAAAGCCTTGTTTGCATTGATCATTTTTCTGATAGCCTTTGCCATTCCCATGGCAATTTATTCCTACTACTTTGCAGAGCCCGATTCCAGTACCAATGAGAATGAAAATGTTACCGGAGGGACAGTTAACTCTGACAATCGAGCTCCGGTGATTCACTCAATTCCTGCGGAGTCAGTTGTACAGAATACTGAATATGTATATCGAGTCAAGGCGACTGATCAAGATGGAGATACAATTGAATACCGTTTACAAAGAAAACCTACCTGGCTTTCTTGGGATGAAAACTTGGTAACGTTGCGGGGAACCCCTACAAGCGAACAGGTAGGGGCTCATACCGTCGAAATATTGGTGACAGATGGTGAGAAAGTGAAGTCGCAAAAGTTTACGATAGAAGTAATATCGGAGAACACTGATGAAACTCAAAATAGAAGTGAGGATACTATCGAGGGAAGTAGTGTTGACGATGAGTTTTCATCTGATGGAAGTGCAGAAGGTGTTGAAGG
>CAZDUZ010000004.1:8050-34866 GCA_964508755.1 uncultured Candidatus Saccharibacteria bacterium | reverse complement strand
GGATGCACGGTGGCATTTCTTGGGTGACTGGGGCTCTTTGATTAAACTTGGAAGGGGGAAGGAAATTACTCTTGAAGTTGAACCTGGAATTGTCATTAAGAAGAAGGAAAGACACCTATGAAATATATAGTTTCAACGGTAATACTTCTGTCTGTTATCGGTGGATTGGGACTAGCTATTTACACGATTGTGTTTAAAAGTGAACCTGTGGTTATGAGTAGTGAAACTGAAGGAATAGAAGCAATCCGTCCACGAAACATGAGAATAACCGAAAATGATGGTACCAGCTTTGTTGTTGAGTGGGAAACAACGACTGATGTTTCAGGGTACGTTAAGTATGGAGATACAAGCACTACGCTAGGTCTTATTGCCCAAGACGTCAATGGAACGAATGTATCTAAGAATCACCGAGTGAGAATTAACGATCTTGAGCCAGGTAAAAAGTACTACTTCTGGGTTATGTCTGATGATGTTGCCTTTGGTAGGGACGGGAGGACTCTGGAAGTGCTGATGGTAAACAGTGAGACAGAAATATAAGATTCAGGCACACATCGCTTAAGAGGAAGGAAACTCAACCTTTATTTCAATCTTCAATCGTTACCGGTATTCTTTCTAGTAACTCGAGTGCAATTGACTGATAAAACTCATCTTGGCTGTTATTGATGACTGTTTCGATAAAGGGAAGAGATTCCTGGAATTTTTCATTTTTTTGTAATATGAGGGCTGCTGTTAGATACATGCTCCAGTTCTCAGGATCAATGGCGGTTGCTGTGTTTAAATCGTGCAGTGCTGCCGCATTGTTCTCAAGTTCGAGAAGCGTGGAAGCTCTCTCTAAATATAACCGCTGATCAAAAGGCGAACTTGCAATTGCAGCGGTAATATAAGACAGACTTGTTGCTTCATGAGAGGGATTGTTGACGACATTAGCAAGTTCTGTGTAGGTTTTCGCTGCACTATAGAGGTTGAGGAAGTAGTAAGGATTAAATACAAGTGCGTTATTGATACTTTGTTTAATCTGTCGTTCAATTTCGGTGTAATTTCCTGATTGGGAGTTCCTTTGCAGATATTGCATAAGATACCCTGCATTTGCTCGATGATATGCAGCTTCGTACGGATTAAGCTCAACTACTTCTGTTATCGTTTCGAGGTTGTCCGGCGATTTCTCTGTCGTTGACCGGGCATAGAGAAACTCAGCAGAAATGAGTGAATAGAGGCTTATGGCAATAATTGCTGTCACGATAACTAAGGGTGTAAGTCGATACCATTCTATTCCAGAATGCTTCTTCTCAAAGTACGTTGTTTGAGAAAGATGTGCTGCTGTGGCCCCGAGGATGATAAATCCTATAAATACCGTTAGAGAAGACAAGGGGAATACAAACAGAGAATACATGAAAACAAGTGATATCGCTAACAATGACTTCTGATGGTATTTCATCTTTTCTCTTTGTTTAAGCTCCATTATGAGGTAGATTCCAATAACGAGAAACGGTATGAGACCAATAACACCCGTCGTTGCAAGAAAGTTCACAAAAGTGCTCGAGAACGAGTAATACACTCTCTCTGTCGTGAGGTTATTCTGGACGAACTCCTTGGAGTACTGTGGGAGGCGAGTGTTCAAAAGTTCGGGGCCTATGCCTGTTAATGGGCGTTCCTTAAATATCTTCAAGCCAGGATTCCATTGTTCGATTTCATTCTGAATGGCGAGAACAGATGAGTTATTGGTTATTGAATCGGGGAGGACTGATCTGAGTGGGGGGGCAGTAAGAAAAGCTATCAAAGAAAAAAGAACAAGTAAGGGAGCGACTGCTAGTGTGTACACTGCTTTTGACGGTACTCGATTTCTAAGAAACAATACTGTCAACAACGCAATTATAATAGTACCTGCAAACAGAATTTGTAGTAGTGTTCCCGTATTAATCAGTACGATAATTTGTGCCGTGATTACAAGGATTAGAAATACTTTTAATTGAATGGTATATCGGTCGACTAATAGAATTGCTGTTGCTGAAACAGTAATTACCATAAAGGAAGCGATTACTGAATTTTCTGTGATGGGTGGAAATTGGCCGGTCACGAGTTCTGATTGGAGTATTGGGAGAATTCGGGTAATGAGTAAGTAGAGAATCGAAGTGAAAAAGCCAGATAACATAAGGAAAACAATAAGGCGCATTGACGCGATTTTTTCACGGAACACATTAGCTGAGATTATGGCGAGTGTACATCCTGCGACAATACCTAATACTCCATAAATCCACGTCCCTCTATTCCCAAAAATGCTTGAAACAGGATGTATTGAGAATATTGCACTTACAATATACCCAAGAAGAAAGAATACAATTAATGAGAGAAGGGGCGATTGCACAAGCATAAATTTTTTCGAACGGATGATGATCGCAAGGAGGATTACTGCCGAGAGGGAGGTGATTGCCAGAAGCGCTGAATATTTTGGAAATTCACTCGAGAACGGTACAGAAGTACTGTATATAAGAGGAATGAGGAGAAGGGAAATATATAACAGACCTTTAGGGGTATTGGCAATATTATTCTTGATTGCTCCAAAATCTAACCGAAAAGCTGGCTTTTTGAATCTAATCCTCGGTATTCGTATGGTAATTGATCTGCCCTTGTTACTGTTTGCGCGTTTTGGCATCAGTTTTTTTCTTAATATTCTTAAGGGCAGTTTGTTGAATTTTCAGTTCTTGGTATTTCTGGGGCTGACTCAATCGGAGAATCAGTAACTTTCCATTATCACTTCCATTTTTAATTGCCCGGGCGAGTTCATGAGTTCCGAATCCAGTATAGTAAGCCATTCCTGCCAATAAGAGCAGGATAATACCACCAAGGATAATTACCACATTACGGTTGAAAATACCAGTTTGAGGTTGGGTACACACTTGAGCGACAGTAAACGAGTAGTTATTTGGTATCGGATTACCGTCTGCAGGTGTGACGGTTACCGTATTCGTTTGTTGTCCAATGGTAGAGCTGCTCCCTGCCACGGCATTAAAGGTAAGCGTAAGTATTTGACCGCTACTTAATGTCCAACCAGCTCCCGAGTTATTCCAGGTAACAAGCTGGCTACTGCCTGACATCTCAAGAACTACACCGGTATCGCTTGTGTTTGATGCGCCATTGATGGTGCTGCTTCCTGATACGTATGCGAATCCTTGCGGAAGAGTATCGGAAATTGCATTAATTTTATAGGGATTCGCGGTGCCATTTGTGATTGTTACGGTCACAGGAGTAAGGTTTTTAGGAGAAACGAGTTCGACACATTGCGCTGTTTGTTGAATAATATCCAGCTGTCCAGACAGGGTAGGTTGGGGTTGCTGGGTATTAATTTCGCAGTTTGATTGACAGTATTGACTGTAGCCGGCACTACCTGGAGCTATTGCAGGGTCGCATTCTTCTCCTGGATCAAGGACACCATTACCGCAACCTGGTAATTCATCATTAATGGTACAGTCAATCTGGCAGTTTGCGTTATATCCGTTTTGTCCGACGGGGATATCAGGATCGCATTCCTCTCCGGTATCGAGAACTCCATTCCCGCAACTTTCTGGGATTGTGTTGGTTGTACAGTCGCTGTTACATACTGGGCTGTAGCCGGTTTGCCCTACGGTTGCTCCTGGGTCGCAGGTTTCACCTTCGTCAAGCTCGCCGTCACCGCAATAGGTACAAGATTCTCTACATACAAATCCTGATTGAAGAGGAGTTTCTGCAGGACATACAATGTTTCCATCAGTATCACAGGTCTCTCCACTATCACAGATCCCATTTCCGCAGGTTTCACCATCAAGAAGTTTTGTAACGGAGATCGATGCGGTACAACTTCCAGGTGTAAGATCAGCCAGTGTTTGTTCTCCGTCTTTGACTACGACCTTAACTTTGGCTGAACAGTCAGCCATTGTACGTCCTTCAGGAATAACAAATGTTCGAGTGATTGATGGAGTGTCTCTTGGAGTAGCAAACTCTTCTGCGTTGCTTCCCTCTCCTTCATCAATTGTTCCGTTACAGTTTAAGTCAAGTTCCCATGAGAAAACTGCCGTAGGATCATCCTCCGGAGTACCTGCGTCGGCAGTGAGTGTAACGTCAAGCGGAGAGTCTCCTTCCATAGGAGCAATATCGAGAGAGTAACAGTAGTTTCCTTCAGGAATACTTGAAATTACTTCAAACTCACGTTTACATTGAGATGCAGCGGTCCATGTACCTTCAGGAGAGTTATCTTGGGCTCTAAATGAGACGGTATATATTCCGGGAACGTCAGTATTAAGAACTGTGTCCCAAGTAGTATCAAATGTCGCACGATATACCTTAATGATTAAAGGATCTTCAGATCCTGATTCTTCCCCTTCATCTCTCGTCGTAACAAGCTCGAGAGACGTTGAGGGGATAGGTTCTGGTGAATTGGTGTCGTTAGGATAAGAAATGATCATCTCCGCTTTTTGGTACTCGGTGTGAGGTTCAATTGCATACCGAAGTTCAAAGTAGGCGGTGAACATAACCGTATTGTTTTCATCGTTTATTTCAGGTGGGGGCATTATTGGATCGCTGGTATAGAACGTGCATCCTCCTGTGCAAATATCTCTTGTTTCAACAGCGTTAATCAATGCATCTTCAGCAAGTCCTGGGGGTAATTCACTAAATACTTCTGTTGCTCTTGCTGGAGCGCATGATGTTGGATTGTAATTACCTAAGAAAGGGGCGATATCGGGGTAGGAACAGGAGCTGCCAGAAACTAGACCGACAGCCTTAGAAATAACTTGCTCGCCAGACCTGCCAATTTCAACGCTCCATTCACATGAACAGCAACTTGATGCCTGCGGTTCAGGGGTAACAATTTCATTTTTGTTGATAAGATATATCATTACACCAGCGATAACGCCGAGAATGAGGGTTGCTCCGATACCTGCGAAAATCAGTCCTGTATTCTGTTTCGGCTTGTTCCTCATGGCTTCATATTACACTTATAAGAATATGCAAGGCAAGCGAGAGATCGAGCTGACCTGTTTTTTCTGAGTAGTCAATATTGGAGATCTTGTCGTAAAGGGTGGCTAGACGTTCCTGTGGAATTGATCGTGCGCTTTTTTGTAGCGTTGCAATGGTAAAAGGTGGTGCTTTGACCTTCTGTGCTATTTGATACATATTGAGTCCTTTTTCGGTTAGCAGTTTCGTAAGGAGAATAAGACGTACATTTCGTGCAAGCATAAGTAGAATCAGATGCGGGTCATTTCCTTGTCTGATCATTGATTCTAAATGACCCTCCGCTTCTCTTGCGTTTCCTTCGTTTATGGCGTCAATGAGTTGCCATACCGTGTGTTCCAATGTATCAGGGCAATACGTTTCGATGTCGCTCTCGGTGATTGTTTTTTTCCCAAGTAATGCTAATTTTGCTAGCTCCCCAGAAAAACGCTCGGTATTGTAGTTGGATCGGTCTGACAAAAGGGAGATGGTATCGGGTGACATTCGTAGATCTGCGTTCAATACTGCTTCCCGAGCCCAGGTTTTAAATATTCGGCGGTTTTGTTTTTTGGGATCGTCAAGTTCAGGACTCTCAAAAACAGCTTTTTGTTGTGCGAGGGCTTTGATTATTCTAAGGTTTTTGGCGAGTTTGGTGTCTTCCCAGAGGATGAGGGTGTTAGTATCTGTAGCGGTGGATGATGATTTTCCAATAATACTTTGAAACATAAGGTCCTTTTCCTTGTTTAACGAGAGTCGTTTAACATAGAGAATTTTGTGAACAGAAAAAAGAGATGGTGTTTCCATCTCGAGGAGGATTTGGTCCGCTGTTTTTTGAGAGGCATCAATGGTAATAACGTCGAAGGGTATATTACTATCACGCAATTCCTGTTGCCGTTGCTGCAGAAAGGATTTCGCCAGTTGTTGGCTCAAGTACTTGCTTTTGCCATGAAACAATCGAATCATTCTCGTTTCTTTCAATCTAGCTATTCTATCGTGGAATCAGGAGAAGGAATTGGTGCAGCACCGTACAGTATTGCAATATTTTCTCTATAAATCGGGGCAAGTCCTTCCGGAAGAGTACTCGACCATTCTGCGCTGAGAAATTCCGAGTATTCAGTGAGAACTTCGGTATTTAGTTCAGTGTCATAGTTATAGATTGTGGTACCACTTGCTGTTTGAATAGCGCTATTTCCTCCAAATATTATTGATAAATACGGAAAGGCCTGTGTTAATCGGAGGTACTCTTGATATGTTTCGTTATAACCCAGTCCGGCGTTATAGACATACACTGAAACATCGGAAGTGTAGAGTACTGGATGTTCGTAAAGCATGGAAAGATATGAGTTTACTTCAGTCCAGTTTCCTGCTCCCGCTTTGGGCACTGCTGGGCTTTCTCCTATCAGTTGCCAATTGCCAACAGTGGGATCAAGAACGACTGAGAACACCTGTTTGCTGTCAATTTTTTCCAATAGATTAATGCCTGCCCTGAGATCTTCTGTAGTGATTTCAGAAATTTGAATATTCTTTCCAAGCTCTTCAAGTATTTCCACTACGGTTAACGGATTTTTTAATGTATCTACGGTAAGGGCTTTCTCCTTAGCAGCGAGGACTATTTTTTGTTGTCTTCTTGCTCGTGCGTAGTCAGATCCTTCCACACTTTGAGCATGTCTGGATCGGGCGAATTTCATTGCTGTTTCACCATCCATGCGTTGCAGTCCTGCATCAAAATGAATGGTTTCGTAGGTGTTTTGCGGGGTAGGAAACATGTAATCAGTAAATGAGCGTTCGACCTCTACATCGACACCACCGAGAATATCTATTATTTTTACCATACCAGCAATATCTACCATGACTGAGTACTGCGGTGAGAGTCCAGTAATATCCTTAACCGTTTCTCCAAGACACGTTATGCCAGTTCCCGAGTTTTCTCTTTCACAATAATTATAAATTGCATTAATTTTGGTGTAGTAGTACTGGTTGTCAGGGTAAGCGACAAGGATATCTCGAGGAATCGAAATCATAACCGTATTGTTCGTTTTGTGATCAAAAGAAGCAATCATGATAGAGTCTGTATTTTGTAATCCGGGATCATTCGGTCGTGTATCAATTCCGACTATCAGCATATTGGTTCTACCATTTTCATCTTTCTTAAGCTCTGGTTCTTTCTGTTTTATTACGTTTGCTATGGTTGATGACGGATTGGTGTTGATACCCATAATATTAAGTGCACGGTTGCTTCGATATCCTAAGTAGGCGACGGTTATGACACCTACGACCAGGAGGAGAAAGAAAACTTTAAGGATAGTTGATAATCTCTTTCTTTTGGGTAAAGAAGTGCTATCGTTTTTTTGTGTTTGAGAAGAATGTGGATGAGAGTTCGTTGAGGTATTTCTTGATAAGAAAGACGTATTCTTAGTCTTGGTATTCTTGGGGGTAATACTCCTTAATAACGGTTTCCGATCTGATGTTTGTTTGCTGTTATTTATTTCTAGTGTAATTTTCTTCATTGGAGGTATGTTGCAATATTTTGGTTGTGCTCTGCAAGTGTTTTAGCGTAATGGAGCGTTCCCTCTTTGTCGTTAATATAAAACCAGTATTCGTTCGGTTCAGGATTGAGGACCGCCTCAAAGGATTGGGCTCCTGGATTTGCAATCGGTGTTGGAGGGAATCCCTGATACTTCCTTGTATTATATGGCGTATCCAGTTGAAGATCTTGGTAAGTTATAACATGTTGCCAATCCCCGAAATGGTAAAGCAAGGTAGCATCTACTTCAAGCGCCCATCCGGCTTCCAATCTTCGAAGTAAAATATCTGCCACTTTCGGGCGATCATGTGCTTGCCTTGTTTCTCTTTCGAGTATTGATGCGAGAATTACAATTTCATCTACCGTTAGGCTGGATGCTTCAATATCCTTTTGGTTTGGAATGATAAGTTTTTCATTAAAAGTAGAAACCATAGTCAAAAGGACATATTCTGCCGTAGCATCCGGGGGAAATCGGTACGTATCAGGAAAAAGATAGCCCTCTAACCCTTTACCTTCTGGAGCTGGGCTTTTATATCCTTCAGGTAACGCTGGAGTTGTTACCGCGCTAAGAAATGTTTCTTTATCAAACGACGACTCAGGGTAGGTCGCAAAAGCATTTGCCAACATCTCAGCAATTTCCTTTGCCATCAATCCTTCTGGAATAGTAACCCAAATATCTGGGAATTCTGCTTTTTGTAGTATTTCTACGAGTTTTTCAATTGAAAGGTTATTAGGAACAGTAAAAGAACCAGCTTGAATAGTACTTGCAACATCATTTTGACGAAGATACAGCTTGAAGAACGTTTCGTTTGTAATCAGACCCTTCTCAAGAAGATCTGCGGCTATTTCGTCAGTTGATTCCCCTTGTTCGATGATAAAGTCAATAGTTTTGGTAGGATCGCCATATCCTTCATAAGCAGCTTTACGGTAAGAACTATAGAGGTAGAAAACAATACCGGCAGGCACGGCAATTAAGAGAAACAGTATGGGGAATATGACTTTGGTTTTAGTTGCCATCGTCTAAAAATTCCTGCAATATTATCGCCGCCGCAATATTGTCCCGATGCTTGCTAGAAATTTTCCGGGCAGGACGGTCTGAAAATGCTACCATATTCTGAGCTTGTTTTGTAGTAAACGTTTCATCCCATTCATATATTGGAAGCTCAGTACTTCTTGATAATTTTTCCCCAAAATGTCGATATGCGCCCTGAGTTTTTTCAGGAGAAGAGAAGGGAATACCGATGACAAGAGCCTCAACACCCTCCTTTTTGCATACCTCAGTTATAAGTTCAATCGCTTGTGCGTCTGATGCAGGAGTGAGTACCGCAAGAGGTTTGGCTACAATGCCACGTTCGTCTGATACGGCCAATCCTATTCGTTTGGATCCAAGATCAATACCAAGATACTTCATATTGTTTGTGGAAACGGTCAGGATAGTACAGCTTTAATTCTTCTTACTCCGGATCCGACGGCTTCCTGTTTAATTATTTTGAATGTTCCCAGCTCTCCTGTTCTATCAACGTGCGGTCCTCCGCAGATTTCTTGTGAAAAGAGGTCTTTACCTGATCCGACCGAATAGACTTTGACATTACTTCCGTATTTTTCCAGAAATACCGCTTTGGGAACAACTTTCAGCGCTTCGTCTTTCGGCATTTCGGTCCAGGTAACTTGAAGATTTTTTTCAATTTGTTCGTTCACGATACCCTCAACTCGGGCGATTTGCTCATCTGATAACTTCTCGTTGTGAGGAAAGTCAAAACGTAACCGTTCTGTATTAATATTACTTCCTTTTTGATACACATGATCTCCGAGAACGATACGAAGTGCTTTGTTCAGTAGATGAGTGGCGGTATGATAGCGCTTAGACATCTCTGACGTATCTGAGAGACCTCCCTTGAAAAAGCCTTTTGCGGCAGTTCTTGATTGTTCTTTGTGCGAATTGTACGCTTTGTGAAATTCATTAATATCTAGAGAAAGACCCTTTTCAGCTAGCATTTCCTGGGTTACTTCGATTGGAAAACCATACGTTTCGTAGAGTTTGAATGCATCTTCCCCTGTAATCGAGCCTTTTTCGGTAATCATCTTTTCGAATTGCTTCGATCCGTCAGCAAGGGTTCTCATAAACTTTTGCTCTTCCTCCTCGATGATATGCAGTATCTGCTCTCTATTATTTGATAGAGCAGGGTAAATAACTGAAAATTGATCGATTGCGATTGATGCAATGCCTCGAGTGAATGAACCTGAAATTCCAAGCGTTCTTCCGTGTCGAACCGCACGTCTGATGATTCTTCTAAGGACATAGCCTTGTTCTGTCCTTCCTGGGACTACACCGTCGCAGACAACCCATGTGGCTGCTTTGATATGATCGGCGATAATTCTGACCGAGTTGATAGAATCGTTTGTAGCAATTTTTTGAATCGCTTCAATTAAGGGCTTATAAATATCTGTGTCGAAAACGGAGTTTTTACCTTGAGAAATAGCAGCAAGACGGTCAAGACCTCCACCAAAATCAACATTATGAATTCCGAGAGGAGAATAGGTAGAACCAGATTTTAAGTATTCCATGAAAACGTTATTTCCAAGTTCTAAGTATTTTCCGCAGTCGCAGTTGATATGACACGCTTCTCCGCACGGCTCTTTACCCGTGTCATAGAAGATCTCCGAGCAAGGACCACACGGTCCACCAACTTCGAGCTCCCACCAACACTTGTCTTCATATAACTGAATTCGTTGATGCTCTCCGATTTCTGCCTGAATACCGTAGCTATCAAATATTTCCTTCCAAACCTTGATCGACTCTTCGTCGCGAGGAGCATTCTTGTTGCCAGTAAAAACAGAGGCGTAGATTTTGTTTACATCAATACCGAGTTCTTTAATGAAAAATTCAATAGTGAAATTAATGGCTTCCTTCTTGAAATAGTCATTGAGCGACCAATTTCCAAGCATTTCAAAGGTGGTGCAGTGGGAAGGGTCACCAACTGCATCAATATCGACCGTTCGTAGACAACGCTGAGAGTTCGTAAGACGTGTTCCATCTGGATGTTTTTCTCCTGTTAGATAGGGTACTAAGGGGACCATTCCTGCCCCGATGAACAGCATGCTAGGATCATCTTCAGGAATAATTGGAGCACCTGGAATTTCAGCGTGACCGTTTCGCTTCATAAACTCGAGATATTTGGTTCTAATTTCTGTGTAAGTAAGAGATTTCATAGTATTTGATTATACGGATTGTAGCAGGTAATCGCAACTCAGACAGACAGGAAAAAGTTGTTATAGTAAACTTCCTGTTAACTAAGCGGTGTCAAATGACGAAAGGAAAATCGACTGGATGGGACAGATCTATACTTCTTGGGGATGAACGAAAAAAATTAACGAGAAAGATCGGATGGCGTCAATGGCGGTTTGAACGGTTTCAACTGCGGTTCTTGGGTAGCAGTGGTGGTGGTAGGCGTGTCAGTAGGGGGACTTGTTGGGTTTTCATTCTGAATTCCTGAGGGCGGTGCATTATCAGTCGCTTTTTCACCTTGAATCGCTGAAGTCGGTGGTTCAACAGGGGGGGCGTTTTCCTGATTTTCAGGTAAAAGCGAACTTTCTTGTTCTTCTTGAGAAATGTTTTTTAACGCCTCTTGTAGCTTTTGATACGCATCATCTTCCTCTGTCTCTACAACCTCAGTATTATCAGCTGAATCTTGCATGTCTTGTGCCTCTGCGGTGTTTTCCGTTCTGTCTTGAGCCCAATTGGTTTCCTTGTTCGTGGGAGGGGTTTGAGGGGGCTGGAAGGGGGCAGGGCTTGATGACTCTGAATGGATTGGGGATGAATCTATACGTTCCTCGAAACCGGAGGATCTGAAGGAGGGAAGCCCGACAGGAGAATTTTCTTTCCGAGTAATTGTGTGATCGGTGAACGGAACCGTACTTGGTTTTTCTGATGGGAGGGACGTGCTACCTGGATGAGAAGAAGATAACGATTCTTGAGAAAAAGTCGGATGTACTGGTTGTCCTGGCACTCCGCTCACATTCCCGTAGATGGGTGGTTTTACTTGGAGAATGCTACTTCCTGTCGCTCTTGGTGCTGGTGGAGTGTATGGTTCAAAAGGAAGTTCCTCTTCCTTTGGTCCCTTCCACGCCGCATAAAAGAGCCATGGAATGGCAAGCGCAATTATGAGAAGCACGATGCCAATCCCAATGATTACTGCTATTCGGCGAGGTATTTCAAATCCAAACAACGATATGGTATCTGCAGGCTCTTCTTCTTCCTCCTCTTCTTCTTCTCCAACAACAATTGTAAATGTCCAGGATTTGGATGCAGTTTGATTGGAGGAATCTTCAAAGGTTACATTAATACGATGGGTTCCTAAACCGAGAGGTTCTTCAGGTTTGTACATAAAGGATGCGGTCTGTTGATCTTCTCCTTCTGTCGAAATCAAATCTGTAACGTCGATATCATCGACTCTTACCACAATACTATCCTTTTTAACGGTGGCGTTGTCTGCCGCTGATAGGTCGGCTGAGATAAAGGGATTTGTTTCTTCAATTTCACTGCGATCGCCGGGTCTTAGATTGGAAATGGTTGGGTGTCCAGTTACAACGGGTTGTACGGGAGGTACTCCTTCTGCCGGAACAGATATTCCAAATGCTGCAGAAATCCCTGCTCCGGTAGCTGGAGGTGTCTGGTTATCGGTTGCTTTGACAATGATGTAATAGTAGCCCGGAGGGGTAGAGCCGACATTCCAAAGATAGGCATTGTAGTTATATCCAAGACCGAGGGAAAGGGGAATTGAAGCCGATGCGTTCTGTGGATCAGTGGAGAGATAGACGTCAAACTTCGTTATGAGATTTCGATCGGTTGCTTCCCATTCTATCCGCATTGTCTGTCCGTGCTCCACCGATGTTCCGACAGGAGGGAGCGTTACTTTAACTGAAGGTACATCATTTTCAGGATAATTAACATTGATAACCCACAATTGAGTTGAATAGTGATTGTGAGCTCCGTCATGTAATGCTATACCCGCAGTATAACTTCCTGCGGCGGTGGGAGTGCCGGTAAATGTACCTTTGAACTTGCCGGGTTCATTGGAATTTACCGTAAAGGTCAACCAGCCGGTGTTGTTAACAATGAAGTAATCCATTGAATCACCGTTTGGATCTTCTGCTTCTACGATATATGTGTAGGATTGGCCAATGTTAAGGGATGTCCCCGGTGATGACTGAGTGTAAGGGTCAGTCTTGTATACTGGGGATCCATTTTCTCCTGGAATGACGATATTTATTTCCGGTCCGTCACTTCCTCCTTCTGTAGAGCAAAGTGTCGAAGTGCCTTCGTTGTCTGTAACTTCCGCTGAATAATAAAAGGTTCCTGGTGTTTGAGGGGTAAATGACAGTTCTGGATCACTCTCTTTGGATAGAAATAGTGTTTGCGGTGCGGTTTCGTCTTCCCATTCACGCTCTTCGAGAATGCCATTCTCGTCTGATACTGTCAAAACAGCCTTTGATATTCCTCCGTCAGTATCGCGAGCTTCCAACTTAAGTGGAGTTGAGGAACCAGCGGTAATTGTTGAGTGCTTACCTGGAAGAAAAAGCGTGCAGGTTGGCGGTACGTTTTCGGTGCGCTCTTGATACATCAATGTCAATGTCTTGAGAACGCAGATTGTATTGTCGGGATTATCTGGTGAAGGTGCTGTGGCGCTGAGGGTAACATTCCAACTCTCTCCAATTCGTTGCACTGCCTGTCTATTCCAGAATAGGGTATTGGTTTCAGAATTAAACTGAAGTCCTTCGGGTGGATTGTGTTCTGCTCCGTCACATACATCAGAACACGTATTGGTGTCGCATCCAAGCGAGACCGTTGCAATCGGTGCAAGATCTCCCGTGAGGGATACTTCGAGCGTATAAGGTGTTCCAGGATACACCGATTGTGCTGTTGGTGAGGAAAAGTCAGTATCGAAATCAAGAAGAATGTCTTCTGCGGCACGATTTCTGATATCATTTACCGTCCTTACTCCTGCAAGACTAATCGGAATTGCAAGAAGCATCAAAAACGACGCAGTGAGTGTAAGTATTTTTCTGTGTTGTTCTGACCTTCTCATTACCACTCACTATATAACATCGTGTTGTATGAGCGCAATCCGGAAAGGGAACGGATGAAATATCAACGAGCTACTAATTGCTGGTTGTTTGACCCTCATAAAGCTCGGTCATCTTTTCGTTGATTGTATCTACGGCATCACTCAGTGCTGTTCCTGGTGCTGCTCGACCTTCGACTGCATCAGTAATTGCTTTGTTCAGAGCCGTTTCCGATGTTTTCTGATCTCCAATGCGCCAACTCGTATAGTAGGGTGCCATTTCAATAAACGGCCCAACATAATCAGCATCTACGATCTCGTCATAAAGATCTAAACGAGAATATGGTTCACCGAATGCCCGACTGTCTGAAGCTGCCGAATACATCGACATAAGTTGTTCTTTTTCAGCAAGGAAAGCAATAAATGTCCACGCTTCATTTTGATGGGTAGATGCTTTGGAAACAGCTTCTCCCCAATACATTCCGTAATGAGTAGGTTCAGTATTACCCGGAAGCTGTGGGAATGGTGCTGTCTTGAAGTTTACCGTGGAATTTTGGTTGATGATATCAAAGACTCTCCAACTGGGACCAAACATGATAGCGAGTTTCCCTGCTGCAAACATTTCTAGGTCACTGCGCAAAGAGCAGTCCCATACGTTATGTTCATTTACAAATGCGGTGTAATACTCAAGAGTCTCTTCACCTTTTCTTGTGTTGAACGCTGCTTGTGTTCCATTTTCGTTGTTCATGGTGACATTATTAAGAAGCATGAGTGCTGTAAGGATATCGGCTGAATGTAAAACATTGGTAGAACATCCAATGCCAGCTCCGGCTTGCGTTATTGTTCCTGAATTATCTGTCTTCGTTAAATCTTGGGCATATTCAATAAGGGTGTCCCAGTCTTCGGGAGGTTGAGAGATTCCAGCTTTGGCGAGAAGATCAACGTTGTAATACATTCCTAGTCCGTCGACCTCAAGAGGGATAGCATATAAATATCCATCGTATCCGGTGAAATCATTTACGGTAGCAGTAAAAAATGTTTTCTTAAATTCTGCTTCTGTCATGATTTCTGGGGGAACGCGAGAAAGCCTATTCTGGAACTTATACGTCCACGCATTGTTTATTCGAACAATATCAGGGGTTGTTTGAGGATCGGTGAGCGCATTGAAAACATTGTCTTCATACTGTGTGAACCGTTTCTGCGTATAGTTAACTTTTATATTTGGGTATTTTGACTCGAATTCAGCGATGACTGCCTCCATGTGTTCGGATGGTTCCCATAGCCCCCAATACGTGAGTTCTACATTCCCTCCAGAATTTCCACCATTTCCATTGTTACTGCTGCTTCCGCGTTTAATCATTGCATAAATGACTACAATCATAAGAATGAGTACTACCGCGAGAATTACAATGAGCAACTTCTTTTTATCCATCGATTCGTTCTGCTATGACAATTAATCTTTTGCTGCCGATTCCGAGAGGCCAACAAGTCATAAGTGTTACCGTTTCCTTATTTGAATCACCAAGAATTACATCGAAATCGTCAGGCTCTGTTATTTTCTTCTTTTGCACCACATAGGTCAATGTATTTCCATCTTTTGCGATGTCTACCGTGTCTCCAATCTCAATATTCTCCAATCGGGAAAAAATGGTTTCGGGATCGTTTGGATGTCGGGTAAAGAAAGAATCAACAGCGCTGTGTCCGTAAATAAAGCTGTTACCGCCGTCTCCTGGTAGAGGTGTCCCTTGGAAATGAGCGAGACCTTTTTTAAGAGCTTGGTTGTAAACCTTTTCGTTTAAACTGTCCACATTTGAAGAAATGGTAATGTCTGTAATCCCAATTGAACTAATTCTAATAAACATAGGGGTTTTATACTCGGTATTTACGGTGATTGGGGGTTGAGCGGAAGGATACGATTGTTCGGAATCCATTCCTGCGACAGTTGCGCTTCCGATATGTGAAACTAGGTTTTGAAAGTAACTTGCTCCCGGGTCGTAGTAGGGTAGATCGGTATCACGTGGAGTAAGCACTTGCGATGGAGCCGGGTCAACAATGTTACTGACTTGGGATTCGAGAACATATCCTTGCATATATGAAACTGCCAGCGGACCCAACTGAGAGATTAAAATTGCAAAGCCTGTTATACCAAGAACCGAAGAAACAATATATTTTGCAAGGCGAATCCGTTTCCATTGGTTATACGCCTCGCTCATTTCTTCCTCGGTGGGTTCAGCAATTCGTGTGTTGTAGAAGTTTGTATTCATACGTAAGTAGATGTAACGGATGGATAATACAGATTAATACGATTTAATATTATAAAGATGCGAGATCCAATAATTGTTATTGTAGCATAAGAGAGGTGGCTATTATGGTAAATATCTGTCATATTGCTCAGGAAACTGTGTCGGAGTATAATCCAGGATTAGCAATTGGGTGGTTTGACTGCTAGTTGGTAGGATGTGATCTTATTCGTATAGTATGGTTTCACGAAACAGAATCGTAATTGTCTGTAGTTATGATAGACTGGGCCCATTAACGAGGAGTGCATATTTGTTTTTTTAAACTAAAAGTTTTTACGACATGCCTGATAAGCGAGATTTTTATGAAGTGCTCGGAGTTGCAAAAGACGCTTCGATATCAGAGATTAAAAAAGCCTACCGTAAGTTGGCTAAAGAACTGCATCCAGACCACAACAAGTCAGCTGACGCAGAGGAAAAGTTTAACGAGGTGAGGGAAGCGTATGAAGTTCTTTCTAATGAGCAAAAGCGAAAAGCTTACGATCAATTTGGACATGCGGGTACGCAAGGATTTGACCCTGATTCAGCGAGCGGTTTTTCCGGATTTGGAGGAACTCCCTTTGATATGGGTGATCTTGGGGATATGTTTAGCAACATCTTTGGAGGTATGGGTGGATTTGGATTTGATTTTGGAGGTATGGGGGGAGGGGGAACACGACCAAGAAAAGGTTCTGACCTGAAATCTACGATCTCGTTGAAGTTTGAGGAAGCGATTTGGGGAGCTGAAAAAGAGGTTGTTGTGGAACGTAATGTGCAATGTG
Source organism: uncultured Candidatus Saccharibacteria bacterium (assembly GCA_964508755.1). GTDB lineage: Bacteria > Patescibacteriota > Dojkabacteria > SC72 > JAFGCJ01 > CAZDUZ01. Next base: position 18,260 of record CAZDUZ010000004.1, on the reverse strand, counting down.
AATCATGTAATGGAACGGGAGCTGAAGGTGGAAACATGAAAACGTGCACCCAGTGTAACGGACAAGGACGAGTGAGAAGGGTGCAAAATACATTTCTCGGCGGTATATCGGTTGTTACTGAATGTCCAGTCTGTCATGGACGAGGCACGGTGGCTGAACGATCTTGTAAGGAATGTGACGGAGATGGTGTAGTAACAGAGCGAAAGAAGATAACGATCAAAATTCCTCAAGGAAGCTATGATGGAATGATTCTTCGCTTCAGGCACGGTGGTCAAGCGGGAAGGAATGGAGGAGAGTACGGAGATTTATATATCGAACTGCAGGTAGAACCGCATGCGAAGTTTGAGAGACGTGAAGATGATATATATGTCGATGTTATGGTACCGGTTGTGTCGGCAGTGCTGGGAGATACCATCGAAGTACCTTCAGTACACGGGGATGTCCGTCTGAAAGTCCCTTCAGGTACGCAACCGAATACTGTTTTCAAGCTTTCGAAAAAAGGTGCGCCACGACTTAATGGAAAAGGTTTTGGTGACGAATATGTTCGAGTAAAGGTTGAGGTTCCAAAGCGAATTGGACGGAGAGAGAAAAAGTTATGGGAAGAGTTGAAAGAACAGTAAATATTATTCCTTGAACTTTTTGATGAAGATCTTGCTCAATTGCCCTACAATTAATTACTTGGTATAATCGCACCGGTACGTGTGAAAAGGGTGAGGTTTGTGCTCGCCCTTTTTTTGTGCTATTGCACGCGCAAAGCACGCATTATCACGTGTAGATAAGTTAAGATACTGTTGCTATGGCGACAATTACAGAATTTTCTGCAGCTGTTAATCAGATTTGCGCAGAACGTGGCATTGACTCGGAGAGTGTATATACCGCATTGGAATCTGCAATCGTTGCTGCGTATAAACGAGAATATGGCGGAGGGGAAGTGTTAACGTCAGAAGTGAACCGCGAAACTGGTGAGATCAAACTAATTGCCGATAAGGTTGTAGTTAAAGAGGTTACCGATAAGGATACCCAGATCTCTCTCGTTGATGCGCAAAAAATTGAGAAGAACCTTAAAGAAGAAGACCATGTAGAACTTGAAATTCCAATTGAAGGTTTCGGTCGTATTGCGACACAGACGGCTCGTCAAGTCATTCTTCAAAAAATGCGTGAGTCAGAAAAGAATGCTGTGGTCTCAGAATTCCGTGAAAAAATTGGTACTGTTGTCACCGGGTTGGTACAGCGGATGATGGGACCAACCGCGATTGTGGAGATTGGCAAAGGTACCGCCCAGATGCCTCCTGAAGATCAAATCCCTAATGAGTTTTATAAAATTGGGGAACGATACAAATTTTTGCTTAAAGAAATTAAAAACGAGGAAGAGCTAATAGTTTCTCGAGCAGCTCCCGAGTTTCTCGTCGAGCTTTTCAAACTAGAAGTTCCAGAAATGGAATCAGGTATTGTCGAAGTGAAAGCGATTGCGCGTGAAGCTGGCTCTCGAAGTAAAATTGGTGTTGTCTCTCATCAAGAAGGCGTCGATCCAATTGGCTCTTGTGTTGGCCAGCGGGGAATGCGGATTGCAAATGTGATGAGCGAAGTCGGAGAAGAAAAGATAGATATTATTGAATGGTCTGACAATTTTGAACAATTCATTGCAAATGCACTTGGACCGGCAAAAGTCGAAAAAGTCGAAATAGTAGAAGAGGGTTTGGCTCGTGTACATGTGGTTGATGATCAACTGTCGCTTGCCATTGGTAAAGATGGCCAGAATGTTCGTCTCGCTGCAAAATTAACCAATATGAAGATTGATATTACCGCTCCTGGTCTTGATGAAACTCGTAGATCGGGTGGAAAAGAGCAAGGTGCAGAAGTGCCGGATACCGAGAAGAAAGATACCGGGAAGAAAATTGAGTTGTCTGACCGATTAATGGCGACATTAGATAAAGCAGGAGTTACGTTAGAACAACTGAAGGAAATGTCTGACGATGAAATAAGTGAGATTAAAGGGGTTGGTAAGGTTGCGCTTGAAGCAATCATGAAGTATAAAGAGAGCTCCAAACCGGTTACAGAGGTTTCTACTGAAAGTTCTCAAGTTGAAGAGCCAAAGAAAGAGGTTGCTGATGTCGATACTGAACAAAAAGCTGAAAAGTAAAAAATCAGCAATACGGATGTGCGCTGTTTGTCGTGCACGTCGTCCGAAAAAAGAGATGCTTCGCTTCATTCAGTTGAACGATGTGCTAGAACTCAATGAATCAGGTAGATCAGGAGGGCGTGGTATAAATATATGCCCATCTGCTGCCTGTGTAGAAGTTTTTTTTAACTCACAAGCGTATCGGAAGATCTGGCCAAACCTTCAAATGAGTTCATCTTCGATAGAGAACGTCAGAGAAAAAGTGAAAAGTATTATTGAAAACCGAGAATTTAGAAAAGGTGGTAAAAAAGTGGTGCTTAGGGTATCGAAGGATATTGCTGAAGCCCAGATAGGGTCGGCGATAACAAGGATTTCTTGACATTTTTGTCGGTATGGAGGATCCTCACTGGAATCGTTGCACGACAAATCGTTTTCGGAATTGGATTATTGAATAAAAACATGAAAGAAAAAAAAGACATAACACAATCAGAATATCGTCCACCAGTCGTAGCCCTTTTAGGGCATGTGGACCATGGGAAAACGTCAATTCTTGATGCGATTCGTCGATCATCTGTTGCCGCCCATGAAATTGGGGGGATTACTCAAGGAATTTCAGTGTATTCTATCAATCATAAAGGCCGCGATATTACTTTTGTTGATACACCCGGGCACGAAGCTTTCGATCTTATGCGTATGCGCGGAGGTGCTGTTGCTGATATTGTCCTTCTTATTGTTGCCGCAAATGACAGCGTTATGCCTCAAACCAAAGAATCCATACAGGTAATTCAAAACGCGAAGAAGCCGTGTATCGTGGTTATTAACAAAGTTGATTTACCTGGAGTTGATATTGAAAAAGTTAAGAGAGATTTAGCTGCAGCAGGCATTATTGTTGAATCAATGGGAGGGGATGTGCCTTCAGTAGAGATTTCTGCTAAGGAAAATAAAGGAATCGATGATTTACTCGAGATGATACAGCTGGTGGCTGATGTGTCTGGGGTGAGTCAGCGTAATCCTCGCGATGGTGTTTGTGGCGAGGCGATGGTTCTTGAGTCATCTAAAGATAAAAGTCGAGGGTATGTAGCGTCTCTCGTGGTTACCGCAGGAGACTTCACTCGGGCAAAATATATCGCGTATTTTTCAGAAGAAGGTAAAAAGGCAGTCCTGGAAAAAGTGAAAGGTTTTATCGATGATAAGGGAAACTCTATTGACGAGGTTAAAGAAGGGTATGGTGCAGAAATTATGGGTTTGTCGGGATCGATTCCTCTCGGGACGACAGTCTATTGTATCAGTGATGCACGATGCGGAATTGATCGAACGATTGAAAAAGAACATAAGAGCGGTGTTATAGATGGTGATGCTGTCGTAGACGAATCTCCTTCTCCTGAAGGGGCTGATTTACTTTCATTAATGCTTAATGCCCGCGATGAGAAAAAAGAGGAACAAAACGCTCTTCGCGTAATTATCAAGGCGGGAACTCAGGGTTCTCTTGATGCAATTACCTCTTCTCTTGAAGATGTTGTAGCTGATGGACTAGCTGAAATTGTTGAGTCCGGAGTCGGAGATATTACCGTTAATGATGTGGAACGTGCTGTTAGTGTCGGGGCGATAGTGCTTGGATTTCGAGTACAAATTGATTCTTTTGCCGCTGAGCTCGCTGCAAAAAATCGTGTTCTCGCCAAAGTGTATCAGATCATTTACGAGCTAACAGATGAAGTTGAAGATGCGGCCACGGCTTTGCAGTTACCAAGTGAGACAGAAGAAGTAATTGGCACTGCACGTGTTAAGAAAATTTTCGTTCTTTCGAATGGATCCCGAGTTATTGGTATGCGGGTTGAGTCTGGGGAATTGAAACAAGGAGCACGCTGTAGGATTAAAAGAGATGATGTTGCCGTACTAGATGGTAAAATTATCACGATGCGATGCGAAAAAGACGTTGTTCATTCAACCGGAAAGGGTAGTGATTGCGGTATTGTCATTGATGCGAAAGATGAAGTACAGGAAGGTGACTTTGTGGAGTGCTATCGCGTTGTCAAATCGTAGTTTTCGGTCTATAATACCCCTCTATAGGTTATCCCTTATAAAGAAAATGTATCCAAAGAACAATGGAAACAACCGACTACTCAAAAACAATGACACTGTTGAAAAAGGCCGAGAGAGTTTTGGTCTTTTTGAATAATCGTTCTTCTCTTGATACGCATTATGCTGTTGCAGCCTTGAAGAAAGTGCTTGAATCTGAGGGTAAATCGGTAACTGTTGTTGCAAATGGGGACTTGATTTTGAAACATCGGTTAATGTTTGAGCGAGAAGGTGTCGATTTTTCTCTTGATATTCAACCTCTCAGCTATGTTATCACCATTGATCATACCTCAACCGGTATTGAAAAAGTAAGTTACGATGATAAAGACGGGAAATTTCGATTGTACATAACACCGGTATCAGGAGAGAAGGAATTTGATTTTAAAAAGGTGCAGTATACTCAAGGTGGTGGTGAGGCAGACCTTATCGTGGTATTTGGGTGCCGTTCATTGAAGTGGTTAAACACGTTGTACGATTCGAACAAGGAACTATTTTCAAAAGTTCCCATAATAAATATAAATAACCTTCAGGGGGAACAGGAATTTGGCACTTCTCGTATTGTTGATGAACGAGTAGCTGTTTCGGAACTTGTGCTCAATGTTCTTGGTATAACACAACTTAAAAAGGTTAAGCAGTCAGCGAATCTATTGTTGCGGGGTATTATTGATCACTTTCAACCGCTTCAACTTAATGTATATCCGTCAACTGCTCTAGCCAAGATAGCAGAACTTGTTTCGCTTGGAGCTGATATGAAGGAAGCCTTTAAGAAGTTATATTTTGAACATACCTATGAGAATTTCGAACTTCAACGGAAAGTGATGAGTAACTTTCAGTTTGACCGAGCGAATGGCATTGCGTGGTCTTCTGTTTCTTCACTTGATCTGAATCAATGCGGAGTCGACCGTGATACCTTTATTCTTGATGGAAGAATTATTTTTAACATTTGCACAGAATTCAAAGTTGCATTCGTTTTGTACGAAGTTCAAAACGGAGAAATTGTCGTTGAACTTGAAGTGAATAATGCGCGTGTAGATGCTCGGGAGTTGCTTCCTGATTATAAAGTTGCAGGCACCCATGCCAGAATCTTTTTTACCGTACGAGACAAAAACTTGGCAGAAGTCGAAGAATCTGTTATAAAGGCGATTTCGCGGAACATTGGACTATGGGATATTGAACCGGAAGAGAGTAAAGACAATATTGATGATGATCGGGTAGAAAATAATATGGTTGATAGGGCATTATTGCCCTCAAAAAGCGAAAATAATGACGCAGAACCGGCTGTCAAGTCAGCGGAGCAGCCGGCGGAAAGTAATAATATTCGACAGTCCAGTCCTTCTGCTGTGTCGAGCGGCCTCGTACCTCCGCCTCCAATAAGCGCGGAAGATATGTAGTGTTGCTATTGCGTGCTTAATTTTTGTATGTTACATTGAAAATATATGGCATTGACAATTGAAGAAAAAAAGAAAATTATCGAAAAGTTTGCCGAGCATGAAAAGGACACCGGTTCTCCGGAGGTTCAGATTGCCATACTAAGCGAGCAGATTTCGAGACTCAGTGACCACCTTAAGAAACACCGGAAGGATAACCATTCTCGTCGGGGTTTGCTTAAAATGGTGGGGAAACGCCGCCGTCTTCTGGAATATCTGAAGAAAAAGGATTCCAAGAGGTATGACGAAGTTGCAAAGTCCCTTAAACTAGGGAAATAATCATCTCTGTCCGTTCTGAACGTAAGGTATAGCGCAAATTGTTTATTGCGTGTACAATCCATCCTCGTGGTATCTCTTCACACAAGATACTATTTGCTTTTTGCACGTACCCCAGTAACTAATATATATAGGTAGCTATTGTATGGCTAGTTCTAAGGAACTGTTTAATGAAGTTCGTCACGATTTCACCTTTAATGGGGTTTCGTGCTCGTTTAGTACCGGAAAGATTGCGCGTCGGTCTAATTCTGCAGTTGTTGCGCAAATGGGAGAGACAATTGTATTGGCAACCGTAGATGTGGGTGATCCAATAGAGAATTCCGACTTTTTCCCACTTTCCGTCGAATATGTTGAGAGAATGTATGCGGGTGGATTAATTTCTTCTTCCCGATTTGTTAAACGGGAAAGATTTCCTTCTCAGGGGGCGACCCTTGCTGCTCGTATGCTCGACCGGGCTATTCGAAGCCGTTTCCCAAGCGATTACCGTAATCAGGTACTTATCGTATTGACCGTTCTCAGCTATGATCCGAAATTTGATCCAGTGATTATCGGATTTTCAGCAGTTTCTGCCGCTTTGATGGCATCAAGTGTACCTTTCGAGGGTCCGATTGCAGGAGTCCGGGTGGGATACGATGGAAAAGACATCCAGTTATATCTGGAGGATGTCGAGATGGAGAAAAAGGAAGATGGCTCAAATACTTTGAACTTTGTTCTCAGTACTGACGGAAAAATGGTTACGATGATCGATGCTGACGGTATGGAAGTGACAGAGGATACCATTGTGAAGGGTATTGAGATAGGTGTTGAGAAGTCGAATGAAATTGTTTCGGCGCAGTTGGATTTCGTGAAGAAAATTGAGGAAAAACGAGGTGCAATTGTAAAGCCGGAATATCAGTCGTTTGCTCTTCCGAAAGAACTTTTGAGTGATGTTCGTTCAAGTAAGAAGAAAGAAATCGAAGAAATATTTGGAAATGAGAATCGTGCTGAGCGAGAAGATGCACTCGATGCGGTGAAAGAAGAACTGTTCACGGAATATCAAGGAAAGTATTCCAAGATTCAACTTTCTGAAGCAGCAAATTACATTGCAAAAGAAGTTGTCCGTTCATGGATACTTGAGGACAAGAAGCGAACTGATGGTCGAAATGTTGATGAGATCCGTCAGATTGCTATTGAGGTTGGATTGCTTCCCCGTGTTCACGGTTCTGCATTGTTTACCCGTGGCGGTACACAGGCTTTGACTGTTACCACGCTTGGTTCAAGTAAACTTGAACTCATTACCGAAGGTATGGAGGGAGAGGAAACTTCGCGATATATGCATCATTACAATGCTCCCGATTATTCTGTCGGTATGGCTGGAAAATACAGCTACATGCCAAAACGACGTGAAATCGGTCATGGTGCGCTTGCTGAAAAGGCGTTAATTCCAGTTCTTCCGACGATGGAAGTATTTCCCTATACGATTCGAGTAGTTAGTGAAATTATGTCTCAAAGCGGATCAAGCTCTATGGCTTCAGTATGTGGCTCCACACTTTCACTCATGGAAGCAGGGGTTCCCATCCAGAAACCGGTAGCAGGTATTGCGATGGGTGTTGTTGCCAGTGATGATATGAAAAGCTGGGTAGTATTGACCGATATCTTCGATAGAGAAGACTTCTATGGTGATATGGACTTCAAGGTTGCTGGTACGAGAGATGGTATTACGGCTATGCAGATGGATAACAAGCGAGCCGGTCTTCCTGTTGAGATTTTCAAAGAAGCCTTAGAAGCTGCGAAGAAAGCTCGTCTTACCATTCTCGATAAGATGGAAGCAGTTATTGCAGAACCTCGAAAAACCCTTTCGAAATATGCACCAAAAGTGCAGATGGTGAAAATCCCGCCAGCCAAAGTTGGTGAGCTTATTGGTCCCGGAGGCAAAGTTGTAAAAGGAATCATTGAAGAAACCGGTGCTGAGATCGATATCCATGATGATGGATCGGTGATGGTGTCTTCGGTTGATGATGAGAAGCGTCAGAAAGCTGTTGCCATTATCGAAGAGATGTTTGAAGAAGCAGAGATTGGCAAAGTGTATAAAGGAGTCGTTGATAAGATCATGGATTTCGGTGCATTCGTCGATGTCAGTCGTTCAATCTCCGGACTTGTTCATGTATCAGAAATGAGTGATACCTTTGTGAAGGATCCTCGAACGCTTGTGAAAGAAGGCCAGGAAGTAGAAGTAATTGTTACTGGACGCGACGAAAAAGGCCGTCTCAAGCTTTCTATGAAGCGGGTTCCTAAAGCGAAAGGTGAGCCGTCTGAAGAGTAATAATATTGTAGTTAATGCGTTGCCTGCTGGGGATATTACTCCAGCAGGCTCCTCTTGTAGTTCTTCATCGGTTGCAGTGTTTTCTGTCACCCTGTATAGTCGATAGGGTAAATCATGGAATCTCCATTACAGCAACAAGTCAAAGTTCAAGATATGTCTTCATTTAATTCACCGCTTCCATCTGCTGGTGTTGCTAATGCTTTCGATCAAGATTTTTCAACTGTAAATAGAAGCACATCTGAAAGTTTCGGATCTGGCAGTTCACATAGAGACGTTATCGAAGAAATAGAAATCCTTGAAAGAAAAATTGTAGAGGCAAAGATCCCTCCGCAACTGGAAGAACGTTTGCTTCGTATGGTTGGACGATTAAAACGAATGGCGCGGTTTGGCAGTTATTCAGGTGAGTTTGAACTTATCGACAAATATGCCGATTGGATTACGAAAATTCCTTGGAATTCTGTGACACAGGATCAGTTGGATCTTTTACAGGCACGTCAGATGCTTGAAAGAAATCACTACGGGATGAAACCCGTAAAAGAACTGGTACTAGACTACCTTGCTGTCATGAAGCTCAATCTTGATAAGGGAAGTATGAGTGATGGGAGTAATCCGCTTGTTGATTCAGCACAATTACAGGGTTCTTCATCCCATGCACCGATCATTTGTTTTGTTGGTTTGCAGGGTGTCGGTAAAACGACGATGGCAAAATCTATAGCTCAAGCGCTCGGTCGTAAATTTGTACGGATATCGCTGGGTGCTTTGGGTAGTGTAACCCAGCTTCGAGGTCAATCACGTGCGTATCTCGATGCTGAACCGGGTCAGATTGTGAAAGCTCTCGTGAGAAGCGGGAGTATGAATCCCGTAATTCTTCTGGATGAGATTGACAAAGTCAGTGGTCAATCGGGATTGTTGAGTGATATTATGGCAGCACTCCTCGAAATTCTCGATCCTGAACAGAATTATGCATTTAGCGATCATTATATTGATTATCCCATCGATTTATCGAAGGTGATGTTTGTCGCGACGGCAAACAATCTCGGTACTTTGTCGGCTGCGCTTCTTGATCGTTTAGAAGTAATCCGGTTTACCAGTTATACCGATGAAGAGAAGATCAGTATTGCCAAGGATTATTTACTTAACAAAGTCTTGGAGGCGACCGCTCTTAGCCCTGCACAGCTAGAAATTCAGGATAATGTCTGGCCGTATGTGGTCCGTCCGCTTGGTTTCGATGCTGGGATTAGACAACTTGAGAGAAATTTAACCTCTCTTTGCAGACATGCCGCCCGTCAAATAGTTGAGCAAAACTTGCCGAAAGTTGTCATTACCCTGGAAAATGTGAAAATGTACATGCCGGAGGGAATTGGTACGCTCAGCTAGAATTGATGGAAGTATCTGCCTTGAATTGAACGAAAACGAAACGATGACATTGGATGAATTGCATGTGAATTGTAAAAAGTGTACGCGGTGCCGTTTAAGAGCAGGTGCAACACAGGTTGTTCCTGGCGAAGGTGCATCGAATGCTGAAATTATGTTTATTGGTGAAGGTCCGGGAGCAGTTGAAGACAAAACCGGCCGTCCGTTTGTCGGTCCTGCGGGGAAATTTCTAGATCAACTTCTTGAAAGCATTTCTTTGGTCAGAAGCGATGTGTTTATCGCAAACATGGTGAAATGCAGACCACCAGGAAATCGTGACCCGCAAGAGGACGAGATGGAAGCGTGTGCACCGTGGCTTGACCAGCAGATTGAGCTGATCAAACCGAAGGTGTATGTTCCCCTCGGACGTCATGCGCTTCATAAATTTCTTCCGGGAGCTGTCATCTCGAAGGAACACGGAAAGCTCTATCGAAGAAGGGGAAACGTGTACTTTGTCATGTATCATCCGGCGGTGGCTTTGTATAACGGATCATTTAGAAAAGTGCTTCTTGATGATTTTTCGATACTTCGAAGGTTTCTTGATGGACAGCAAGAGGCTGAAATACTTGAGGATGTAGTGTCTGAGATAATGGATGC
>CAZDUZ010000004.1:0-7950 GCA_964508755.1 uncultured Candidatus Saccharibacteria bacterium | reverse complement strand
CAACTCCTGCAGGGACGATTGTATATACAGGGGACTACAAATTCGATGAAGCTCCGGTGAGTGATATGAAGCCTGATTATGAAGAACTTGAAAATCTTGGTAAAGAAGGTGTCGATCTTGCCTGTATGGATTCCACAAATGTGTTTGAACAAGGAAAGACGACGTCAGAAAAACAGGTTGCTGTAATACTTGAGCGCATTGTGAAAAACGCCCGTGGTAGAGTGATTGCCGCGACTTTTTCTTCTTTGGGAAGCAGAATTTTTTCATTAATCGAGCTTGCGAAAAAGTACAACCGTAAGATCGTTATCACGGGGAGAAGTATGCGCTTGATGGTAGAACTTCTTCGCAAAATTAAGTATCTCAATGTACCTGAAGACATATTGATTGAAGATCGCCATATGAAAGGAATTCCAGATGAACGGCTGCTTATACTTACGACCGGCTCTCAGGGAGAAGAAATGGCAGCTCTTTCAAGAATGTCACGCGGTGAGCATCGTGTTATTAAGATAAAAGATACTGATACGGTAATCCTTTCATCTTCGGTAATTCCGGGAAATCAAGTTCCTGTTCAACATTTGATCGATGACCTGTTAAAACTTGGAGCAAAAGTAATTCATCGTTCTTTTATGGATGTTCACACCAGTGGTCATGGATATCAGGAAGACATGAAAATAATGTTTAATCTCTTGAAGCCGAGGAATGTCATGCCGGTGCATGGGTATCGTTCATTTGTCCATGAATCGGTCTATTTGCTTGGCACGTGGGGCATGAATAAAAAGAATATTGTGCATCCTGAAACCGGTCAGAAGTTCGAATTCGAGACATCAAGTGGTACTTGGAAGAAGGCAGAATGTATTCCTACCAGAGACATTTATATTGACGGTAGGACAATGGGAGAGACCGATTCTACACTCATAGAAGAACGGAGAAAACTTGCTACCAGTGGTATAGTATGGGTGTCATTTAAATCATTCCGTGATGGTTCATATGGAGAAGTTGCTATTGGGATGAAAGGCGTTTTTTCGGTTTCTGCTCGTCCCCAGCTTCTCAGACAGATGAAGGAGAGTGCGGAGAAAACCCTTAAACAGAGCCGGGGAGCATCATTTCAAGATGTGGAAAACAATCTTCGCCGAGCAGTAGCAAAGACTGTCGAGCTATCACTTGGAAAGGAAGTCTTAGTTGTTGTACAAATTCTATAAACTATGGGAGAAGGTGAGGGACAACAAGGAGAAATGAACGAGGGCACTCAAGGTGATCAAAGTCCAAACGAGCGAGATGATAACGCTGTTACTGGCGCAGCTCCCTCTCCAGTAACTGCGAGTAATACGACTCGCGTCTTGCCTGATATTACCCGTCAAGACAGAGCTGCAAAACTCGAAGTAAACACTATCACCCCAATTACTGAAGATGATTTTCCTGACGCGGTTGCGGTGTTTCGGCGAGGACTTGCTCGAGAAGTTCCTCCAGGAGATACGGAAACCAGCGATGAATTTATTAAGGATCTCATGACTAGCAGTAATTGTTTAGTACATAAGACTGATGGAAAGGTAAATGGATTGGTAACCTATATGCATGATGGGACACGAATGTTGATTAATTTCATTACTGCAGATGTTCCAGGGAAGGGTATAGGGTACTCACTTATGGGGCATTTGGCTGGTGTTGCCAAAGAACAAGGGATAGAAAGGATTTTCTCAACTGTTTCGACGTGGGATGAAAAGGTAATGGCCTTTTACAAGAAGTGCGGATTTAAAGAATATGATCGAGAACCCCATGGGCTTGCCGATGGAAAACCGTTTGAAGTGAGTAAGGTAAGTGCGAGACCAGAAGCTATTCGTCTTGCTCTCGCAATCAAAGGGAAGATTTAAGGAGGAATATTCTGTTCATCCCTTCTGTATGAGTATAATCAAGTCTTCACTTATTCTCCACCCGTCCCTCGATAGAAACCATGAATGTTTTTCGGTTCTTTCCTAAGGTGAGCTCATACAAAGCTTGGAGTCGTGGAATCAAATAGTAAGTCCAGATATTCACAAACATCATCAACGGCTCAAGTACCCACCACCACGCTTTGAACCATGCCGAGCGCTCTTTCGGAGGAGCTCCATAAAACTTGTAAGTATAGTATTTCGCTGGAATTTGAAAAATAAGGCTTGCGGTCAAAAGGAAACTGATTACCCTCGGAAGGTTGTAGGAAACGCTTGAAAATCCGAAATCCTCGTTTAAAAGGGTCAAAAGAGGCATAGTCACCGTAAGCAAGACTCCTGCAGTTAATAGAAAGCTATATGCCCGGAAAAGTACGGCAAATTTTGCAATTTTTTGTGATATTTTAATTCGCTTGTTCCATCGCATTCCCTGTATAGCAATAGGCATAATTAGCGCACCCCATCCCCATCGGAGTTGTTGTTTGTATAAAGATTTTACGGATGACCAAAATCCTTTTCCTTCGACTGCATCCATAGTGATGGGTAAGTAGAAGGAATGTCCGGCGAAGTCTCCGTCAAGGTGCAGGAATGCATTCCAGTAAAAGTACGTATCCTCGGCACCAGTACTTGCGTCCCAGAAATCAGTTTTTTCTAAAATACTCATGTTTGCGCTGTAACAAGAGAAGGACTGCTTCTTAGATCGGTCAGCGATCCACTCGTTAAGCACTCCAAGAGTGAGTGTCGCGAAAAAGACTCGGGTTATTGCAGGTACTTTCCACTGATTATTCGAATAAATGAGAATTGCTGGGCTAAAGAACGAGTTAAAGCGTTTCTCGTTTGTGAGGTATGAGTAGGTTAAGGCCGACAAAAATTTCGGGTGAAGGTATGTGTCTGAATCAAACTTGGTGAAAATGACATGTTTTGAATTGATTTTTTCTTCAGCTAACTTTTTCGACATTTGAATCCCTCCCCATCGAAGATTTGCACAGGCATCGCCGACAACTTCTCCCGGTAATCCAAACGGATGATAAAAATCCCAAATAGCGTATACCTTTGAAGCATACTTTTCTTTAAGCTGTGCGATAACTTTCTTCTGCTCTTCGCCTGCACGTTCTTCAACCGCAGTTACAATAATGACATTTTTCATTAATGGATAATCCTGTGCTGCAATCATTCGCTCAAACGTTTCGTCAAGCATGTCAAATGGTTCTTTGTATATAGGTACAATTAAAATATGGTAAAGCTCTGATAGTTTTTGAGGAAGTTGCTCAGGATTGGGGAGTGTGGCGAAATTGAGCTTTTGAACATCTTCCTTCCAGTTTCGCTCCATATCCCGTCTCATCCACCGGTAGCCAATAATATTAGTGAGCGCTGTTTGAGCGGATTTGTACGTGATATAACTCGAAAGGAATCCGAGATAAATAAGGATGACATCGTACACTCCCAGTAATGATGTCCAGAGTGGGGATGAAAACAATACTAACGCGAGAACACCTGGGATAATCCGGTACCAGAAGAACGAAGCCGTTGACATGTTATACACTTTTATCGTTGACATGACGGACAATTATACATCAATCTGACGTGTGTTATACTAGGGACATGAAACTGCCGTTTTTCCCTAAAAAGAAAGAGACGGTACCTGCCTTTTCTGACGAACTGATCCTGTCTGTAGACATTGGTACCGAGGTTTTGAAGATGCTTTTATTCCGCTGTGACGAATTTGGTGTGCATGTGGTTCGTTCTTCGCGAATTTTTCAACAACAGCACGCAATGCGAAGTGGTGTTATTAAGTCCCTCTCTACGGTAATTGAGAATTGCCGGCTTGGGCTGGGAGAAGTGACAGACGGCTTAACTTCCGATGAAATGCCTAAAAAAGTTGTTATGGGAATTGCAGGGGAACTGATTCACGGAGTTTCCATTGTGGTGAACTACGACAGAGAGGAACAAGCTTCGAAAGAAGTTGACGACAAAGAACAGATGAATATTTTCAATCAGGTTCGTGAAAACGTGTATGATAGTGGTAGAAAAGAGCTTGCTAACCGTTATGGAATGGATCCTGAGGATATAGAAGTACTTCATGTAACTGTTACAGGGGTGGAAATCGGTGGAATGACGGTGGACAGTTTAGTAGGATTTACCGGAAAACAGGTTCGTCTCAACTTCTATGCGTCATTTGCTCCAAGAACGTATCTCGAAGCGCTTAAAAAAGTTGCTGAGAGTATTAATATGGAACTTATTGGCGTTGTTTCTCAACCGTTTGCAATGGCTCGTGTTGTTGCAGGTTCACTTGATAGAAGTTTTAACGGAATTTTTGTTGATGTCGGAGGCGGAACAACCGATGTGGCACTGGTACAGAGAGGGAGTGTCGCAGATACCCAGATTTTTTCTTTCGGAGGAAGAGTACTTACGAAACGTATTGCGGATGAGATGAACTTGGATTACCGTCATGCAGAAGCTCGTAAGCTGAAATATTCAAGTGGGGAACTCGATCCTAAAATTGCTTCGAAAGTCCGTGCTATACTCCAAAAAGATCTTGCAATTTGGGTGGAGGGATTACGGGAGACACTTAAAAGTATGGAAGACGTTGAACAGTTTCCTCCTCAAGTGTTTCTATGTGGGGGAGGCGCAATGCTTCCAGATCTTAGAAGGGCGTTGATTGAGCATCCATGGACCGGAGGATTACCCTTTATGCGTTTTCCGAAAGTTACCTTGGTTACTCCAGAAAAACTTGATATGGTGCATGATCGAGGGCAGGTACTTAAAGATGCGATGGATATTACGCCAGCAGGACTTGCGCGTTTTGCGTGGGACCGTCTGAAATATCCATCGAGACATTTTGTTTCATAATTAGTAACATTTTCCGATGACAGATCCCAAAAAACAAACAAAAAATGAAACTGACGATACTGAGACCCTTGAGTTTGTGGGTGACGATGTTCCGAATCCGTTAGATGCTGTGGAAAACAGTGATTCTGCATTAGAAAAGCGTTCTACAGATGCTCGTGTTCATATAAAGAAGAGGAGTTCTATGAAAGAAGCGGTCGAAGGTTCGGAAGATGATAGTAAAGATGAATTCGTTTTTGTAGAAGAAATGCATAATGATTTGAAAAAGATAGAAAAGACGGTTATTACGTCCGAAGATGATTCAGCATTTGTAGGAGAAGAATCTGAAAGCAAGGATGTTTCTGATGAGGATTCAAATAAATCAGTGAATACTGCTATAGAAGAAACGGTAGATCTTCCTGATGATGATTCAAAGGAGGAAGATAATGATGAAAAACCAGCTGTAATTAGTTCAGTTTCTCGTCCTTCTTCATACTCTCATTTTTCATCAACCTCACGTTCCGACACTTCTGTATCAAGTGTGCTCGTTTCGTATGAGGATGAACTGCCGGACGTTATTGACCAAGTAGAATCAGTAAAGACGAAGCGAGTTGTTGTTTCGATTCCCGAAGGAAGTGATTTACTTGTAAGCAGTGTCGGAATGCGATTGGTTGCAAGTCACGCAGACAAACAAGGTAAACTTGTTGTCATTGTGACTAATGATCCTGCTGGACGGAATATGGCTCGTATGGCTGGTCTTGGAGTTGCTGATACAACAGCAGGTGTTGATGAAACCGTATGGGGTGACGCTCAAAATGCACGACAGCTTCGGAGTGATTCTGAGAAACAAAAGGGGAACATGAAGGCTGAATTAGGACTTGAAGACGAAGACTTGAATGATCAGGAACAAAAAGATCTAGGTATCCTTGTTAATAAAGATTTCCAGGATAATCTTGAAGTTACCGATCGGTCACGAGATTCTATTCCTACACGTTCTGCGGGAGCAAGATATGGGGGAGTAGTAGCTTCAACGAAAGAATCAGAGGAAAGGGAATCTATTGATATGGTAGCATCAGCTGGAAGTATAGGTGTATCAGAATCAATGTTGAGAGTAAGTAATGACCGTTCTTCTGTGCCTTCCCGTCCCGCTCAACCAAGTATTCGTACTGTATCCATGGGTGATTTCGAAATAACAATTGACGAAGGCAAAAAGCTTGGATCGTCAACGTCATTCAATTCATCATCGGCATTACGTTCCTCTGAAGGAGTGTCATCCGGTAGCACAATGGCAGAAGAACGAAGAAACGATTCTGCCGGTTTGGTGGGTAGAGATTTTTCTGATTTTGGAAAAGCAAATGCATCGGAGGGAGATCTTCAAGAGCGTGTACAGGCAAGACAGAATGCACGAACATCTTCAAGTGAAAAGGGCACCAGTTTCATTAAAACTTTGGGAGCAACTATTGGCGGTGTGTTTGCAAAAGTCCCTCAAGTTGGGGCATCAGTTACTGCTTCTGCAGGAAAAGGTGTAATTAAGACAATTGCAAAACGTGTCATCATTCCGTTCGTGCTTATTATTGGATTAATTGTTGCGGGATTGTATTGGTATTTACCTGAGGTTGTAGTAAGTCTCAAAGTAGAAAGCATAGCACTAGATTACTCTGGTGACATTACCGCTCAGAAAAATGTAGATAAAACAGAAGTAGCTACACTTACCATTCCGGCCCGATCAGAAACGGTTGAAAAGACAGGATCTGATAGTACGGCGACAACAGGGAGTGCGGTTCGTGGTGAAAAGGCAAGTGGAACCGTGATGTTTTTTAATAAAACTGGTGAAGCTATAGCAATTCCTTCCGGTACGCTTATTTCTAATGGAGGTCTCAATTTTGTCGTCCAGGGAGATGTTTCAGTTCCTGCCTGTGCAGATCCTCCTGATTGTATCGGGATGGGTTCTGCATCAAAGGATGTTATCGCTGAAGCTGTTGGTGAAGAGTACAATCTTGCATCGGGTACGATCTTTACCATACAAGGACGTGACGGGGCAGTCCTTTTTGGCAAAAATCTTTCAGCGTTTACAGGAGGAACGAAAACCAACTATCAAGTCGTCAGTCAGACTGATAT
The DNA here is from genome assembly GCA_964508755.1 of uncultured Candidatus Saccharibacteria bacterium. Lineage (GTDB taxonomy): Bacteria > Patescibacteriota > Dojkabacteria > SC72 > JAFGCJ01 > CAZDUZ01. The sequence continues at coordinate 1,084 of CAZDUZ010000004.1, read as the reverse complement.
TGATGGCGTTGCTGAGAAACTTAAGACTCAACTGTATGACCAAGCGAAACTATCTCTTCAGGAGAAGCTGAAGGGAACGAAATGGGTAATGGTTGAATCATCGATCAAGAATGAACTTAATGGAGAGGTTACGTCAGATGCACCCGCAGGTGCTGAGAAAACTTCGGTAAATGTCGATGTAAAAACAAAAAGCACCGCTTTGTATTATGACGGCAAAGCGTTGTCCTCTCTTATTGATGAGCTCTTACTTGATGATCTTGATTCAGACGAAGCAGAGCAAATTGAAATATCTGACAATATTGAGAAAAAAGTTACGGTGAAATCGGCATCGGTGGATGAGGGAATGATTGTATTGACAGTAGAAGTGTCAGGATATGCAATGCCTCGACTTGACCAGGAAAAAGTCGAAAAAGATCTCTATGGTAAACCATGGGCTGAGGGATTAGCGGACCTAAAAAAACTTGATTACGTTTCTGGCGATCCGGAAGTCGAGTTTTACCCCGAGTGGTTCCCCTCATTTGCAAAACGCATGCCCGGTAGAGATGGAAGGATTACGGTAAATGTAGAGAATGTAGTACCGGATGAAGAAGAGAGTGAAGAAAACTCAGATTCTGAAGGTGAATCAGAAACTGCAGAATAGTAATCATGGGATGGTGGGTGAAGGTAATAGGCATTCCTGTTGAGGAGAGTGCTGGTCGGTGATTTTCTTTCCTTTGTATTAGCATGTGTCGCATTTAGCTTTCCTATTTCTGATGGTATAATTCCAACGCTTTAAGGAGAGGTGGCTGAGTGGCCTAAAGCGCTCGCTTGGAAAGCGGGTTACTGCGAAAGCGGTACGCAGGTTCGAATCCTGTCCTCTCCGCCAGTCAGTACGACTGGTATTTCCGACCATCATGTCAAACGGCTCTATCCAGTCCCAGCTTAGCTTTTTGTCATGTAAGACAAAGTTCGAGCCGACAGAGTGAAGAATTAATTTCTTGTCAGTATCATCTCCTTTAGTAAAAACAAGAAATGCGTTGTAGCAGTTAATTGCGACGTTCTTTTGCTGTTCGATCCACTGATTTCCAACCTTCTCAATTTCCTC
>CAZDUZ010000003.1:0-45862 GCA_964508755.1 uncultured Candidatus Saccharibacteria bacterium | reverse complement strand
TATACCACCGGAAAGAGTGCACCGATTGTTTCGTCTTGACCGTTGTACTGATTTGCTTCTTTAAGCTCTACCGTATTGGGACTCTCATACTTAAAAAAGATGAGTTTTCCGATTTTCATTCCCAGTGTAAACTGAATATTCCAAATGCCGTCATTTTTTATCTCGAGGGTAATAATGTGCGGATCTTGACCGGGTGAAATAAAGGTTGCTGATTGGTGTATGGTAAGACCGGTGCGGGCGAGGGTAGAGCTTCCGTCAATGATCGCCGAAAATTGAGACGATAGCCGGATTTTCTCGACTGTTTTTCCGAGAACAAACATACCGGGTGTCAGAACAAATGGCTCTTGAGTAAGATCGATTTTGGTATAAGCAGGCTGTGTCTGTACATCGAGAGGGTTAATCAGTTGATCTGTAGGAACAGGGACAAGAATGATCTTTCCAAGATGCACCTGGTAACTTCCGGCACCAAGATGTGCAGGATTAAAAGGATCAATTGAAAGCTCCTTTTCCTTGAGATGCGATGCGATTTCCGTGTCAGAAAGCATTAAATTTTTGAGTTAAGTTAATTGTATTGTTTTCCTTCTCGATGAGCGCTTTAGTCAACAATCCCTCTCAATACTTCAAACAGAATAAACAGTGCGTAAAACGACATCAGCACGATTCCTTCACTACGAGAAATATTTCTTTGGGAACGTGAAAAGTAGAAGAATAAACCCAGCCCTACTATAAGGAATAGCAGTGTTTGTAAAAAACTATCTTCGGGCACAACTTCACCTCCTGACATAAAAGTGAAGATTCCAAAGAGAAGTGTGTTTGCTGCGGCAGAACCGAGATAATCTCCAAACGCAACATCTTTTTTGCCTGAAAGAATAGCTCGTACAGCGATGGAAAGCTCTGGTAAATTAGTTCCCATCGATAGAACGATGAGACCAAGATAAAAGGTAGGAATTCCAAACAGAGTTGAAAACTGAATCGTTTGATTCACGATATACTGACTTGAGAGGAATACAATCGCCATTCCGAGCGCGACTCGCGCTAAATCGACGAGAGAATACACATTAAGTTTAATAATTTTCACCTTTTCTCTGTCAAAAATTCCTTTTTTCCTTTGGATTGAATACAAGAGTACGGAGTAGGAGAGTATGAGAAGAGACCCTTCAATAATTGATAACCCTCTGTCTATCAGTAGTAATCCTGGAAAAACAATCACCATGAGTGTAAGGAAGATGTTGCGTGACTCTAACCCGTGCATAAGCCGTATGCCGTTACCAAGAATTGCAAGAAAAGGAATAATAAAAAGGAAAATTACTATTGATCCTCCCAACAGCGTTCCCACAAAAATTTGGGGACGGTCTTGAGCAATAGCGGTCAATCCAATTCCGATCTCCGGAATGGAGGTGAGAAGTCCAAGAAGAAAAAAAGAAATGGCAAAAGAAGACATATGAAGTTTCTTTGCCACCCTGTCGATTGACTGGATTATCAATCCTGCACCGAGCCAGATTGCTATAAAGGATAGAATGTAAAGTATGACGTGTAAGAACATGCTGTGACGAGTATAGTAGAACTGGATTTTTTGAGCAAAGTATAAAGCCTCTTTGTTACTGGGTCTGAGACGTTCCTCCCTCTGTCATCGTGCAGACATGATCGATGCAACGGCACTCAGATCCTTCAGGTGGCATGACATCAGGACAGTATTTAAAGGCACCTTCCTTTAAACACGACCGTCCGCACCAACCGCATTCCGAATCAAGGGCGCAGCCTTTGGGCTTAATCGGGTCAGGGACTGGAGGAGGTACAGGAATTCTAATTCTTTGTGTCTGACACGAGTTATTTTTGCAGATGCATTTTGTGTCAGCAGGCGGTGTATCCGTGGGACAGGAATGGTAAGCGTTTGTCGGTGCGCAGGTGCTTCCGCACCATGAGCACTCTGTACTGTTTTGACATGCGTAGGGATCTTCTCCGTCAAATGATTTACCTTCAATTTCTTCCGCTATCTGGCGGAGGGTATCCGGTCTGTTGGGGTCGCGTGAATCATATATTCTGACTCCCGTAGTAAACTTTTCAACTGATTCAATATAAGAGATTAATTCTTCTCCCGTAAAAGGATTTCTTCTGCCATCCGTACCTGCGGTAACACTCAGATGAGCCCAGATTTCTATCGTAGCATTGTTACTTTTTAACTCATCAGCAATAGCTTTTACTGAGGTTGAATAATCGTTTACTGAAGTTTTTGTACCATCTTCTGTTACTTGGTAGGACATGGTTTGAATAAGCCATGCATTGGCATACTCGGCGGCTTCAGAATAAAAGTCGGGATTCTGTTTTTTCGCATTTTCTATGGATTCCTCCGAGGGAGCAACGAGTAATTTAGCGCCATATTGATCTGCTATTTTTTTCGCACTCTCAAAAGATTGTATTAAGTTGTTCGCTTCAGATAGAGGGCTTCCTGCATTTTTATCTGGATAGTAACCGAGATAGTCGCAGCGGATGTTATTTTTTACTGCTCGTTCTGCAGTAAGCCTCAAACTAATAATCGTTCTTGCAGTGCAAATCAGCTGTGCTTGATAATCCGCGGTCCTTTGAATAGAGCGAGGATTAATGCGAGGAACTTTTACCTCGATAACGCTTGATTTTGAAAGATTTCGACAGATGTCAGTGGTATTTGGACGGATAGGAACGATCATCCCGTATCCTTCAGCAACAGCGCGACTTCTCGTATCTATGGATGTGGGGTTATATGCTAAGGCCCAAATGGAACCAATAGAAAGGAAGGCAATTACCGCTAGTATTATCGGAAGAAATATCTTTTCTGCTGAGTATTGAGGGTTAAAAATCCTTTTCATTGTTGCTCTGGAACGGTAACCTTATGCCGGAATGTACTCTAGATCCAGAGTACAATATCCTAAATGCAGTGTAAAGCTGTAGAAGTGCTAAGTTTCTTAAATCGATCCGCAAATAAATGGGATTGCGTTGTGCCGGGATATTGGAATATAGCCGGTACCCTGAAGGGCAGACCAACTGGCTGGCGGTGATTCTTTTAGTTTCTTTCCACCGAAAGAAAACACATATCCCGTGACACCTTTAGAATTATCTTCGACAAACTGCATTTCTGCGCCATCATAGGTCCTCCAAAAGTAGTCAAATGTTTCAATTCCGTTGTATGCTTTATGCTTCATCCTTTCTACGATAAGAAAATTTTCCCATAATTTTTCAGTGTCGTTTCTGAGATGAAGATCGTTGAAGTTGTTAATGAGAGAGTTTCGAATTCCCAGATCCCAAAAATACACTTTCACTTTCTTTGAAAGCGCGTTGGTTCCTTCTGGAGTAAAGGGATACACACGGAAAAGTATGAAACTCTTCTCCATAAGTTCGATATACCGTTCGACCGTTCCTCGGTCAAGTCCTGATACTTCCTGCATCTCGAGATACGAGAATTCAGTACCAATGCGCAAAGCTAAAGCGATAATGAGGTTTCTTAGTGAGACTGCGCCTTTTACCTTCTGAAATTCAAGAATGTCTTTGTAAAGATAGCTGGAGGATAATTCTTTAAGCTCTCTCTGTTTGTCTTCAGGTGATTGCTGTGCAGCAACTCCAGGAAAGGTTCCGTACAGGAGGAGATTTTCAATCGTGCGCTCTAATGTGGCTGGGGTAAGGGAAGGGAACAGCTCCTCAACACTCAAGGGGTGAAGGGTATAGGTAAATTTTCTTCCGGTGAGGGGTTCGTTTGTATTATCAAGGAGATTGAGGGTAGAGGAGGCAGTAATGATAACTTGCAACGTTTGCTTGAATTCGTCGACAAGCATCTTAACGGTGTCTCCAATAGTTGGGATTTTGTGTCCTTCATCGATAAAAATTGCGTTATAGGGAGAAACCAGACTTTTCAGGTATTCAAGGCCTTTCTTGTTTAGCATTCCGACATCATCAGGATCATCACCGTTGAAATAAATAGTTTCGGACTTCGTTTGAAGCTGTTGCTGAATATCTTTTATGAGTGTTGTTTTTCCTGTTTGGCGGGCGCCTACAATAATTATTGCTTTTCCTTTGAAACAGTCCTTGCTGATTTTGTCCGCAATTAAGCGCTGGTACATTTTCATCGACTGAAAACTTACTCTTTCTCATTTTTAGGCGAAAAAGCGGGAATGTCAAGGTGAGCCAGAACGACTGCAAAGAATAAGAGTAACGATAAGAGTTATCTTGCTACTTATGGGATCATTTGTGCAGGTAAGTGTACTGCTTGTCGCTGTGTTGTAAGAGCTTCAGCTATGATAAGATCAGCTCTTGTTATGAAAGAACTTACACGCTGGATTGACCAGCGGTACAACATTACGAATATTGTCTACGAAACTGAGAATGGAGTTAAACTTCTCCATTCACTTAATCCAGTGACTACCGACGTTTTTCTCTCAACGGTGATACGAGCAGGAGCAAGTTTTGAACCGCTTCTTTCAGTACCTGAAGGAACGGTGCATTGTATTGAGCACCTGCTCTTTAAACCCGGCCATATTTTCAAAACTCAAGAAGATATTGACACCTTTGAGTATGGCAGCCGTACCTTTCCGCTGTTATCGGTAAATGCCAGTACAGGGAAAAAATATGTTTATGTATATGGTTATTCAAATGAAAATGGTTTTGAACGGCTTCGAAAACGATTAGGATCAATTTTGTTATATCCTTCATCGCTTTTTGAAGAATATCTCGAAAAAGAGAAGGGAATAATTCTTTCTGAAATGATGCAGCAGCCCAAACCCGAAAAGGATCGCTCTCTTGCTTATGATAAGTTCATTCTCGGAAAGCAACTACCACACTTTACCCATCGTGTAATTGGATCACAGGAAAGTGTAAGCACTATGACGGTTGAGCAAATAAGCGGATACCATAGTCGAATGTTCGGTGATAAACAAGTGATTTTTTCACTGCAGTCGAGAAAACCACTAGAAGATGCAGAATTGGCTTGGTTTGAAGATATTTCAAAGTCACTGCCGTCTCTTGATATGCGTTTTGAGCCTCCCTCCGAAAAAATCGAGAATATTCACGATTACGACTACTTTTTCGATGATCATGAAGAGGGTGTGTATCTGTCGATGGCGTATTTTAGAAAAATATCTAATAAAAATAACTATCCTGAACGAGTGCTTTTCATGATTATGGGAGATTTACTTAATAAGCTTTCATTCGATATTTTACGGGAGAAAAAAAGTCTGGTTTACGGTTTTGATTTATTCAATAGCCGATCTCGAGCGTTTACCTATGAAACATATGGGTTTAGTTGCGATGTAGAGGGCCATAAGGTGGCAGATGCTTTGCAAGGAGTCTATGATTTACTTTATACGGATATCCCGCATTTTCTTAACTCTCCTCAAGCCCTTCCGTGGTTTGAAAGCTCAATAAGCTCGTTTATTTTTCCGCACACGAGCAGGTATGATTCTGAATATGCTGAACATCGAGCAACGGAACTCTTCGAGGGGAGGGAAATATATCTATTCTCTGATCTTGTTGAGGCAGCAAAAAAGATAAAACTTGCAGATCTTGTTCATTATCTTGATCGAGAGATGCTCTCTGTTCCACCGCGAGTTTGGATGAGTGGGTCACGTCCAGATGACGAGACGAGACGTATTCTTGAGGAAAGTGCTATCCATACCCGTTGGAAGAAAGAGAAACGGTCAAATCGCAAGTTGTCAGGAGGAAAGTGAATGTTTTGGTGATGAAGGCTAATCTTTACCTTCAGGGTTAAGATTTCGTATCCAGTGTATTTCCTGTTTCTCGAATCCTAATTTCTCAAAAAATAAGAGGGAAGGACATTGAGCGGGAACATACGTCTTAATCTGGGTGCATCCCATTTCAACGAAGTTGAATCGAGATGCTGATAAAAGAGCTTTTCCCGCACCTTTTTCTCGATGAATCTCTGGTAGAAATACCGCTTCAATTTTTCCATGTTCAGTTCCGTTGACAGCGTACAAAAAACCAACGTCCTTCATATCTCTTGAGGCGATGAGAATAAAGCCATTACCCAGTGTGACTGATTCGTCGACTGAACGAATGAATGTTTGAACTGTCTCAGGGAGTGGTGGTGCAAAGTAATGTGGATCAATAGTGTGTAAATGATTAATAAAATCGGAGACAAGGTTGTGAAATGGAGCGATTGTCTCTGTACGAACGACTTCAAAGGAATTCTCCGTGGCGGTGCGGATTTTTTCTGCAGGTATGGTAAGTTTGTATACCGCCGGGACGAATAATTGTTTTCCTAAGTTGTTCCATTGCGGAGATGATTTGATTTTTAGCTGGCTGACATCGACGACCTCTGCGAACGCACATGCTTTTTTACTATTTTGTGTGATCGTTTTAATTGCCAGCGATTCACTTTCTTCAGGAAAAGAGAGTTCGATTACCCTTTTGTGTAATAACAGCGGATTGTCGTATTCAACAATTTGAAGAGAAATATCCGGGATTGTGTTAAGTGTCATGGCCTCAGTATATCAAAAGTAGGTGGTATGAAGATCCTTACACGTCAGCGGGTCTTGTTTTGCGCGATATAAACTTAATAATCTCTACCCAGAGAATTGCGATAAGTCCTAACCAAACTCCGATAACGAGAAAGAGAGGGGAGACCTGTGCAAGGCCAAGGGCGTTTCGTAGTGGTTCAACATACAGTGCTCCAAGTAGAAGGGTGAAACCATACAACATGGCAAAAAGAATGAAACGATTGTTGAATAGCGAGGAAAAGGTAAGCGCTGGATTGCGAAGACTCTTAAAGGCAAACACGTAGATTAAGTCGACCGCGGCAATGGAAAGAAACGTTATCGTCTGAGCGAACTGCAAGTCGCCACTTGTCTTATAGACATATGAAAATATGAGAAGTGCAGCTACACCAACGATAATGCTTACACCCGCTATAAGCTCGATACTAACGGAATCGAGTAAACTTCGCTTCTTTACTAAATTTCTATTGATCTTTCTCTTCATTAAATCTGCTTCTTTTGGTTCAAAACCAAGCATGACATCCGGAGGGCCGTCACAGATAAGTCGTATCCATAATATTTGAGCAACGGTAAGCGGGGTGGGGAGGCCAAGAAAAAGAGAACCTGCAATTATGATCATTTCCACAAATCCATTTGAAAGAGCATACGCCACTGACTTCTTAAGATTAGCAAAAATAAGCCGGCCTTGTTCTATCGCTTTAATAATGACTCTGAAGTCATTGTTAAGAAGAATAAGGTCTCCGGCATCTTTTGCAATATCTGAGGAATTTCCCATTACCACCCCGATATCCGCCCTTTTGAGTGCTTGTGCGTCGTTTACTCCGTCTCCAGTCATAGCGACTACATGACCTTGTTCTTGCAGTATTTCAACGAGAAGTAGTTTTTGATGGGGGGTTACGCGCGCAAATAGATGCACCTGTTCTACTTTTTTAGCTAATTCTTTTCTTGAAAGCTCCTCAATCTCACTTCCGGTGAGAATTTCATGTGGGGCAAGATTAAGTCCAATCGCGTCAATAACTTTTCGAGCCGTTTGATGATGATCACCCGTGATAATTTTTACCTCTAAACCTGCTTCCCGAGCCTTTTCCAACGTTTCGTGAACTTCTTTTCGTAGGGGATCCTCAATGGCAAAAAGACCGTCCCATTCGTACCCTTTGCGCTTTTCATTCAGGTGTGCGCCCTGTTTGGAAATATATGCGAGCGTCCGTAACCCTTTTTCTGTGTGGAGATGCAGTTGCTCCTTTAACGTCTTTCTTTGCTCAGGTGAAAGTGTGCAAAATTTGAGCAGAATATCAGGAGCTCCAATGATAAATGTACGAAGTCTGTTTCCTGTTTTCCCTACTGTTACTGAGTATTTTTTCTCGCTTGAAAAAGCAATTTTACTGACTTTAGATACGTTGCTTTGCAGGGCAATAAACTGTGCCGGGTATCGGGTTTCGAGATTACTCCAAATCGAAATCTCCATATCACTTCGCTGTTCATTAGCGACAATCGTCGCTGCAATCACATTGCTTGGATGGTACAGGTCGGAGTCTTTTATTTTCATGACACCCTCTGTAATAGTGCCGGTCTTGTCTAAACAAAGCATGGTCGTCGACCCCAATGTTTCTACCGAAAGCAGTTGTTTTACCAAGCCTTTTTTTTTGTAAATCTTTTTCGCTGCAACGGAAAGTATGACGGTAATAGCAATAGGAAGACCAACGGGAACACCCGCGATTGCAAGGATAATCGATAGCTGAAACATCTCAAATGGGTCTTTTCCGGTAAGAAGACCAATTACAAAAATGGCAAATGCGAGCAGGATTATTACCACACCAATTTTCTTAGATAGATTTTCGAGAGATAGCTGCAGTGGAGTCTTTACTTCAGCCGTTTGTGTTAAACCACTGCCGATTTTGCCAAGTTCTGTGTTCCGTCCTGTGGAAATCACATTCATTACGGCTTCACCTGCGAGGACATCGGTTCCCATAAAGAGCCGTGCTTCTTCTTCTGGTAGTTTAGTAACTGATTCAGCCTCTCCGGTAAGAATGGCTTCTCGAACGAGTAGTTCTGTCCCTTCACGAAGGATACCATCTGCAGGTATTTTATCTCCTGGACCTAGCACAACAGTATCGCCTGGAACGATGGTGCTTCTCTCGACTTTAATCCGTTTTCCATTCCGAATAACTAGTGCTTGTGGGGAAACCAATGACTTTAATGTTTCGAATGATTTTGTCGCTCCATATTCCTGACCAAAACCCATTGCGACATTTAATATCAGTACCGAAATAATGAGGAAAAAATCAAGAACATCGTTATAGAGGAGTGAAATAAAGCTTACAACTAGTAAAATGTAAATGAGTGGGCTTTTAAATTGGGAAAGAAGTATAGTGCCCCAACTGTTTCCGCTTCGGGTAAGCAAAACATTCGGTCCGAATTTCTGCAGTCGTTTTAATGCTTCGTTTGTAGTTAAACCATCTTTATGAAATTCCATGGGCAGTAATCAAACTATACCTGATGGGGTGTAAGAATGCCATAACATTTGTAACGAATTAAGCTATAATTTGTTTGTAGTTTGAATACTTGGAAAAAATACCAAATATATTCAAATTGATTAACGTTATTATTATAAGGAAAGAAGATGATAGTTAAGAATAAAAGCCAGAGGGTTGCAGTTTTAGTAGACGTACAAAATTTATATTACTCTGCCCGGAACTTATATGGTGCAAGAATCAGCTTTAAGAATTTGCTGGGAATTGCGCTCGAAGGACGAGTGCTTACTCGTGCAATTGCGTATGTGATCAAGTCGGATGTAACGAATGGAGAAGGGGATTTCTTCAGCGCTGTTCATGACGCGGGATTTGAGGTTAAAGAGAAAGAACTGCAGGTATTTCCCGGGGGAGCAAAAAAAGGTGATTGGGACTTAGGAATTGCAATGGATGCCATACGAATAGGTAATAAAGTAGACTCTATCGTGCTGGTGAGTGGGGATGGAGATTATGTACCGGTAGTGTCATATTTGCAGCAGTCGCTGGGTTGTCTTGTTGAGGTTGTGGCTTTCGATAAAACGTGTTCAAAGGCGTTGAGAGAGATTGCTGACGACTTTATTTCAATAGAATCACACTCAAAAGAACTACTGTTTAAAACAGAAAAAAGCACAAGGACCTCTGTAGTTCCTCAACGACCCCCGGTGCCAGGTTTTCTGAGACTTGGGAGAAACGATCGCTCTGGGGTTCGAAACCAGAAGAATGAAGCTTCCGATGTTGAAAACAGGAAACCTTCTACCATTGATGAGCCTCCGATTAGGAAGGGTGAAAACAGTGTTTTCAAAAGAACTGCAAATATACCTTTTAAGATCGAGACTCCTTCAAAGAATATGAAGGAATCAGCCAAGGTGAATGAGGGTATGCCGATAAAAAGGCCTGTGGTAGGTCCCTTGCGCGAAGGTTCTTCTCCTGTTGTTCTCGGCAGGGATTTGGCGAAAAGATTTGTTGGCCGAAAGGGTATGGGATCTCGATCATTTCCAAGTAGTAAGGATAAAGCCAACAATAAGAAGAAAGATGAGTCTGCTATACCTACGAAGTAATGGTACGGAGCTTTCTGTGAGCGTATGAAGAGGTGAGATGCTCTGAAACTAGTGGGTGGACGATACGACTCACATTATTAACAATACAATGGTAAAGAACTTTTCACCAAAACTTGGTTTTTCCTGTAAACGATGTGGAGAATTTGTAACCTATGACGCTCCCGGAACCCATAACCGTAATCATTGCCCAAACTGCCTGTTTTCACGCCATGTGGATATCGTCAGAGGAGATCGTAAATCAAAGTGTGGAGGTATGATGAAGCCAATTGGGGTAACTTACCGAAAAAATGGGGAAGAGTTAGTTATCCATCAATGCCAAGGCTGTTTTACCATTTCTAAGAATCGAATTGCAGGAGATGACAATGAGGAAATACTCAAAAATTTAAGAGAACATAATGTTGGACTTAAACTTCTGAAAGAATAGTAACATTTTAATTACCATGCTCTCTCTACACCCACGTAAGGAAGAAAAATCAGCAACCGTGGTTCCGCTCACAATCGTAACTGGTTTCCTAGGAAGTGGTAAAACAACCCTTATTAACCACCTTCTTCACGAAAATAATGGCAGGGAGCGGCTTGCCATAGTAAAAAATGAGATTGGTTCAGTTTCAGTCGATAGTGATGTTTATCAAGGACAATACATAACGGTGAAAGATCTGTTGAATGGGTGCGTATGCTGTACTTTAATTGGTGAATTAGAAGAGTCACTGACTGAACTTGTATCTGTGGTACATCCTGATCGAATCATTCTTGAAACGTCAGGAGCAGCAAACCCTGCAATTCTTGCCGTTAATATTGACCGAATACCCTGCGTAAACAGGGATCTTATCGTCACCGTTATTGATGCCGAACATTTTCTTGGATATAGAGACAAATCGATTATTGCTCGCCTTCAACACAAATTTACTGATTTAATCGTGCTAAATAAGGTAGGAACTGTAGATGAAAATACCATCGAGAAAGTACTTGATGATGTCTATGCCCTTCGTCCAGGAATTCCCGTATTTCGGACGGTCGACGGTAGCATACCTTTAGAAGTTGTGTTTGGTGGAATACAAAAAGAGTGGGGAAGTTTTGACTCAATAAAAAAATTCGATAACGCTTCAAGAGTTGATGAGGCGTCAGGAGTAGATGATTCCTCAGGTAGAACTTCCATATCTCAGACGGCAGGACATTTAGACAGCGATTCTATCGAAACATTTTTTGTTGAAATGCCTCGTGATGCAAATAAATCTTGTCTTGTGAAAATTCTCAGTAATTTGTCGGATGAATATTATCGGGTTAAAGGGTTTATACTCTTCGACGATTCAAAATGGTGGCTCATAAATTGGGTATGCGGAAGACTTGATATTGGGATTTCAAGGGAAGCGTCCTGCCGTAAATCTGGTCTCATATTTATTGGTAGACATATAGGAATCTATGAAGAAATGGTACGGAAAAAACTTGAACAATGTCTTGTTGGACATGCTAATGGTGACAAAGTTTGATTACTTGCTTTTGAATTAGGACTAGGGAGGTTTTTTTAACGGAACCTCTTCTCGAACGCGAGCACTGTGGCAAGCACTTTATGGATACTTCCTGCTGATCCATATTGCACAGCTGCAACTCTATTACCCTTGGGATAAATGATAATATCGGCAAATGAAGAAGGCTTATCCCTAATGGCGTAGACGACTCCTTTTGAAGCGAGATGACTCGTTTCTAGGTCGAGTAGCTCCACATTAATTGCAAAAGGTTTTCCTGGGAAATGCGCAATCCAATCCGGTGCTGTATAAAATTCTTTCGTCTCGGTAATTGCTCTTACTAAGTCGATGAATGGCTTGTTAATGAAAGGTATACTGTTAAATCGATAGGGAGTACTCGATTCCGTGAGAGTGTTGTCGTTAATAATTCTTTCTATCGGAACATGAAGCGCATCTGCAAGTTGTTCTATTCGCCTGTAAGGTGAGCTCTTTCCTGTTTCATACCGTGAAACCATTTCCCATGTAGTTCCGATAATATCCGCCAGTTCTTTTTGAGTAAGACCGATAGATTGTCGGTAATACTTGATATTGCGCCCCATGATCTCTTGGTTCATATATATCGAATAGTATGAGGGCGGAGGAGGGAAGGTATATAGAAGAAGGTTTCGTTTTTTTAACGGGACTGTCCCCGGATGGGACAGTCCCGTAGGTATACAAGAGTTACATTATGAATAAGCGATTTTTGCAAACCTCTACGTTTTAATAGAAACTTAATATTCTTGAAATAAGACGGACTTGTAAATGTATTCTTGTAATTGAAGAGGGGGTCAGTCCCCGGCGGGGACTGACCCCTTAAGTGAAACCTGAAGCACCCTCTTTTACCCTTGATTAAGCATTATTTCTTCCTTGAGATGGCAAGCCAATTATCCTTGAGCCATTTTCTTGCCAAGCGGTGAACATTTCCCAACCCTCTTGCATCCAACTCTTTTCTAATAACACCGCCTTTGTGGGGATGGCGATATTTTTGTTGCAGGGGAGAGCTGAAACCGTGAGTGTAGTGAGCCATTTCGTGAGCGATCGTGCTGTCTACTACATACTCGGGAACGGTGGGGTCCTTATATTTCTTTGTTATTGTAATTACCGTTACCCGCTTATCATCTTGAGCTTCAGCGTATGCTTGTACTGATTTTTTCTTCATCATTGTCTTGATTCTTGTTCTACTGTCAGCCCATTTAATTGATCCCAACTGCGATGAAGATCCTCGTCCAAATTTTATGAGAACGACATTTTTCCGTGGTACATCTGAAAAGTATTCTTCCCACAAGAAATACATTCTCTCTTCAAGCCAACGATTCGTTCGTAATTTGTTTTTAGTGCTCATTTCTTTCATTATTGCATTATAGCTCAGGATTGAAAGCCTTTTAAAAGGATGTTACCTTGTATCTATGCTTAATTTAATTGTTGGTGTAATGCAATGTCTGATATTTCTTCGGCACACGAGATAAATAGCCTTAATCCTGAAGCCTCAGGAGAAGATGTTGTTGATCTATCTGTCTTTGAAGATGGAAAGAAACAAGAAGATAGAGAGGTGCCTCCCGTTTCTGTACCTTTTGAAGTGCAGGTGGAAGCTGCAAGAAGTATGGGCGATATAGGTGATAGAAGATTAGGGTTACATCTTCTCGGTATAGATATTGGTGATGATCCTGAGGAAAGGAGAGAATGGATGGATGCTTTTCGTGCAATTCTGGGTTCGCTTGAAGAAACTGAAAAAATGATGCAAATGGCTGGTGATTTCGGTGCACAAGAACGGGAAAAAGCTATTCGTTCTGGGAAAAAACTCCCTGAACTTGAAGCAGATATTGCCCGACAAAGGAGGTTGAGTGAGGCTTTGTCCCGTGTTCGAGCAAAGAGTAATTAAGGATCCTGCCATAACCTAGAGAATACACTGTCACGATACAAGTGTTACTTTTCCTACTGTTGACAACTATTTAACGTATGCTATACTTGAATTAGCAATCGGGAGACTGGACTGCCAATTCTTTCTACAGTCATCCGTAAAGATTGCCGGAATTAAATAATTTTTCAACGTTTATCAACTATGAGAAATATTTCTGTGTGGAGTCCGTGGAATGTAATGCCTCGATGGGTGGATTGGGATGAAGAGGATATGATGAGTGGAAACGATATGGGTATGGATGTCTATGAGGAAGGGGATAATGTCGTGGTAAAAATTGTTGCGCCTGGTTTCACAAAAGAAGACATAGATGTGTCGGTGGAATCTGGAAAAGTAACTGTTGTTGGCAAGTCTCAAAATGTCATTGAAGAGAAAGAAAAGAGCCGGAAGTACTATCGAAAAGAGATTAGCCAGCGTTCGTTTACCCGCTCGTGCACCCTTCCGGTGGATGTTACTGCTGATAAAGCTCAGGCTACCTTTAAAGATGGAATATTGACGGTCACTCTGCCCAAAAGTGAAGAGGCTAAACCTAAAAAGATCAGTGTTAACGTCGGGTAGAGCTTCAGGTAAGCAAAAATAGAATAACGACCTGTGAAAGAAAGTGCTCTGAGTTCATACTTAATTCAGAGCACTTTTAATTTCTGGAAAACCTTTATTGCTATGATACAATTCTAAAACGCCCCGCTAGATAAGATATTTTTTCACCTTTGTGCAAAGAACTTTACCCACGGTTACTGTAGGACAAGAAAAAATTCCAAAATTATGCGAAGGAGACCAACAACACGAAGTATCTCTTTCCAATCTTGATATCGGTGATAATGAAGAACCTCTTCCTGATCGTGAAGTATATCAAATAGTGCAAGCACTCGTTCACGATTCAGGTAATACTTCACCTGTTATCTGGGTTGTTGCACAAGATAATGAAACTGTTGAACGTTCCGGCGCTTCCTATATAGTGTTAGCAAACCGAGCAATTGTTCAAGCAATTCGTCAGTGGAATCAAGGGTGTGATCGAGAAGATTGTATTGGGAGTGTTGTGGTAAGGGAGGTGGTGTGTTCTGGTGAACCAGATGTGGCCTCTGTAATCTATGATGCTCTTCTTGAGTATGGTATTCCCGATCCTAGGGATACTGAGCGTATAGATGGTGACTATATTTACCGACGTTTACTGCTGGAATATGTGAAAGCTTCTCAATGTAGTTGCTCAGAACTCGCCAAACTTTTACATATTCCTCAAGAAATGATTGTGACATCACTCGCATATGATGTTCCATATCCGCAAATCTGGAATATGTTGCAGGATAGAAATCAGTCTCACATTGAGGATGAAAATCCTGTTTCTCTTGCTAGAAGATATGAGATCATTAAAACTGTATTAGCCGAAGGTCTTTATTATTTCGACTCACTATATGGTGATTGGCCCCTGTGTATTAAAGTTGCATCGTTTGCTATCCAACATGGAATGAACGATGAAGCTCTACGAGGATTTCTTGTTTACTTAACTGAAGCATATCAGGACGATATGTTAGCTGGAACACCGCTAGGTGCATATGTGCGTGAGCCTGAACAGCCAGAATTACCCTTTTCTAAAGAGCCTCCCCGTAAAGGTCCAATCCTTGCTTACGGTGTCTAATGTGTATGCTCCTCAAACCTTATGATACACTGTTTCTGTGGAGCTAACCGTTCTGACCTACAATATTCGAGGTGACTTCTGGACAGAAGAAGCAACAAAAAATCTAGCTGATACTGTTCGGGATAAAAATATTGATATTCTTTGTTTGCAAGAGGTTACCAGGCATTTTAATGATATTACGGCAAAAAACCAGGATATCGTAAGTCAGCTAGGTAGTTTATTGCACGGAGAATTTAAGAGCATTGTGTACCTGCCTGTACAAACTTCGAAATTTTCAATGGGAACAGCAATCCTATATCGCACCTCTAAGTTGATTGCTCGAGGTCTTCCATTTAACAAGCATTTTGCGCCGCGCTCAGCGAGAAGTAGGACTGAGGAATGGGCAGACCGCTATTTTCCTCCTATCCGCAAAGTTATAATGTCAGAGCTCTTTACCATTGAAGGAAGAAAACTAATTATTTATAACGTTCATCTCGATTTTTGGGGAGGCGATGTGAGGCGAATTCTTCAACTTGATCATATGTTTAAATTGTGGGGAAAGCATCATGCAAACCCTGATACAATGCAAATCATTGCGGGCGACTTCAATTCATGGATGCCATACCTTATTCTGCGAATGTACCGCCGATTCAGTGCTCTTCGTCGGTGGCTCCTTTCAAAAAATATCAAAGAAGCGTCTGAAAACATTTGGTGGACCCATAATTTCGATAATATCGAGGCAGAAAACTACGAACAAAAAGGAGTAATCCGTTTTGGTATAATTGAAACCTTTCTCGGTTTGATTGACAAATCATTCCGGCAGAAAGAAGACTATGTATGGTATGGAGGAAAGGGGTTGGGGCTAGAACGTTGCGAACGGCTAGATCTTAATTGGTCAGATCACTTTCCTGTTCTTGCTAAATTTACTATTGCAGAATCAAAAAATGCTAACGTTGAAACATCTCTCAGCCAAGAGGGGGGATCTGGAATTATTACGGAACATTAACCTAGAGATACGGCCAGCAACGTGCACGCTCATGATGGGACCCAATGGGTCTGGAAAGACATCGCTAGTGCGGGTAATTGTGGGTGATTCTCAGTATCAGGTTGTGGACGGTGAACTGATGCTCGAGAGGACTTATTCAAATTCTGGCGAAGTTGCTTCGGAAAATATCGACCTTCTCCAGTTATCTCCTCATGAACGTTCCCGAAGAGGAATTTTTGTGTCTTTTCAGCATCCTGTTGAACTTCCCGGGGTCAGCAGCTATGAGTTTCTTTTCGCTTCATACAAAGCTCTTTATCCAGAGGAGGGAAAGGATTTAGATGTCGATGAAATGAGGGGAATAATAGAAAATGCTGCCGATGATCTCGGAATAAATGAATCAATGCTGTCTCGTGGTGTCAATGAAGGGTTTTCAGGAGGTGAGCGGAAAAAACTTGAATTATTGCAAATGATTGTATTGCAACCTTCACACATAATTTTGGATGAACCGGATTCTGGCCTTGATGCTGATTCTGTCAAAATGATCTCGCGTTCTCTCAAACTTTTAAACAATGCCCCCGGAATTTTTATCATTTCGCATGACGCTCGAAGACTTGGTGACATTCATTTTGACTCTGTATGCATAATGAGAGAAGGAACGATCGCAGAATATGGCGGAGATGAATTGATTGAACGGGTACAAAAGCACGGATATGAATAAAGATCTTGCGACAGGTATATCAAAAAAAACGGTTGAGGAGATCTCTCATAGTAAGGGTGAGCCGGAGTGGATGAGAGAAAAACGTCTCGCTGCTTATGAGCAGTTTCAATTCATGAAAATGCCGAAATGGGGTCCGGTGGATAAGCTTTCTGCAATAAACTTTGATGCGTTACATTACTATGTGAGGCCAGGTACTTCATTGTCCCGAACCTGGACGGATGTTCCCGAGGAAATTAGAAAAAAATATGATGCACTCGGACTTCCTGAGGGGGAGCGACAATTTCTTGCTGGTCTGGGAGCCCAGTATGAGAGTGAGATGATCTATCACTCGATGCGTGCTGATCTTATAGAACATGGAATTGTGTTTGATGATATGAGCCGTGCTGTTCGTGACTATCCGGACCTTGTGCGTGAACATTTTGGAACCGTAGTAGCGGTAGGAAATAATAAATTTAGTGCTCTCAACTCAGCTGTATGGAGTGGGGGAAGCTTCGTATACATACCCCCGGGAGTATTATTAGAGGCTCCATTACACAACTTTTTTCAGATGGGTACTCCATCGCAAGGTCAATTTGAACGGACACTTATTATTGCTGATGAAGGTAGTTCCCTTGAGTTTATTGAAGGGTGTGTGGCTCCGTTGTATTCGGAAGTCTCGCTTCACGCGGGTGTTGTCGAAATTATTGTGAAAAAAGGAGCAAGGGTTAAATATTCGACCATGCAAAACTGGAGTAAAAATGTCATGAACCTGGTAACCAAAAGCTCCCGTGTTGAAGCCGAAGGGACCGTGGAATGGGTGGATGGCAATGTGGGGAGTGGAGTTACAATGAAATATCCTTCAATGGTCCTTGCCGGTCCAAAAGCGCGAGGACAGCTATTGTCTTTGGCGTTTACCTCTGATGGACAAGTAATTGATTCAGGAGGTAAGGCAATTCACCTTGCTTCAGAAACAGAGGCGCGTATTGAATCGAAGTCAGTAGTGAAAAAAGATGGTAGATCAAGCTTTCGAAGTGAAGTCTATGTCGCAGACGCAGCAGAAAATTGTAAAAGCAGTGTGTCGTGTGTTGCACTTCACCTTGATGATAACAGTATCTCTGAGACGTATCCGCGATATCGAGTTCACAATAGTTCATCGGAGGTAAATCATGAATCTTCTGTGTTAAAAATTAATGAAGAGAAACTGTTATACGCTCAATCAAGAGGTCTTAACGAGGAATCTGCGCGTGGACTGGTTATCGGTGGATTTGTAAAACCATTTGCAAACGAACTGCCATTTGAATATGCCGTGGAATTCGATAGGTTAATTGAAATGGAAATTAAAGATGGCATTGGATAAATCGTTAAAAAATCCACAGAAAAGAACTTCTTCTAAAGGTTCTCTCTCTGTTCCTTCGTGGTTTCCGTGCTCAGGAATGGGACAGAACCTAAAACTTTGTCCCCACGTGAAATATTTTGCCCAAAAAGACGGCTGGCACAAGATGTTAAATGAAATTGAAGATCCTGCCTCCGAAGGGTGCTGTTATTTATTCTCGCCACTTGATGCATTGAGCGGTACTGGTGGAGAGTTCTCACCACTGTCTGATCAAGATATTCCAACTTATTGCGGTAGCGTCACACTTTCTGAGAAAACCGTAAGAACCGTGGAAATCAGAATGAGCGAAGCATTTGCAGGATCTGTTTCACTGGATGTTCATCTCGGTTTTCAAGCGTCACTCGGCATTCTGGTAAGGGGGACGGTAGGTAAATCGGTTACTTTGATTATTAGGTCTTTTCAGAAGTATCCTGAAAGCAGATTTGTGTGCAAAGAAAAGTTAGTCTGTTTGCACAGCGGGATTATTGAGGGTAAAACGTTTGGAAAAGTGTATAAAAGTGCACTTAGATGTTCGTGTGAATACGATGTGAAGGTGTTACAGCCAACAAACGGTGGTATAGTGCGACTAGAACCGCATCTTGAAGCTGATGGAAAAGAAATTGAAGCGGTACACGGGTGTTCGGTTGGTCGAATTCCTGCGGACGCGCTTCTTTATCTGGAATCGAGAGGGGTTACGAGGGATGTGGCTGAAAAAATGTATTTCGAAGGGTTTCTTCGGTAGTGCACGAGCAGGATAGATGAATACCTGAATTACTTTTTGCGTTCTTTTTCTTTTTGATACTCGTCTTTAAGGGTGATCCGTGAAAGAAGCGAAGCTGGTCCGCCCGTTTGACCATAGAAACGTTCAAAAGAGTCACGAAACTGCACAAGAAATGGAATTTGCAACACATTTGAACCGACGGCCCCAATACCTCCGACTATTGTTCGTAAAATGGTTGGTACAGAGTTGCGGGTAAAACGTCGTGATGAGACGAGAATAGAGAAGGGAAGCACTCCATACCTGCTTCCATTGCGAACCATTCTCCATACCATGTCAATATCTTCGCAAACCTTAATATTTTCATTAAATCCGTTGACTTCATTAAATTTGCTTTGTCGTACCATGATAAAACCACCACCTGTTGTTATTCCAAGCTTAATGATGCCATCAAGTTTCTTTAATATATTGATTGAGTTAAAAATGAGGAATGTTTTCCAATTCGCATTCGTGGGGTGGTAATAGCAGGAAGCTACATCAAGTTCCATTGCATCAAAGCAGGTAAGGGCGTCTTCGAGAAAGGTGCAGGTAGGAAGTTCTGTGTCTGCATCCATAAACATGGTGATATCTGTTTTCACGCATTTCGCTCCGTTATTTCGTGCTCTTCCAATTCTTCCATCGTCTTGTCCGTCAATAATGGTGATTCCAAAACCTCGAGCAATTTCTCGGGTGGTGTCGGAAGATTTGTCGGCTAGAATGATTTCCGTCGGTTGAGTGGTTTGATCCTTAATGCTTTGCAGAAGTCGTCCAATACGCTCTTCTTCGTTTTTCGATGGTATGACGATTGAAAACATCGGTTGAGGGGAGGATAACAGAACTTCTTTGCTGGGGCAAGGTAAGAGATTGTAAAAAAAGGCAAAAAAGGGATTTCGGAAGGGGAAATGATCAGGCACAGAGTCGCACTCTCTATCATTTCCCCTTCCATTATCGGAAGACCCTTCCTCACAGAGGTCGTCCGACATGTGCTAATTATATCGTATTCTTGATCTTTTATTGATTATTCATTAAATCGTGAGGTGGTCTGCGTAGAAGTTCAAAGGAAATTGAAGGAATATCTGTCGAAGAGTAGGGTGAGTGAAAAATGTTGTTAAGAAGGTTTTTAAGACGGGTGGAAAAAGTCGGGGAGCCAGCGCTGCTCATCCTTCTTCTTCCACCCGAATCGAGGGTGGGTTACACCCTCATGAGGAGGAACGGAGAGATTATATCCTATAGTCCATAATGTGTGAAGATTTATAATCGAATAATCTGAAAAAGGGTAAGTCTGTAATTCATTCGACCGATCTTTCCTAGAACGTGTATAATCGGAATGCGTTCTGGCTAAGTTTTTCAACTCCTAGCAGTGACGGTAACTACAGTTTCTTCACAATTCCCTATATTATCAAGAATAATTGACGGTAAACGTCTGGTATACCTTGATAGCTCTGCTACCTCTCAAAAAACACAGAGAGTAATTGACGCACTTTCAAAGTTCTATTCAAACCATAATGCAAATGTCCATCGGGGTATTCATACGTTGAGCACTGAAGCTTCGGAGATGTATGAACACTCTCATATTCGTGCTGCAGAATTGATTCATGCCTCAGGAATAGAAGAAATTGTATTTACGCGTAATACAACCGAATCTATTAATTTACTTGCCTATTCATGGGGGAGGAAGTTTTTGAGAAAGGGTGACGTTGTTATTACGACTGAGATGGAGCATCACAGCAATATTGTTCCCTGGCAAATACTAGTTAAAGAGCGGGGAATTGTTCTTGAGTGGATTCCGGTTACTGACGAAGGACTATTGGATCTGGAATCGTATAAAGGACTCTTGAAGAAATTTGGTAAGCGGGTGAAGCTGGTCACTGTTGCACATATTTCAAATGTTTTGGGAACCATTAACCCCGTTTCTGAAATTGCATCTCTCGCACACGAGGTTGGTGCATATGTACATGTCGATGCTGCACAAAGTATTTGCCGCCAGCACGTGGATGTTGGAAAAATGGGTGCTGATTTTCTCTCTTTCTCCTCACATAAAATGTATGGACCTGATGGGATAGGAATTTTTTATGGCAGGAAAGAACTTTTGGAAGAAATGGACCCGTTTCTTGGAGGCGGAGGAATGATCCGGCGTGTTACTAAGGATACTTTTGAAACAGCTGAGCTTCCGTGGACATTTGAAGCCGGCACTCCAAATATTTCTGATGGCGCTGTATTTTCGGAAGCGGTGGATTTTATTGAAGAAGTGGGATTGGAGCAGATCATTGCTCATGAACAGGAACTGATGGGTTATGGTATTGAGAGGCTTACTGCTTTGGGTGGAGTTACGATTCTTGGTCCCACAAATCCAGAATTTCGTCTTGGGGCACTGTCGTTTGTTGTAGAAGGCGTTCATCCTCACGATCTATCAAGTCTTCTTAATGAACAAGGAGTTGCAGTCAGAGCAGGACATCACTGTGCGATGCCGCTTCATATTCGGTTTAAGACATCAGCCACAACCCGTATTAGTTTTGGTGTGTACAATACAAAGGAAGATATTGATGTAGCTGTAGACGCGCTTGCTTCAGCTAAAAAAATGTTCGATTCTTTTTAAGTAATTCTTCACAACCGTATGGCATCATCTGATTTATACAAACAAAAGATCATAGACCACTTCAAAAACCCTCGTAATAAGGGGGAATTGAGTGATTTCTCGTACCGAGCTCAAGTTGCTAATTCAGTCTGCGGAGATGAAGTGACCATCTTTCTAAAAGACGAAAGTGGAGTGATAACAGAGGTTGGATATAAGGGGAGCGGATGTGCGGTCAGTATGGCGGGAATGTCCATGTTAAGTGAAAAGTTAAAAGGAATGACCGTCAAGCAAGTTGATGCCCTTCCAAATTCCTTCATTCTGGAACTTCTAGGAATGGAAGAAAAAAGTCCTCGTTTGAAATGTGCATTGCTCTCGCTTGAGGCTGCAAGGCGTGCGGTACGGGGGGAAGACGACGATAATTGTGACTTTTGTTAGGAGGGCTTACTCGTGATTGTTGTAGATGTCGAAACCCAAAATTTTTTTACCTCGGTAAATGATGATGGGGTTCTTGATTTCAGCGGACTTAAGATTTCCTTTGCTGGTGCGTATGACTCTGTAGCAGACAAGAGTCTGAGTTACTGGGAGAAGGATTTACCAGCGTTAGAGGACTTGATGAAAAATGGGGATACGGTTATTGGGTACAATATCTGGAGCTTTGACTATGGAGTGCTTTCCCGTTACTTCAAGATTGATCCGTGGACCCTGCCAACGATAGATTTAATGATTGCTATGAAGAAAGCAATCGGCTTTAGGCCAAAACTTGATAATCTCGCTAAAGCGAACTTTGGCGAGGGGAAAATAGGGAAGGGGTCTGATGCAATAGTGTACTGGGAAAACGGGGAGTTGGACAAGCTCGAAAAATACTGTCTCGAAGATGTACGTTTGACCTATGAGGTGTGGAAGCTTGGTCAGGAAACGGGAAAACTGAAGTATTACGATCGAAATGGGTTTATTAAAGAGACGTCGGTGAACTGGAAAGACGGATTTCAACAAAAGGCAGATCTTAGTGCACAGGGTACTTTGTTTTGAGGTGATGGGTAAGTATCAGGGTTACAGTGACCGGATTAAAATTTTCCGCTGTCCATCCAAGAATTCATGGAAGTGAAGCAGATGTTTTTTCCATATACTAATCTGAGGTTCTGGAAACTCAGCGACTTGTTTTCCTGGTGATCCGAAGATCTTGTTGCAAGTAATATTGGAGTAAAATTTGGGTATGAGGCCTTTGGACAGAACGTATGCTTCGTAATCCAAAAGTTTATCAGCGTTTTGGATATTATAGATTAATTTGGAATTGGATAATCTATCTCTAAAGAACTGAGCAGCATCGTTATTTACAGTATAAACATTAGGAAAACAGTATTCTTGTAATAAGGCCTTATATTGTTTAGTTGTCCTGAGTACGATTCTCACCGTTGGCGGATTATTCTGTGTAATGTTGATAAGCTTATCTTTTGGAATTGAAAAGATTTTTTTTGCTGATTCATCGTATCCTTTTATAAGAGTCTGCATATAACGTCGAGGTTTTACCTGTACCCCGTTTAACAAAGGAATGTTTGAAAATTTTTCTGATAAGGGAACTTTCCATTTAATTACAGGCTTTTGTTCAGTACCTGATAGGTAAGGTGATAGATAGGTATACAGTGGAGTGGTTCCACCAGTAATTGCACTTATATCAAATTGCTCAGATAGCCTGAGAAGTCCGGAATGTTGTATGTAGTAATCTTGGTTGCTTACTGTATATGAAGAAAATAGACATTCAAAATCAAAATAGATCGGGTATGGAAGGTGGATGGTCATATTTTGAGCAAAAAGATCTATTGCACGAAACAACATTACAACGGGGATTGTATAGCCTAGGTTATAATAGTACCGTTGGATTTCCTCAGGATTATCAGTTTCATTTTGTGTTGCTATATACTTCCTTGAAATTGATGTTACATTGTCGTGAAACGATGGAAAACAGTTACTTAATATAGAATTGTTGAAAAGATCGAGGATTTCACGGATATAGCTCTCATAATGCACTATTTTACTATATTTTATATGTATTCCTTCAAGGTACTTGGTCATTCCTCCTTCGTGTAGATCTCCAATGATTTTTGCACCAGATGAAAGATCGAGTTCTTTTTCATCATCGGCAATGGTACTCATTGCACAGTTAAGAAGTGACGATAGTCCTGGGTACTTATTGAAATACTTGTGAAAATCAAGAGTTGTAATGTACGTTGAGAACCTTCTTTGCTTTTGGAGATAATACTCGTAAACGAGAGTAGGGAGTAGAAAATCAGAAAGGACTGATGCTGCTGAAAGAGAAGTTGAAGGTAGGAGGTTACTTAAGTACCCTGCTAAAGGGCTTATGAGTAAGTCGTTGGTAATCTGATTCTTAGCACGTTCCTGTTGCACAGCAGGTGGTCGTACCTGTACTAATTCCTGACTCTCCGGTAAGCTGTTCGATCGTTTGCAAACCTGCTACAAACTCTTGCCAACCAATAGCGTTGAGACCTTCAGGACTTAACGAATTAATCATGTCTGCCATCAAAGCAACAACAAAAATTAACTTGTGACTATTGTATGCCAACATGTATTATAAGTCTAGAGTTGCTATGTAAATGGCAATTTTCCCTTGTAACTGTTGAAAGCATTTCTTAAAGAGATTTTCTGTAAAAGGTATTTCGGTTAGAACTTTAGGGATACCTGCAGATTTGAATAAGTTTATGCTTTGTATAAGCATGATGTTCATATTTTCCTCTGTTTCATACTCGCTTCGTAAACGAGCGAGCAGTATTTCACCAAGGTTTTTTGTAAACAGAAGATTTACAAATCCTGCAAATTCTCCTGTATCTGTAGCAAGTGTGAAGTACTTGTAAGGTAAATGGGGATTGGTTAAGTAATCATAGAATCGAGTTTTAAATTTCTCTTCATTAATTTTGTATTTTTGATATCCTACAAGTTCGTTCAATTCATGCATTGTTTGTTCTCGCAGAGGAGAAATATACTCAAAATCTTCTTTTCTTGAGGGAATAAAAACCATATACATGAGGAAGTGAACTTAAGTATTTCTCCATGAGATTATATGAATTCAAAGGTTATATGTCACTTGCAATATCTTTCTGTCTATGAATAATGATAATGAAAGTATAAGCTAAAAAATATTCCTTCCCTATGTCTTCAAAACTTACAGTCGATCCTTCAAAATGCATTGTCTGCGGAAGTTGTGTTGCTGCATACCCACAAGTATTTGAGTACAGTGAAGACGGTACTGCCGTGAGAGTGAAAACTGATGCTGACTACTCAGGTTTAAACCTCGAAGAAGTAAAGCAGATTTGTCCGCAGGGTGCTATCGTCGATGAAGAGGAGGGTGATTCCTCCGATAGTCAGTAGGGTGCTGGTACACGAGCGTGTACTAGGGAAGTCTACAGTAAAGCGTTGTCTTGAAGCTGTTTCTCTGCTATGTTTCTCGATTATTGATTCCTGTTTCTCAAGCGTGTATGATGATTGACATACGGTACTGCCTCATCGACAAAACTGCCCAACAAGTGAAAGGAGATGGATTCGGACACTGTCCCTTTTGACCATGTGTCTCGCTGGTTCCTATAGGTATACTGATAAGTAGTATAGGTAGCTGTAGAACCGACTGCCTTCTATCTCCTTTTTTCATTTTGCGTTTATTGAAGTATAACGGTAGAATGCAGTACGATGAGTGTGGAGAAGTAAACGAAAGTGAATGAATGCGGATTACAATTTGAGCAAATTATTTGAGCGACTGCCCCTGTGGCTCAGAATGTTAGTAGTGTAGTAGAAAAAACGAAACAAGACTCCCGTCGTGAGCTTGCTTTTCAACGTTTTTACCTGAAATACCGTGAGAAGATCTACTGGTATCTCTTTCGAAAGATAGGTCGGAGTGAAGAAGCTCAGGATCTTACCGCTGATGTTTTCCTGAAACTATATGAACATATTGACGAGATAAGTACTCGGGGGGATTCTGGCGTACTTTCCTGGTTGTATACGGTATCCCGAAATTTATCAATCGATTTCCTTCGTAAGCAGGGGAGGCGTAGTGAATCATCGCTTGATACTGAAGATGATAGTGATGAAGTTCAAATGGTTTTTGATTCATTTGTAGACAAGATGATGGTAAATAGTGATGTCGCTTTTGTTTACAAGGCTTTCCATGTTCTTGATGATGTTGAAAAAGAGGTCATTAGACTTCGATTTGAAGAAGACCTTTCGTTTCCGGTTATTGCTCAAATGATTGGAAAATCTGAAGGGGCTTGCAAAATGATTTTGTACCGAAGTATAGACAAAATTCGTAAAGTATTAGTGAAAGAGTAATGATACTGTTTCAAATGTATTGCACAATGTATGAAAGGAACTGAAAGAGAACATTCTAATAAAAACTTGCAAAAAGGCCTTCTTCGGGAGAAAGGGTTCAAACATGCTGAAATGCGTGTGAAATCCTTATTTCGAAGTATTAAAAAAGCAAGAAAACATACGCAAAGCAATATTGATCGTGACCTGCTTCTTTCCCGTATTGATTATAAATTGGCGCAAAGACTAGATTCGCAAGGATCGCACTCGACAGCGGAGGGACTGAGGAATATTTCTGAGAAAGAAAGAAACCGTTCTGGTTTTAAACTTTCATCGATCTTTGCATTCCTGAAAGGTAGATCACGAAGCCAGTGGTTAGCGATGGGGGCGGGATCGATGACCTTAATGATTGTTCTTTTTGGAGCAACCGCCTTTGGGCTTGTGTATTTTCGAGGTACTGATATACCCATTTTGAGGAATATGTCTGAACAGTCTACCCCTGTAATTTCTCTTGCTAAGTCATCAGAAAGTGAATATGGAGTTGCTACGGAGGAAGGTATATTTACTATTACAGTTGCGAGTGGGGAGGCGTTTCGCTCTCTCGGTCTTGTAAATAAAGTATCTATATCTCCCGATGTACCAGCCGATATAGAGGTTTCAAGCGACTTAAAGTCACTGATAGTAAAGCCCTTGGAAGAATTGAAGCCTGACACCGAGTACACGGTCACACTTCGCAAAGGCACGATGTTTAATGATGGAAGTTCGTTGCCGAGGGACTATGCCTGGGTATTTTGGACGGAACCCGTATTTGCGGTTACCGGAATTACACCACGCGATGGTTCGACAACTGCTCCTGTCGATACCTCGATAGAAGTAGAATTTACTCATAAAGATATTGATATTGTGACCTTTCAGGATTACTTTACCGTTGAACCTGCTATTGCTGGGCGTTTTGAGCAATATAACAAAAAGATTATATTTCTTCCTTCCTCAAATCTTGTTCCGGGAACAGAATACAAGGTAACCGTTAGAGAAGGTTTTAATAATAGTAAAGGTGAAGGTATTTCCTCAGGTGCTACTTCTCGCTTCAAAGTGGGGTATCAAACAAGTGATGAGAAGTACCTCCCTCATCCATCAATGAGCTGGTCTGATAGTTCTCCGATAATATCAACCACTCGTGAGCCGTGGATTGGTATACGGTCCTATGAACTGACGGGTCCAATTACGTTTACTTTATATCAGGCTGATAAAGATGACCTTCTTGCCTCTATGCGTAATTACCGATGGAGTCTTAATGAGAAGCCGTCTTCTCTCGGCGAGGCTGTGCGTGAATTCTCGTTGACTCCCCAGCAGGCAAACTTTTTCGAAATTGATCTGGACGGTTATGGTATATACCTCCTAGAGGCAAACAATTCCTCTTATGGACGTTCTATCTATAAGTATCTGGTATTTTCACCCTTAGGTGCGGTGTACTCAGAGTCCATAAGTGCAGCTCAAACGTGGGTGTTTGATATGAACACGAAGAAGCCTGTTGGTGGTGCGGATGTGGTTTACTATGACCTTAAAGGCACTTCTCAGGCCATTGGTTCTGGTAAGACTGACAGTAATGGATATTTCAGAATGAACAGCTCAGATGTTGATTTCGCAATTATTTCCTATGCAGGCAACTATGTCGTTGGCGGTTCAAAGATTAAGCATGAATGGTATTCAAGTGAAGTTTTTGATGATGGGACGGATCTAACCCACCGTGCATTCGTTTTAACGGATAGGCCTTTATACAAAGCGGGAGATACGTTGAATTTTAACGCGATCCTTAGAAAAGAAATTGATATGAACTATTCAATTCCAGAAAAAAGAGTAGTGACGGTACGACTTGGGGATAAATCATACTGGTGGTATGGTCTTGCTCAGCTTCCGTATTATGAGGAAACATTCGAAGTTTCAAAAGATTTTGGCACTGTATCGGGAAGTATTTCGTTACCTGGAAATATTCCGACGGGAACGCACAATCTTTCAGTGTATGTTGATGGGAAATCTGTGGGAGGCAGTACTATTGTAGTTTCTGAATATGAAAAGCCTTTGTATTCTTACAATCTATCAGTTGATAAAACACGAGCATTTGCTGGAGAAAAGTTAAAAGTTACTATTACCGGGAAAGACTATTCAGGAGATCCGGCATCAGAGCAAAGTGTCGGTCTTTCAGTTGTACAGATTTACAATATACATAACACAGAGGTCTCGTGGGCTGAATCTTCTGAGGACTTACAGGGTTTACCGTGGGGATCAACGAATACCGTGTTACATGAAATTGTAACGCTCGATCCGCAAGGACATACTGAGATAGAAATACCTCTTTCCTTGTATGCTTACCAAAACGGTTTCGTTACGTATCGAATAACTTTATGGTCTCAAGAAAATTACACGGAATTAGATTCGAAAAGAGTAACTGTTGCGGAATCGACTCACGGATTATTTGTGAAGGCATCAGAAACATCGGTCCAGGAAGATGATGGAAATAAAATTCAATTTAAGACCGCTCGGATCTGGGATCTCGAACCAGAGGGTGGAGTGAGGGTTAAATACAGCGTAAGACGGTCGTGGACGGAATGGGAGGAAAGTGGACAGACGTATTATGATCCCGTTACGAAGGCTAATAAGCCGATTTATAGTGCATCTACGGTACATTCAGATGTACTCTATGATAAAGAGCTTACTACTGATGCACAGGGTATGGCGGAGATTACCATGAGCGATCTTAAACATGGCTCGTATACGGTCACTGCTGATTTCTATCATGGTACAAGTCAGTATATGAGACGTTTTGCATATGTATTTTATGTTTACACTCCTCCGTCCGATGATGAGTATGTCTATAGTGACTGGAACAATGCGAGTGATAAATTGAAGATCTATACTGATAAAGAGTCGTATGTACCCGGAGAAACAGCGACCATTGCAGTAAAAACCACCCTCGATGGAAATGGGGTGTATCTGGTACGCCGAGGCGAAGTAATGAGCTGGCGTATGCTTGATTTAACCTCCGGTTTTGTTGAGATTCAGCAGGAGATCGGTTCCGGAATGTCACCATATATCGAGGTCTGTGTCTGGGGGGTCGATGAATACCAATCAATGACCGGAAATGGAATAACAACTCAAAATGTTTACCTCTCAAACATCCTTCGAAGCAATTGTATTCCGCTTACTGTTCAGGAAGACAGAGGTCGGCTACAAGTGAATGTACGCACCAGTAAACCCTCATTTGAACCAGGCGAAGATGCAAATCTGTATTTTGATATCACGGATAGTTCCGGTAAGGGAGTTAAGGCTGAAGTTGCTGTGTCGGTAGTTGATAAAGCACTCATCGATATATATGAAAAGAATTCTGGAGATGTAACACTTCAAAAGAATATCTATGATTCCTTTTATACAATTGTAAGGCAGCGAGTCTATCAGATGGGTTTTCCGTTTGATTATGAGTATTCGGGAAATTCCGGTGGAGGTGGTGGGGGTGGTGAAAATGCACCGCGTACGGATTTTCGAGACACCGCCTACTGGAACGGAAAGGTACAAACCGATAAGGATGGAAAAGCAACAGTTTCTTTCAAACTGCCAGATAACCTTACCACCTGGACGGTACGAGCACATGCAATATCTGAAGAAACGAAAGCCGGAAAGGGCATGCTTGATTTTATTGTTAGTAAAGATGTTCGAATAGAAACAAAACCACCAGCATTTATTCGAAGCGGCGATACCTTTGTTCTTGAGATTGGTATCGCAAATTACTCTACATCTGACCTTTCAGGAACTGTCTCAGTAAACTGTGAAGGGTGTGAGGTACCTCAGTACAATGTCGCGGTGCGCCAAACCAAAGATTCACGAGGTGAGATCGCACTTTCAATAACACCATCAGGAGAGAGCACATTAATTTCGTTAGACTCTGCTTTAATTGTCGGCGGAACAGTAATGGATGCATTAGAAGTTGATATCCCTGTATTGAACAATGGTTTTGAGGTAAGTACCTCACAGTCGGTACTATTGAACGAAAGCGCAAAGGAGCAGGGTATGGAATTCAGCGTTGAGCGTGGCGCATCAGTGAACAGAAGTAATCTTGTTGTAACGCTTTCGCGCGGTTTCATGTCAGAAGATGATCTATTCCCTTATGATCCTACGGTGAAATCAACCTACGATCTTTCAGGAGCGATTATCCAGAACGCCTTCCTCTATAAACATTACGATGAAATCTCTCCGTCACTGTCTGAGCTTGAGATCGAGAGTAGGGTTAAGAACTTTCTTGAACTCCTCTTTGAAAATCAATCGGAGACCGGTGGATTTGGATGGTTTGATTATGATGTGATTAATTATGACGCGACTATCTACGCTGCCAACGCAGTAGCAGAAGCAAAAAAATCAGGAATTGAAGTAAACGTAGATAGAATAGATGCAATTGAACAGGTGTTGCTTGAGGGAATGGTCCGAGAGGACCTGAGTCTTGAACAACGTGTTTACTCAATGTATGTGTTGGCATTGCTTGATAGTAGGAATTCTATCCCTACAATGCTTGTCATGAAAAAGAGACTACTTGAGATAGGTTCGGATGAGGAACTCTCTTCGATTATGATTGCAAATCTTATGCGTACTCTTGAAGAATTCGGAAGTATTGGGGATGCCGGAGAATTAATCCCGCTATTGTTTGAGCGAGCTCAAATATCTCAAAGAGGAGCCAGCTGGAATGATTCGAACTCTACTGTTTCCTCAGGTTTTAGTACATCATATGTAACGGCAATTGTTGCGGATGCACTGTATCCGTTTTCAGAGAACGATCTTTATAAGAAAACCATTAATTGGCTGGTATCTGAAGGACTATCTGGTTGCAGCAATTCATATGAAAAAGTAACGGTTCTTCAGGCGTTAGGAAAAGCAAGTCTTGACGGACTTGATGAGCGACAGGATAGTGGAATCGTCAGTGTAATTGTTAATGGTGATCTTGTAAAAAACGTTGAAATCGCTGGTGAAAAAGGTTCTGCTGAAACAACTCGTCTTGTCGTGAATTCGTCATACCTTAAGGTCGGTGAAAACGTGGTGAAACTAGAGTTGGAGGGGGGTGGAGTGATATATGCCGTTGCAACGTTAACTTCTACTAGCGAAACGTTATCTCAAGATAATGAATTTTCTGTGAAGAGGCATGTTATTGATTTCAATACTAAACGACAGTTAACGAGCGTAAGTAAAGGTGATGTTGTTATGGTAAGGACAGAAGTTACTCCTGACAGGGATGGATCGAATTTAGTGGTGACAGATGTTATCCCATCCGGCTTTGAACCGATTCGTTACGAATTAGGAGCTTTCAATTACGACTTCTACAGCCGTTGGTGGAAGTGGGGACAGCGGGATATGGTTAACCGATATGGTAGCGTTGCTCTTGATAGAGTCACTTTTACTCAGTATGCCGTTGAGGGTGGTAAGACATATGTCTTTGAGTATCCTGTGGTTGCAGCGTATGGTGGGGAATTCTCCGCCGGTAGTGCACAAGCATACTTCTTGGAGTTTGGGGATATCGGAGGAAATTCAGTTCTTTCTACCATTACCGTTACTCGTTAATCGAATGAAGGTCTTGATCCATTGTAGCTAAGAGAGGTTGTCACTCGCTAATAGTAATGCCGATTATTATTAGCATGCATTATTAACGTAAGTGAGATGTGGAAAACGACAAGAACTTTCTAGATGATGTTCTCTTATACTATCAATCTGAGAAACTATTCAGAAATGCGATTGTATTCGTCCCTTAACAGCACTGCGTCATCTTCCAGTATGGGACTTTCACAAACGAGCCATCCGCTTACTTGTTTCTCATGCAACGCTCTCAGGAGATCTTTGTACTTGAATTCCGATGTTGCGAAAGTAAGGTGTTTTCTTTCGCCTTTCGGGGTGTACTCGATTCCTGAAACATGCATGTGGAGTCGATGTAAAGCTTTTACGCCAAGCATTTTTTGTACTTTGTTCAGTATTTCAGTAAATTCTTCAGGTGAGTTCCAATTGCCGCCTGATCGTGCATATATGTGGGCGAAATCAACGCAAACGGAAAAGATATTTGCGCTTAGCTTCTGATTTAGCGTTTTCGCGACTTCAAGTATTTCATCTAGTGAACCCCATTGAGATGGTTTACCGGTGGTTTCAATTGAAATGAGGGGGCGTTGTTCGGGATCAATCGTGAGAAACTCAGATTCTGTGACGCATTTGTAAAGAGCTTCTTCTATAACGCTGGTGGTTTCTTCTTGCGTTCGTTTCTGATAAAAACCAGCATGAAAGGTCAGTGATTTAGCTCCCATCCACAGAGCTGCTTCGATTGTCTTTTGGACACGACCAATACTTGCGTGATAAATAGCAGGGTCGGAAGATGCGAGGTTGATGTAGTAGGGACCATGAACGGTTAGGTCTATGCCTTTTTCTTTAGCTTTTTTCCCGAGCGATGATGCCGCTAATTCCGAAATACGTACACCATGCACAAATTCAATTTCCATAAGATTAAGGTTCATCTCTTCTAGACGGTGAAGACCTGAATTGCGTTGATCCAGCTTATTGCCATTGTCGGAAATGATGCGGGTTGAAAGAGGTACTCCTCCAGGACCAAAATGAAGAGAATTCTGATGGTTGAATAACGTGATATCGGTATCTGATTTTATTGATGTTGTTTGCATACGATCATTATATCAATATCATGTACAAAATGGACGCGTGGTATACTGCATTTCATCTGGAATGAGAATATTATGAAATCTCTCTGTGTCGTTCAAATAATACTGAAATTTTGAGCATGGTTATAGAATTAAAATAATCTCTCGCATACATGACTATTGGTAAAGTTGCTCGTAAAGTTTTAGGCAAGCGATTTGATACCGTTGGCAGAATGTATAGACGTTTTTTTCTT
Source organism: uncultured Candidatus Saccharibacteria bacterium (assembly GCA_964508755.1). GTDB lineage: Bacteria > Patescibacteriota > Dojkabacteria > SC72 > JAFGCJ01 > CAZDUZ01. The sequence goes on along the minus strand of CAZDUZ010000003.1, from coordinate 13,173 downwards.
GATGTGGACGCTTTTGTTTCTGAGCTCCCTGAATTTAAAGATGGGGCGATTGTAGCGGACATTGGGGGAGGAGATGGGGAAATAATTGAGAAGATTCTATCCGCATATCCAAAGCTTTCGGTAAGAATGATTGACCCGTCGCCCCAAATTGGAAGGATGATAAGTGAGAAGAATCGTTCTCGTGTAGAGTTATACGCAGGTCACACGATGTCAACGTACCGAGAGAGGGAGGAATATGCTCCTGTGGATTATGTAATCGTTTCTGATGTGCTCCATCATATACCTTCGCAGGATCGTGAGACCTTCTTTGACGAACTCGTAGGACTCTGTGATGAACGCTCCTGTCTAATCATCAAAGATATTCAACCAGGACATATTAAATCATTTTTATCGCTGTTTTCAGATAAAGTTATAAGTGGAGATAAAAATACAGCATTGATTGATCGGGATAGGGTAGTCGGGTGTATTAAAAAACGATTTTCTGCCGTTGATGTGCAAGAAACAAAACTTCATCAAATAAACGCTCCTAATTATTGTCTGGTGTTTACAGGATTTAAAAGGTAGGACTATTTTTAGTCATGAGCATTGTTTTGTTTTAAATCTCGTTGTGCAGGCTTCCATGCGACACACCGCTTAGCAAAATTCTTAAGCGATCCGCTTTTTATAACAATCACTTCGAGCGGAAATACACTCGCGTACATTTCTAGAAGCGAAATGACATCAAGAAGTGAGCGGTATCCCGAAAGACCCGAAACGTCGATATACATTTTGTTGAATGGAACGTCGAAACTCATAGCCCGTTTAATATCGAAAACATCAAGCGTTTCAAATCTGATATTTGGTCTCATTTGCCGTGCTTTATCGATACAGTCAGCACTGATATCAGTTGCGATAAGATTCTTGCATTTCGCATACAGGTAGTCCGAAGTTGTACCCCATTCGCAGCCAATTTCCAGAATCTTATCATTTGGCTGTATGTAGGTTGAAATACTTTCCCGGTATTCATCAACACCTCGGGTACCAACGTAAAGCGTTTTCAATTTGTATTGCTGTTCGTTTGCCATGTTGGTAATGCTCATAATTTAATTTTATCTTGGAACGTATTTCTGTTTCATCTGAAACTTACGAAAGCAACAAAAAAGCGCCCAAAGCTGTACGATAGAATACTATCATACAACTTCAGACGCTCTAGTCTTCGAAAAGCCACTGAGCTACTTTGAAAAAATCAAACGCCCTTCTGAAGAGATGGCTGATTATAGCATGTTTTACCCTGGGTACCCTGGGTCAGTCCCAGTATGGGACAGACCCAGGATTGATGATGAATAATGCTTCTGGTGCTAATGATTTATTGAAGAAGGTTAACTATGATTATCAGTACTTGATGATTATGTTTTTTACCTGTGAAAAAGTGTTCTATAGGGGCGGCTTTTTGATGTATTTCCTTTTTCAGTAAACCTATTCTTACTCTCACTACAAGAAGTAACGTAAGGTAGTAACAAGTACTTAGTTGGTCTGGGACAGACCCGTTGGGGGACAGACCCGAATTTAATTCCCCTGATATCCTTTAGCTTGCAGGTTAAACGCTTTTGCGTATTTACCATTCTTTTTCATCAATTCCTCATGAGATCCCTTTTCGACAATTTCTCCTTGATGAAGGACGAATATCTTCTTCGCATTCCGTACGGTTGAAAACCGGTGGGAGATAATTATTACTGTTTTATTATTCGTAAATTCGTAGATGCGTTTGAATATACGGTATTCTGCTTCTGCATCTATTGAGGCTGTAGGTTCATCAAGAATAAGGATTGGTCTATTTCGATAAAACATACGTGCGAGTGCCACTTTTTGTGTCTGTCCTGTAGAGAGATTGGTACCTCCACTGAACTGTTTGGCAAGTTTGGTGTCATACTTATATTCCAATTTTTCTATGAATTCATGCGCATCCGCTTGTATTGCTGCATCCTTAATTCGCTTAGTGTCTTCTTTTGCTTGATAATCACCAATCATGATATTTTCCTTAACGGAGAACGGTTCGTAAATATTAAACTCCTGGAATAGGGCACCGAAAAGTTCATGATACTGGTCAATGTTGAAAGATTCGATTGGCTTTCCATTAATGAGGATTTCGCCTTCAGTAGGTTCATAGAATCGCAAAATTAACTTGATAAGGGTGGTTTTCCCAGCTCCATTTTCTCCAACAATAGCAATGTCTTCACCTGGTTGTATGGAAAAATTTACGTTTTTAAGAGCGTATTTCTTCGCTTTGGGATACTTGAATGAAACGTTACGAAATTCAATCGTGGGGGCTTGATTTGTAGATATTTGTTCAGAACCGCAAATTATTGCTGGTTCCATTTCATAGATTCTACGAAGATAGGTAAGGTATGAACCTGCGTCAAACATCTCAAGCACTCTTCCCAACATGTTGTTTAGTGTGCTGGAAAACTCAAAAAATCTTCCTTGCACAAAGGTAAACTGACCAATCGTCATTGATCCTGCAAGTATCTTCGAAATAAGTGTTAACGGGGTTAGTATGTAGAGAGTTGAACTAATAAGCGCTGTGAATATTGATCCCGTAAATCGATCTGTACGATAGTGAATATCTTCGTCTTGTAATTCTTTTCTAAGATTATAACTGAACTGAGAAATATATTTGTTTGAAGCTGTCACTTTGTGTTCGGGCATTGCTCGTTCTTCAGACAGTGCCCATATTATCCACCAGAATATTCTATTTTTTTCAACTCTGCTGTTGTAATAGTTCCAAATAACTCTAATGAATCGTGCGAAAACAAGGCTGTTTGGAATTGAAAGCACTACAACCGTGATTGTAATTAATGGTGAGGCTGTAAAGGCTATTACTCCTGATACGACTAAAGTTACTGTATCTACCAATACCTGAGAAGAATTACTTACAAAGTAAAATAACTTGTAGGTGTTGTCTCGAGCTTTACGAATATTGTTTGATGTCTCGGGATCTTCAAATTGAATAATATCCAGTGTCGATATCTTAGATAGCATTTCAACTTCGAATAGCTCCAGGTGATAGTGGTCAAATCGTTCAGACATATATTGCTTTAGCTGTATCATGACTTGATTCAGAAATGATGTAAAAGCAACTCCCATGAGGGTTAAGAAAAATGGAGACGTGATCTCAAGAGTAAATACCGAGGAAATATCTGAGGCAGCAAGAGTAATAATCTCATCCAACAGTCGAGCGACTAGGTACGCAGAGATAATTGGGACTACAGAAACTAGGATGGATGAGAGTATGTAAAATAGAGTATCCCGCTTTGAAAAACGGAACATCGTTTTATAAGCCCATGTGGCATTCTTCACAATTGTTTTGAAACTTTTATCCATCTCGTTAGAGTCAGAGGATGAGTTGGAACTTTTCTTTGCCATAAAAGGGAAAGTTACGAATTACGGTTTCATTGTATGAATAGTGGTTTTCTTTGTCAACAAGACGATATGATTACCTTTGATTAGAATGTAAGGATTATATTGCGTCTCGACTCCTTAAATCATATACGTCATTCTCATGAGCACTCCTTCTTCTTTGCGTTGTGTAGGCCTTGGTTTTTGCTTATAATAGGGCGAGTTTGGTGACTAACGATTTAAAAGCTCTGGGTTGTTAGCTGTAGTTCCGGTGGTACTTCTTGTAATAGGAGAGGTGGCTGAGTGGTCGAAAGCAACGGTTTGCTAAACCGTCGTACGGCGTTAAGCCGTACCGCAGGTTCGAATCCTGTCCTCTCCGTGTGTACAGGTGTCCGCACCGAAGGCGCGGATAGCTGTACACACCAAGGTTCGCCAGATAAGAAACGTTTGTGCGAAGCACAAACAAAGTTCGTTCTACGAGCGGAGCGAGTAGCTAGCGGACAAAGTCCGCGTCATCCTGTCCTCTCCGTGTCTTGCGTGCTTAGATGTGGTTTGTTTATTTTGTTGATAAGTTCCAATGAACGCAGGGGAATCAGAAAAACTGACTTACCGAATTGAACCATGGAACTTTTCTGATGAATTAACATATGATGAAACGGTAAAAAGAGTATTAGAAATATCAGATATTGTTTGGGTAACTGATTTTGTGTCTCCGGAGAACGGAATAACGGTACAGGATATACTGGATGATCAAAATGCTAGTAATAGTTCTGATGAAGAGATACTAACTCATTGGCGTGAAGGAAGACTTGATTTGCTCCGCAGAAGTTTCGGGCTTCTGGTCTATGACGTCAAAGGAGAAATTGTGGGTTTTTCACTTGCACATGAAAACGATACAACGGTCCGCCTTGGAATGATGTATATTTTGAAACCATACAGAGGTAAGGGTATCGGATCAGAGATGATGAAAAGAATAGTAGCGTGGCATCCTGAAAAAAGACTGACTCTCAGTGTGATACAGTACAATTACCCAGCGATTTCATTCTATAAAAAACACGGTTTTGTAGAATGTAGCGATCCTTATAAACCTGATATTCTTTCAAATGGTAAAGAAATTCCAAATATGTATATGGAATACAAATCAGGGGAGAAAACACTGTAGTTGTAGAAATCATTGGGGGCAGTCGATTGATAGGCAAATATGAACCAATATCTTTGGCAATTTTAATTTTACGTACCAATCGATTATCATTGAACGATGGACAGTTCAAAGAAAAATTCGGAAACTGAGTTACCTCAATCAGAAGTAGATCCTACCAAGACTCTAGAGCATGTTACTGCCATAGATAGGGAACGTTTAGTAGAAGAAGAACGAGAACTGGTACTTTCTGACCCAGAGTATGTCGGTTTAAACCTTGATCAATTCTTCATTGTTGATGGGAGAATGGATTATTCTTTTATTGAACTCTGTACCTTTCTCATTCAGCGGGATGGTAAACTATCTGATGAACTTCACTCCGCAATAGCATCAGGAGTTTTTCAAGATGAAATCGATCGTCGGAAGGAATCTGAAAAAGAAAAACTTGTAAAGTTCAATTCGTATATTTCTTCCTTTGGTGCTAATTTGCAGCATGTGCGAATTAATCCTGCAGGCGAATTTTCCCCAGTATCTCCAGCTCATGCGATTAAAGAAGGCGTTGCTGGGGGATATGATGTGTGTATTACGTCCTCCTTTATAAGACAATTAGAACTTCTAAGGGAACATTGTACAGATATAACCCTTGTAGTTCCATTTTACGATCATCGTCTTGATTTACAGCAATGTTCAGATGTACCAGAAACAGATGAACAAGTGAATCGTTATGTCGGACTTTGTATGAAAGTTGCAGAATTAACAGGAAGTACCGTACATTTGGAACTTGGAAATGAAACAAATATTACCAGAAATTCGGCTCCTCGATTTGAGGGTTTAGTACAACATGCTACCAAGTCAGACCCATTGGAGTATGCTGCTTTCTATTACAAGGTTGCTAAACAACTAAAAACGGCACATCCTTTGCTTAAGCTTTCCATTGCAGGAACTGCGTTGTATGATCCTACGTATATTCGTTCAGTTCTCACCGAGGTCAAGCGGTTGCAGGAACAAGACGGTGTTTCTGTTCAATTAGTGGATAGAATTAGCTTTCATCCTTATCGAGAAGTTCCAGAACATGGTTCTGCTGAAGTACAAAGGGGAAAAATCATACCTAGTCCTTTAACGTTCGAGCAGCAGGTAGATGAAATGCAGAAAATAGCAAAAGAATTCGGTGCAATGTTTACTGTCGGTGAGATAAACTTTCTTCCGAGTGATAAACAGCATCGAGAGAAACTGAAGGCTTCATTGGATCTTGTGTCTCGTCGAAAGATTGTATCTCTTATCTATCCAGGTATTAATATGGAATAGAATTGCACAGGTATGTACATCGAAACCAATGCCAAAACAATTCTTTCCGGTGGTAAAGGTAATCCTGATCCTTGGTTCGGAACCCTGTATACTATGAATCTTTACCGTGGATGTGAACATCAATGCATCTACTGTGATTCACGAAGCGAGTGTTATCGTATTGAGAATTTTGCAGATGTGCTTGTGAAAACAAACGCAATTGAAGTTCTTCGGAAGGAGCTTTACTCAAAAAAGAGGGTAGGGACTATTGGAACCGGTGCTATGAGTGATCCATATACTCCCGCTGAGCAGAAATACCATCTAACCCGTCAGGCGCTTAAATTCATTGCCGATTTCCATTTTCCTCTACACTTACTGACAAAAAGCGATCGAGTAGTAGATGATCTAGAAGTAATTAAGCAGATTTCCTCAATATATGCCTGTGTCAATTTTACGATTACTACTACTGATGATGCTCTTGCATCGAAAATTGAACCTGGTGCTCCCCGTCCATCAGCACGTTTGAAGACTATGCGTGCCTTTGCTCAAAAGGGAATATACACAGGTATCACAGTCATGCCAATGCTTCCGTTCTTGGAGGATAGCGATCAAGCTGTCGAGGATATTTTCATTAAAGCAAAAGAGCACGGAGCCCAATTTGTTCTTTTTAGTACAGGGATGACTCTTCGTGACCGTCAGCGTTCATATTACTACCATAAACTTCAGCAACTTTTTCCCGGTCTTGCTGAAAGATATAACCATACCTATGGTAATCAGTATTCTTGTCAGTCTCCTCGTGCGAATAAGCTTCATCACCTTGCTCAAACATTATCAAAGAAGTTACACCTTCCCCTTTCAGTAATTCCTTTTAAACCAACCAATATTCAATCCTCATTTCTTTCCGCTTGATAACACATGACACATTTCATTTTTGGGCGTATACTTCCCGCTTATGAAATACCAATTTTTATGCTCTGACTGCGGAGGCAGTAAAGAATTTGAAATGTCAGTAAAGGAATATGACGAATTTACGGCTTTATGCGATGATTGTGGCTGTGAAATGACGAGAGTGTATGAAGTTCCTCGAATAGCGGGATCTCCTAACGCTTCTGAAGAAAGCTCTGATACCTCATCTTCAAGCACTGATTCAGGCGGTAGTTGCGGAGGAAACTGTTCGGGTTGCTGCGGATGTGGCAGTTAATTATTTTGATTTCTCTACTTTCCATTTTCGTTTTTCCCGTATGATTATCTCTTTCATACAATCTTTAGTGGGATTCCGTCTTCCCTTAACCGATTTTCCCCGAAATAGTGTAATTGCTCGAATATCATTGAATCCGTGATTCATAAGCAATGTTGCGCACGCTCTCAATGTGGCTCCTGTGGTGCATATATCGTCTATGAGAACTAACGTGCTAGTAATTTCAGGCAATGCAACTGTATGTGATAAATAAAATGAATCTTGTGATAGGGTAAGTCGCTTTTTTCTATTATTTCCTGTCTGGTTTTGGGCTTCTTTTCTTTTGTGGATAATATTAGTAACAGGTACGTTATACCTTGTTCCTAATTCTTGAGCAATTAAATTCGCTTGATTGAATCCTCTTTTTCGCAGATGTGCCGACGAAGTAGGAATGGGGATAATATGTGTACAATTACCTCCGGTAAGAAGATGAATTATTTCAGAATTTATAAATAATGCCATGGTTACCAACAATGGCATAAATGAGGTATTTAGGCTTGTTTTCATTTCTCTCACCATTCGCTTTGCGTTTTTATCGTACTGCCAGCAGATAATGCCTTGACGAATAGGATTATTAAGTCTGCATTTTTCATGGGTAGAAAAGCAATTGGTAGGTTTCCTGCATACCATGCACTCAGAAGGAGCTTTTGCTAATAGTGTTTTCATGCAGTCACGACACACTCTTTTTCCGTATTTTTCGCAAAAAATACAAGTCTGAGGGTACATGAAAGAGAGTAGGATCGAAAAGACCGTTTTCAGATTCAAGGCGGACTCCTAAGAAACACCTAAGATACATTTGAACTACATTTTCATCACCACTCTGGGAAAAGATCCTCATGTGTACTAATATGAGCGTGGATTACATTCGAGAGGTGTACCGGATATCTTCTCGTACATCGTAAGTATCCTTTGAAAACGTGAAATAAACGTTAAAATTTGGTACTATTGCGTCGCTAAGCAGAATTTCTGCATTATTCCGGATACATCCGGCTTCATTTGATCACGTGTTCAAGATTGGTAAGTGTTCTGAAAAAAGGTATTGAAAAAGGGAAGAACTTGATAGGTGGCCGACAGGAGGGTATTCTTTCGGCTGCCTTTATCATGATGGTGCTCGTAGCCCTTACCAAAATAGTTGGTTTTGCAAAGATACACGCATTTGCCCGCATATTTGGCGCGTCGAAGGATCTTGATGTATTTTGGGCGGCTTTTACTGTTCCTGACATAATCTTCAATGTTATCGTCTTAGGTACGGTAAACGCTGCGCTTATTCCTTCGTTTGCGGAAGCCCTTGAAAAAGGTACTCTGAAGAAACTGTTTTCTGACATCCTCCGATTATTCTTTGTTGTAATGGTACTTTTATGTGTTGTAGCTTTTATCTTTGCACCCCAAGCTGCGCAGTTTGTTTCGAGCGGTGGGTTAGGGGAGCTCGGTTTTGAGGGTGGAGAATTTACGCAAATGGATGTGGATTTGATGGCTCGTCTCATGCGTATGATGCTTCTTTCGCCAATTCTTCTTGGGATGAGCAGTATACTTACTGCGGGTCTGCAGGTTAACAAGCGTTTTTTCCTTCCAGCTCTTGCGCCGCTGTTATACAACATCGGAATAATTATTGGTGCCATTCTTTTTTCGGGACTGTTCGGGTGGGGGGTAGAAGGTTTGGCGTATGGAGTAATTTTGGGATCGGTTCTTCATTTAATCGTTCAGATTCCGCTCCTAAAGAAATTACAGCTTGAGTTGATCTTTACGGGAAGTTTTATCAATGCAGACGTATTGCGTGTTGTACGTCTTGCGCTTCCCCGTGTTATTGGTTTGATTGGGGAGCAGATTAGTATTTTGGTAAATACCATTATTAGTATTGGACTTGGGAGCGGAGCCCTGAGTGCTTTTAGATATGCGAGCAGCTTATACCTTATGCCGGTGCAGCTTCTGGGAACCACCATTGCTCAGGCAGCTCTTCCAACCTTGTCGTTGGAATACAATGCATCATCAAAGTTATCGCTTCTCAATGATGAAAATGATAGACAATCGAGAGACTTAGAGCAGTTTGCAAAGACATTTACCCGTTCACTTCAGCAGATCCTTTTTTATGTTCTGCCCGCGGTAGTGTTCTTTGTTGTGTTACGTCTTCCCATTGTTCGTTTAGTTCTTGGAGCGGGTGCATTTGACTGGGAAGATACAGTAATGACCGCATGGGTGCTTGCGCTCTTTGGTATTGCTATCCTCATGCATTCTGTACTAGCTCTCGTTGTGAGGGCGTTTTATGCGATGCACGATACAGTGATTCCTGTTGCAGTTTCATTTATAAGTCTTGGGGTGAATATTGCCGGATCAATTTTATTTACCAACTTTTTTAGTCACTACTATGACTGGAGACCTCTCATTTTTTCTATTGCGAATGGGACCACGGCGCTTTCCGGGGAGCTTTGGACTGAAACAATTACCTGGTTTACTACCCGAAATTCATCTCCTGCAGCCGTGGGTGGCTTAGCTCTTAGTGCTGGTATTGCGCTTCTTGTCGAGGCTGTCATTCTGCTCATTATTTTAAACAAGAGAATTAAAATTCTGTCATGGAGAAGGTTCTGGAAGCCTACTCTCAAAAAACTTTTTGCTGTATGGGTTATGACTACAATCATGTACTCTTTGTATAAGTTATGGAATTTTAAAATCGACACAAGCACGGTGATATCCATTATCTCACTCTTTCTATTAGTAGGTGGAGCTGGTATTGCAACTTATATCGGAGTTAGTGAGGTCATGGATATCAAAGAGTCAGATATCTTTTCAACGATGATGAAGAAGGGTATAAAAAGAATTAGAGGAATTCTTGATCCGACCGATATCGTCAGGTATTAAGGGTTCATGGTGCGAATCATTGGGGAGTAGGTGCTGTTATTATTGTAATATTAAGAATTGTTGAGCATGGGCAGTAAACTTCGTTCGATTTCCATCTTTTTCAAAACGGTTTTTCGTGGATGCAGTTTTATTTTTGGATCTATTCTTTTTGTGTTTGCAATTGGGGTGATCATTTCCCTGGTCATTTTCCTCGTGCGGTATGAAAGTTGGATGTCGCAGAACCAATCAATTATTAATCAGGCCGCAATAGAAGAAATTCCAAACCGAAAAGCCGTGAAAGCTGAAATGAATAAGCGATTAAAAGCTTTTCAACAGAGCAGAGTACAGCGCGAGTCAATGAACCTCACCTGTGATATGTTAGCTGTATTAATTGAGGATACATTAAAAGAAGGTTGGGATATTGATAATGAAGATGCCGGTATTGTCTGTGATAACCGTTCTTTTACGGTGTACATTAAATTTTGGGAACTCTGGTGGATAACGGTAAATGTATGGCAAAGAGCGGAAGGATCGGTGGATTTCGTCGTTTACGATGTCAAAGTCGGACCCTTTTCTTTGGCGGGTATAACGTTCGGTTATTTGAGTCAGGGAATTACTGATGGTGTAAAAGATGCAACGTCTCTCGTATCCGGTGATACCTATTCAGGAAGGAAGATGGAAAAGCTGTATTTAGATGAGGGTGGAATGAGGATTGTGGGGGTTCTCAAAGAAGAAGATGAGGAGTCGGATACAGAAGAAGGCTCTGTGTCTCAATAATCGTTCTGTCTGTTGACATCGACTCTTTCCATTCATATAATCCCGAACTAGCACTCGGTTAAATCGAATGCTAAATCCTGCTCGTTTAATTTGTTATCCGTTGTAACGTATGGCCGATATAAAGGTAAAACCATTATGCGGGCGTGTCCTTGTAAAGCCGCTCGAGAAGGAAGAAGTAACTTCTTCCGGACTTATCATTCCCGATACCGCAGAGAAAGAGAAACCTCAACAGGGGGTTATTGTTGCGTTGGGCACTGGAAAGATAAATGAAGAAGGTAAAAAGATTGATTTCTCTGTAAAGGTGGGGGATACAGTGTTATTTAAAAAGTACTCACCTGACGAAGTTACCGTTGATGAAATTGATTATCTTGTCATCGAGGAAGATGACATTCTTGCAGTCGTTAAGTAACTATTATTAATTTATTATTGATTTAGAACATGGCAAAAAGAATTGTATTTGGAGAAGAGGCTCGTAAAGGTCTCAAAGGCGGGGTTGATGCTCTGGCCAATGCGGTAAAGGTTACCCTTGGACCGAAAGGGAGAAATGTCGCTTTAGGTAAATCGTATGGCGGTCCCTCCGTTACCAAAGACGGTGTGACTGTTGCAAAAGAAATTGAACTCAAAGATCCGGTTATGAACGTTGGCGCTCAAACGATAAAAGAGGCTGCGACCAAGACCGCTGATCTTGCTGGGGATGGTACCACAACTGCAACTGTCCTTGCCCAGGCTATCGTAACCGAAGGCCTTCGTAATGTTGTTGCCGGTGCTAATCCGATGGAATTGAAGAAAGGTATTGATAAGGGAGTTGAAGTGGTAATCGAAAGGATCAAGAAATCAGCGAAGAAAATCTCTACAAAAGAAGAAATTAAACAAGTCGCTACCATTTCAGCTAATAACGACGAGACTATTGGAACTCTCATTGCTGAAGTAATTGATAAAGTCGGTCGTGACGGAGTAGTAACGGTCGAACAATCACGCGGATTTGAAACAGAAATCGAGTATGTCGAAGGAATGCAGTTCGATCGAGGATATGTAAGTGCGTATTTCATTACTGATGCTGAGAAGCTTGAAGCAGTGATGGAGGATGCGTATATCCTTATTACTGACCAGAAACTCTCATCGGTCCAGGATATACAGGCAATTGCTGAGAAAATCCTGCAAGCAAGCAAGAAACCTCTCGTTATCATTGCGGATGATGTTGATGGACAGGCACTTGCGACACTTGTAGTAAATAAGCTTCGCGGTGTACTTAACGTGGTCGCAGTAAAAGCTCCAGGGTTTGGTGACCGACGGAAAGAAATGCTTCAGGACCTTGCCGTATTGACAGGTGGAAACCTTGTTTCCGAAGAAATTGGAAGAAACCTTGAATCGGTTGAAATGACTGATCTTGGTCATGCGGCGAAAGTAATTGTTGGCAAAGAGAATACGACTATTGTTGATGGTTCCGGTGAGAAATCCGAGATTGAAAAGAGAATTGAGATGATTCGTAAGCAAATTGATAGTACGACATCTGACTATGACAAGGAGAAGCTCCAGGAGCGTCTTGCGAAACTTTCGGGAGGCGTGGCGGTTATCCGTGTTGGTGCCGCTTCCGAAGTCGAGCTGAATGAACGGAAAGATAGAGTTGATGATGCGCTGAATGCTACTCGTGCTGCTCTTGAAGAAGGTGTTGTCGCTGGTGGTGGTATTGCCTTGTATGATGCACGATCCGAACTCGAATCGGTAAAGGCTGAAGGTGATGTTGCCATCGGTGTGACCATTCTTAAGCGAGCTCTGGAAGAACCACTTCGCCAAATTGCAGAAAATGCAGGTGTAGATGGAGCTGTCATTTCTGCCAATTGCGGAAATGGTAAAGGATATGATGCCGCGAAAGGTGAGTATGTCGACATGATCAAAGTCGGTCTTACTGATCCAGCAAAAGTAACCAGATTGGCACTTCAGCATGGTGCTTCCGTTGCAACAATGCTTTTGACTACTGAGTCAGTCATTGTCGAGGAACCGGAAGAAGATAAAGCTCCTGCCGGTGGTGCTGGGATGGGTGGTATGGGTGGAATGGGCGGTATGGATATGTAAAGCCTGTTCTTTCTCATTGATCTATTCCGATCAATGTATGAGCGTAGAAAGGGAGTCTCGGAAGGGGCTCCCTTCTTGGTAACTATATCGGATCTGTGGTTTGTCTTCTTCTCCTTTTTCTTTTACTATGACTGTTATGGATCAAGAAGGAAGAGAATTAATAGAAGGAGATGCTGAAGAACGATCTGGATGCATGTCTGAAGATACATCAGAAGAAACAGCAGAACGCAATGCAGCGTTAGTTCTAAGATCGGCAGGGGCAGAGGGTAATGGAGCAAAGGATCCAGATCCACAGGAAGGAAAAGCAATTGATGCTGATCTAGCATCCTTTTTTTCGCTTGATATGGCGGTAAATAGAGACCGTTTTTTTGAGGCAGAATTTGCACGGGAGGTAGGCTATGTACCGGAGTTGAGCATAGAAGAAGCTTTGCAAGTAGCAGAAGAAGAACTTGTTAAT
>CAZDUZ010000002.1:3394-46397 GCA_964508755.1 uncultured Candidatus Saccharibacteria bacterium | reverse complement strand
CGTTGCTTTTCGATGAATACATCCCTACCAAATTCCACCCTGAGTTTAAGGTAATGGGAATTGAAGCTGACGGACGATATCCCGCAATCGAAAACGTACCTGAGTCATACACCTTCACAAAGTACGCTTCACCTGGAAGGATACCAAAGTCACTACCATACATCTTAAGGTCTCCATTTTCATCGAGTCGTTCAGAATAGAACACGAATTGCTGATCACGATACACCGCTATATGAGTAGTCGTAATCCCAACGACATTCATATAGGTAAGCAGATCGGCAGCAGTCTTAATTTGAGCAGTCGACGAATCTGACATAAGCATTGGGAATGAAAATGAATTCCAACCAGTATTAACTGTATAATTATATAGGTCTACCTTTTTATCAAAATTTACCTGTAATGCCTGAGCTTGTTCGTCAGTAAGATACTCCTCTCCTTCATCTCTCTGCCCGTTTTCATTGGTATCATAATAAAAGCTTATGACACCAGGTGAAACAACATCTATTGTTTTCGTTGTTATTTCTACATTTAATCCAGTAACTGAGTAGACACCCGGTTCATATTCTTTGTCTAGATTTTGAGCAAATACTTGATTTAGTAGTGTTCGAAATCCCGAAAGAGATCCCTGTCCAGCTCCGACTCCAACACTTCCACCGCCTTTCTGAACGCACATCCATTCATGTTCAGGAGTGCTTGCATTACCCCAATCGTGGTTTCTAATACAAGCAGTATTACTAAAATTTCCCAGATCCTGTCTTCCATCATCAGTTTCTGGACCAGAGAACGGACGACCTTGGTTATCTACTTGAATTTGGGTATGTCTAGCATCTATTGATAGACCTGTTTTAATAAAACTGTTTCCAGAACTATCAACACATATACTCAAATCTCTTTCTCCCCTACAGCATACAGCCCCACCATCAGTAACCCTTGTCCCACGATTACAAGAAAATCCTGATGGTGCAGAAGAAGCTGCTCCGCTTGCTGTCTCAACCACATACCCCGGAGCTGCAGTATACGTCTGGGTCTGACCGGTACCACTCATTTCTGCGGCAAGTGCGTTGTATTGATCTTGAGAAAACTCATGCTTATCAAAATTGGGATCTGGTGAGAGACCAGGAAGGGGATTAAACAGCAATAGAGATTTTAGTTGAGGATCATCTGCTACTTGATCAATCGCGGATAGAAGTCTTTGGTACTGCTCTGGATCTGAGCTTCGAAGATTTGGATCAACACCCGCTTCTGTTATATAAATTTCATCAAAACCGAGATCCTTAAGTTCTTGTATTGCCTGAGCGATAGTTTTACCTCCTGCACCTTCGTAGGCGTTTCCAGCTACTCCATCAAGAGCTTGGAAATTAGCACCATTAGCTTTCATTTGAGCTACAAACTCAAGGAAGGCTGGTTCTGAGGTGTTGAAGTCAGGAGAAAGTTTTATTATGTTTGAGGTATCACCAGTACGTGCTACAAATTCGTTCATCCATTGTGCGGTACTGCATGCAACAAGTTCGTTCCCTGATTTTCCAGCACATTGCGGATAATTCGCAGCAACGGTCCAAGGTTCCTGTAGGGGCTCATTCGGACCGGAAATAATTGCAACTGGTTTACCTACCGCCTGAGCGAGTGCCTCTGAAAATGCCTCAGCGGCTGCAGGGTCAGTAAAAGGACAACTGTTTGTCTGCTCTGCATGACAAAAACGAACAATAGGTACTACCCCGTCAGGCAAATTGCGATACTCGTTAATGAGTGCTTCAAGTTGGCCGGGATCAGTTATAACATTCATGATATATCCAACGTTTCCCTGATCTACTAGATATCCATAGTTAGCTATCCCCGGTCCGACACCGGTATGAACTCCAAATTTTGAATTGGTACGAAATTTTACTAATCCTTCGCGATAGACACGGCTGGGTTGTGATTTCGAAATGACAGAAACTCCTTTACGGTGATAGGTAGCAACTTGGCCATTCAAACACCAACACTCCCAATCAGTACGATCTGAACAGGTAAAGATTTCACCCTCGTTGGTACATTTTTTCCCAACCGGTTGTGGTGCGGATCTCGAACAGGAACCTGCACAATCTCCACCACAGTCGACTCCTTCTTCACCCTGATCTTGAACTCTATTGAAGCAGTGTGATCCGGCATTGGTACAAGCAGGACAATAGGCGCCACCACAGTCCATAGCTGTTTCATCGGCATCCTTTTTTCCATTCACTGCACATTCGCAGGTTCCACTAACTGGATTTTTTGGGGTACATCCATTTCCATCATATCTTTTACATTGACCTGCGCATTCTCCGCTTGTTTCAGGTCTTCCACCACCACAAGTAGCACATCCACCTCCTCCGCAATCTACCCCTGTCTCATCACAGTCTTGTTTTCCATTACTACAGTGATTCGCACAAGCACTCTGATAACCGCAACACCAGCTCATATATCCGCATCCATACGTCTTACACAACGGATCACTTGGTGTATCAAGGTTACATCCTTGGCAGTCTCCCACACAGGTACTGTCACATTTTGCATATACAGGGGTAACAAGAGGATTTCTGGATGATGTCTCAGTACGAACACCATCAATTACAATCGTATTGAGCGGTTGGAATTCAGTATCGGTTACTAGGTAGGGGAACTGACCATCCTTAGTTAATACAAGAAAATTTAACGTGTATTCGTCTTCATTTCCAAGAAGACTTGGATACTCATCCTCTAGTGAATCGTTCCGAAGATTGCCGACATCGAGAACAAAGGTGCCTTTTGAAAGAGGTACGCTTACTCTTTGACTTTTTTCCATTTCTAGTTCACGCGTGTTGCGTTCAACAACTTGAGCCATCAATACGACATCATTGAAATCTACTTCGTTATCAAATTCAATCGTACCGTACACTGGCTTAGGTTCAGAAAGATTTGATGAATCAATCGCGGTTTTGAATGAAAACAATTCCGATTCTTTCGCCACGGTTAGCGTGTGAACGGGCCTAAATGAATACTCGGTATCGGGTTCCAGATTTATGACCGTTACATGATGGGTATAACGGCTTGTTCGTGTCTGACGCTCATATACTCCAGGAGATACTTCAGTTACATCTCTCGTATCAGCAAACAATCTAGAATTTTGTACCATTTGCCAGAGTGAAGATACAAAACTCGTTTTCTCACCTTTTTCTGTAATTGTAATTCCTCCCACCGTCGGGACTGAGGTTGTCCAAACAATAGTGGCTGAGTTTGGAGTAACGTTGGAAATATGAAGTGATTGAACGGGAAGAGACGCATAATAATAAATGACAGAAAGGGCTGCAATAGTAACGAAGAGGAGAAGAGCTATGAGAATAAAGAAATTTCGACGAGCGTACGAAGAATGAGAATGATTTTTTGTGTTATGTTTCATGTCTTTATGAGAGTAACATACAAGCCGAGACGATTTCAACAGAAAGCTTGAGTGTCTCAGCCTAGTATAGTAGAGTTAGCGATAATGAGAATAAACCCACAAAATTCACAAAGGTTTTTTGAAATAGATTTTCTTAAGGGTCTTTCGGCCCTTCTTGTTATCCTTATTCATGTTCTAGATCAATATCGTACTATCGATTATGTCAGAAATCTATGGGATATTCTTCACTTTGCAGTTCCAGCATTTGTCATTTCATCCGGATTTTTGCAGGAAGCACGACCATTGATTATTCACAATCTGAAGGACATTTTTGAATTTCTCATCAAAAGGTTCATACGATTAGTTCGCCCCTACTACATTTATGTGATTATTCACGCATTACTAATTCTTATATTTCCTTTTATTTTTACCAGAGTTGATATTGAGTGGTCATTTTCATTTTTGATTGAAACAATAACACTCTATGGCGGTTTTAGCCAAAACTGGATACCTCGACTATTTGTATTATTGATGTTCTTGTATATAGTTTTTGAATTATTCAGACAGAAAAGTAATCTAAGAGTGAACACATTGAAAGTTTTCATGCTTGCGTCACTTTCCCTCTCTACTTTGTTCTTATTTGATATCCTTGTGCCGGAACCATCGTTATCGAAATACGTTCAAACGGTAACGTGGTTTTCATTTTTCCTGTATGGAATGATTCTATTTTCGTTGAAAAATAGTAAGCAATTCTTACTCTATTCATTCTTCATATCAGGTATTGTGACGATATTTCTTGCCCTTGTACAACTTGCACAAGGAGGTAATGCCCGCTTTTTTCCCCATGAATACCCCCCTACGATTTATTTCATTTCTTTCAGTATATTTGTATCACTAACGCTCCTTGTTATCGCACGCAAATTTGAGACGCTGATGCATAATGAAAGTCCAATTTCACTTTTTATTCAGTTCCTTTCACGACATAGTTATACGATATTTTTTGCTCATTATATAGTCATGGATGCAATTAAAAAGCCTACAAACTTTTGGCTTACTGATTATTTTATTATTACATCTTTGACAATCCTGATTGTCTTTATTGTAAATAAGCTTATTACTTTCATAAGAAAACCATGGATTACGTAACTCATATTAATAACGCACGCCTTGCAATCTTTGATTTAGATGGGACGCTCGCAAATCTTGAAGACTTAAATTTCTATACATTTAGCGAGATTGTTAATAAAAATCTAAACAGAACTGTTACGAATGATGACTACCAAAACCATTTTAGTGGCAGAGGGTCCTTATTTGGGTTTGAAACATATTTAACAGCAAATGGATTGTCATCTGAAAATGCTAAAGAATTACAAAAACAATTCTCCGCACTTAAGAAAAAGGAACTTGAGTACAACTTTGATAAACATGTTTCTGTAATCAAAGGCGCCTATTCCTTTCTTTCGTACCTAGCGAACGCTGGTATTCACCGGTCTCTCGCAACTTCTACAGGGAGAGTATTTTCGCGACTGATTTTAGATAAAACGGAACTCATCGCTCACTTCGAGCACATTGTGGATCGCGAAGATGTAATTCACATCAAACCGAATCCTGAAATATTCATAAAAGCACTTGATGCGTTTTCCTGTAATGCATCTGAGGCTGTAGTATTTGAGGACTCAGTTAATGGAATTAGAGCTGCAAAAGCTGCAGGTATTTATTGCATAGCAATACTTACACCGGGAAAAAACGACTCATTTGTGGGAGAGGCTGATTACGTGGTCAATACGTATGAGGACATACTGAGAGATATTGAGAACAGCTAAGTGCATTAAGAATTTTCGTCTTATTCAGCAGGAATAGTTATTTCTTGTAAACAAGTCTTCCTTCTACTGATCGAGAAATGTTTTGATTGTTCCTAAAGAACTCCTCGAGCACATTTTGCGCTGATGTTGTAATGACTTTTGAAGGTCCTTCTCTATACAGATCTCTTTCAGATACAGACAGATATTCCCGCGCATTATTTAAATGGTACCCTTGTATACAAAGAGTGTAAAGTTGATCATCGATTACTGATTCGCCTTTTACAAGTAGGGACATGAGTTGTTTTTTACTATCGTTGTACGTTGCCTCAATTCCTACATTTACTTGATAGCACTCACCTTCTCCATCTCGATTTTCTTTTCGCATAATGTGAGCAAATATTAGTTTGAGCATTGATCCGGTAACCGTAAACCGAGTAAGTGAATCATCATAGGGAAAGCATTGTATAAAGTCTTGAAGAGTGACAATTGGACCAAGACTTGATGTCCGAATTGATCCACTTCCTACAAGCATTACGTCACACTGAGCCGACTCTGCAAATGCATCAGCTATAAGATTACCAAGACTCGTTTCAATTTCTCGCTTTGGGTGAGTATGTTCAACAGCTAACTTACATAGGAGTGTGCTGTATTTGCTATCGACTTTATCTTTATAAGATTTAATAAAATCGATCATCTGTGTGTCGGGCTCAGCAATACCTTCCTCTATCGGAACGAGTTTCCAACTATGTTCAACAATCCGGTTTGTATCATCATCCACGACAATATCAAACCTTCCAATCTGATCAGTCCCTACACCAGCTTGAGCTATAAGAATTCCGTTCACATCGGTAGGATTATCAAGAATTGTATGCGAATGGCCACCAATAATCATATCAACCCCCCACTCAGGCTTCAGTTGCTTTGCAAGTTCCACATCAGATTCATAACCAATATGGGTGAGTAAGACCGTAAGGTCGATATCATCGTTTCGGTATGCATTACAAATTTTTCCCACCTCAGTGCTTGCTTCTTGAATATCAACAAAGGTTCCAATTAATTCATCGCTTCGCAACGAATCCATGACCTTTTCCGTGAGAATACCAGTAAATAGAATTTCGAAACCCGCTATTTTAATAATTAGATAGGGTCGCATAATTCTCTTTCCATATTTTTTAACATATAAATTTGCATTAACAATTGGAAAGTTTGCGACTTTCTCTAAAAACAAAAGATGAGGAAGTCCATAATCAACTTCATGATTGCCGACACATACCACATCAGGAGCAAGAAAATTCATAATTTCAATGGTAGATATTCCTTTATATTCACTATCAATGAGTGATCCCTGTAACATATCCCCGGAAACAACATACAATACGTTTTCCTCTTCTTTACGAACTTTATTTACATAACCGGAAAGCAAAGGTAACCCACCGATAAGCTTTCCTGAACCTTTTTTCGCCTCAGCGAGGAAGTCTCCATGCATGTCATTAGAATGAAGAATCGTGAATTTCTTTCCTTTCATGAAAAAGTTGTTAAAAAATTGGAGTAACCTATTATAGCAATAATTTGAGCAGATACTATTCAATAGATAGTTGCTTCTTTAGCGATTTCCGTTACACTTATCCCCCCACAGCCCCACTCTATTGTTTTGAGCATTCGTTTGAGCTAAACGAAATTCATCTTGAAATTTATACGGATCATCGTAGGTATATTCGTATGCATATCCTTTTTCTATTAGATCTAGGTTAATAAACAGATCGTCTTCATCACGCCAGATATACAGCAAAGATCGCCCGTAACGGTCCTGCACATCCTGAGTGGGATCCGGACTAACCCTGATATTTTTACCCAGTATTAACTTTTCTAAATATGATTTAGCCTCAAGAGCAAAACATTCTACAGGTTTTGCAGGGTGATGCAGTTCTGGAGTATCAATGCCAATTAATCTTACGGTAACTTCTTCTCCTGATTCTAAATATTTAATGGTATCGCCATCAACTACTTCTGTAACAATATTATCCGATACTTCTTCAATATTATTGTGCACATTTCGTATCTCCTGTTCCTTTTTACTTTCATACCACACCCATATTGCACCAAAAAGGGAGAAGAAAAGTAAATATAATATCAGCACGGTGAATGCCACAGGGAAGTTTCTCCGTGATCTCCTCTGTAAAATCGGCGAAAATACCGTATAGAGGATACGTGGCCAATTAAGATTTTTATACTTACGTGGAAACATTTTTCTATACCAGTTCCAGATTATTCGTATCTGAGCGCATTAAGAGCAGAAATCTTTTTCGCTCTTTCTGCTGGATACCATCCAGTTATAACACCTACAATTGCTGACATTGAAACAAGTCCAAAACCAAGTGAAAACGGAATATACGTTATATCAAGCATTCCACTTCCTTGAGTAAGTGCCAATACAGAAATGAGAAGACTAATAACTTTCCCTATTACAAAACCAAGAAGGAGACCAACCACCCCACCCATCACACTCATAATCATTGATTCAGCAAGAAATAATGATCTCACTTCGTTTGATTTGAGACCCATTGTTTTGAGTAATCCCACTTCCTGGGTTTTTTCAAGTAATGATACCGTAAGAGTGTTAAACATTCCTAACGAGGCAACCCCTAATGCAATCATCCCAAGTACAAGCAATGCTACTCGTAGATTATCAAAGAAGTTACTGATGCTCGCAACGGTATCAACAACAGAGCTCGTTTGAAAACCGAGTGATTCTATCGTAGAACGAATCTCATTAACATCTTCTTTTGATTTCGAAATGACTTTTAGTGTCGATACATTGTTGAGACCTTCTACCATAACATCTCCGAATGGGATGAAAAAAGTAGGAGTACTGGAATCTGAAACCACGCCTTTTATTGTAAACTCGGTGGGCTCAGACTCGACTATATAATTATTTCTTCCGAATAGTTTGCTGTCGAATATGAGTGTTGCGGTAAATTTTTCATCGAGCGCATTAGAGGTACTGATACCCAGCAGCGTAAGCATTGCTGTATTAACTAACGCTTGTTTCTGAGCATTTGCAGGAAAAGCTTTAACATCTTTCTCAATCTTTTCAACAGCACCTAACTCAGAAGATATCGTTGCCCAATCGATTGTTTCATCACCGGCAATGAGAGTTTCAAGATCTACGAAGTTACCTTCGTCTATTGGTACTTCGGTTTCAGTTCCAAGGACTGATTCTTCTGAAGTAAAATAAGTTCCCAGTGCTTGAGTTAAAGTAATATATGATACAGGAAAATAGACAGAAGCCTTAGTCTCTATACTGTTTTCTAATGGAGAAGCACTATATCGTTCACATATGGTAGTACACTCTCCCATATTCCACAGTGGGACAAGAGCCTTAACCCAATATCCAAAATACGTGTCATCAGTACTTTTAATACACGTTCCCTTTGATGGGTCGACACATTCAGAGTAAAGAAGCTCACCGGTATAGGTACCTCTATTAGTGGTATTTACCAGCGGAATACCGATTGATGATGCTGAAGGCTCAAAAAACAATACCGTTTCCTCTTCAGTATCAAATTCAAACACTACAGAATCAATAACTTTGCCATTAAATATCTCTAAAGCACTTCCCGAGGCAATCTGATATCTTTCAACAGCTACTCGATCTTCGGTAATATATCCATTACCTGTCGCTTGAGATCCTTCATCACGTTTTACGACATATACCCCATCAACACAATCAGGATCAGTAGTCGCACATATCTTCTGCTCCCATATTGGGAATGAATCTTTGATCCACATATTGTATGCAACACCATCAACATCAATTGCACTTACTGATCCGTTTTCATATCCACTCCCCCATACCTCAAACCCATCTTGTTTCCCTGGCTCTCTCTTCGTGTACCCGAGTAAGGCTGATCCAATCTCAGGCGAAGCGTATACGCCTTTCCATACGGTTGGATTTATTGCATACTTCACTTTTCCAATTTCTTTCCCTATCGATTGACGGCCAACAAGCGTTGTTTGTGATCCAGTCGCAACACCTTTGACCTGACTTACTTCTTCTGATTCTTGAGTCGTTAAATTCATCGTACTGTCAGAAAACAATTCTCCTTCGAGCGGCTTTATGGAAGCCTCTTTAAAATAATCGCTTGGTACCGCATAAACAATAACGTCTGACACAGCATTGTTATATTCAATTTTTGATACAGAGGTAATAATTGGAATGACTTTTTCAACATTCTCAGTATTTCTAATTGTTGCAATTGCCTCACTGTCAAAAACAAGAGGAGAACCTTTCGAAATATTGACATCAATTTGTTTCATTT
Source organism: uncultured Candidatus Saccharibacteria bacterium (assembly GCA_964508755.1). Classification (GTDB taxonomy): domain Bacteria; phylum Patescibacteriota; class Dojkabacteria; order SC72; family JAFGCJ01; genus CAZDUZ01. The sequence goes on along the minus strand of CAZDUZ010000002.1, from coordinate 36,903 downwards.
CAGAAAGATTTGCCACTTGTGAAATGACAAGTCGCTCGAATCCATACCCTGCGGATAGAAGCAAAATTACCGCACCGAAACCAATAGCCATACCCCCAACGGTAACATAGGTGCGAGCTTTCTTAGAGGTGAGGTTTTTTATTGCAAGAAGAATCATATCGGAGGATCTCATTTGCTGAGGTTTTGATGAATCCAGAACCTTCAGTGCCAGACGGTACAAAGCTCCATATGCTTTACCAATAATTGCCATTACGAAAAAGCGTTTTGTGATTAATTGGTGAGTCTTTTTATCAATACGAGGACGGTTAATGAGATATTGTAGAAATACAAAAAATAAAAGTATAAGAAAACGAGCCATAATAAATGTCTCAACGAAAAGTGACTTGATCCCTCCTGGAATTCCAATGATAAAGCGAATTAACTTTGGTCGTTCTTTTGGTATAAGAGTAGACATCGTCATCTTTTCTGAGCAAATTTGAATTGATCCAATTCTTTATCTCCTCTTTTGTACTCTTTAACAATAAGTCCATCAGACATGTTTAATGATCTCGTAGCATACGTTAAGAACCCTAGATCGTGAGTAACCATAATAATCGTATTTCCTTGTTCATTATACTCTTTAAACATATCCATGAGGGCAATACCAGATTTCGAATCAAGATTTCCCGTAGGTTCATCAGCAACAAGTAAAGAAGGTTTAGAAATAAGTGCTCTTACAAAAGAAACTTTTTGTTGCTGTCCCGATGAGAGCTCTGTTGGAATTTGATCTGCAGAATCTTGCATCCCAACTGTTTTTAGATACTCAATTGCCAATCGGTTACGTTCATCTTCTTCATACCCTCTCAGCGCAAGTGGAAACGCCACGTTTTCCAGTACATTAAGCGCTCTTACCCAGTTTTGCTGCTGATACACAAGTCCAATACCTTCTTTTCGAATCTGGGACCGCTGATCTTCATCATATCCGTACAGATCTTTCCCCATAAATTTCACATATCCTCGAGTAGGTTCTTCAAGACCGAGCAAAATATTTAAAAGTGTGCTTTTACCACAACCTGAAATCCCAAATAAAATAATAAAATCTCCCTTTTCAACAATTACATCTACCCCTCGAATAACCTCAACAATACCTGTTCCAATTTTGAATTGCTTATAAATACCTTTCGCTTCAAGTACGATATTGTGAGAGGAACGAATAGCATTACTCATCAATTGAGTGCGTTTCATATGAGATAAATTCCATTTTCGGGATTATCCAAAACGGTTTTCCTTCAGAATACTTCTGAATATATGTTCCTTCAAGAGGAATGTTTTCAAGGATAACGACATGCACCGTTGATGATTCACTACTGGTCTGGGGCACTATTTCTTTTTTACCAAAACGAGACGGTCCATAAGCAACATACCCCATACTCTCTTCTTCAGTTTTCCAAAAAATAAGTGCCTGATTCGGAGCAATGTATGTAATTTCTGTATATTTTTCGAACGATCTTTCTTGCACATTTTCAATGTACACTAATACGAAAATGAAGAGAAGAACGAGTGAGACAATTCCAATAACTAAGATTGATTTTTTATTAATTTGAATATTTTTCAGTAAAGAACTTTTTTTAGACAATCTGGTTTCTTTTGCTGAAATGTTTTTTTGACGTTTTATTGAGAAGTAATGATTACTTGTCTTTTTTGACAGTTGATCCTCAGACAACCTCCCTGTGCTTTTTAATCGTGTAGTAATCTTCATCGCGTATTATCAAGGAAAGAAAAGATGGAAAGGAGGTTTTTAATGACAAGATTATAAGCATCTTCGGTTGAAGGATTTGTTACTACCACCTTGTCAATCGAATATCCGATATTATTTGCAGCATCTTTTGAAGCTGCACGCAAATGATACACCTTCGAAGGTGTCAGTCCAGAAATGATAACTATATGGTTTTCAGAAAGTGTTGAGTCCTCCTGCGTTTTTTGCGAGTAGGTCGTCCCGGTACCTTCTCCGTATTCTATTTGCGAAGTAGCTTTTTCATCTGTCTTATAGGAGACGACGAGTTGTGCTGTCGCCTCTTGTCCAGAACCGAGTATTTCTGATGTTACTTCTAAATCAAAAATCTGAGGTGGACGAGTGTCAGAAGCAGTTGTAAATGGTATGACACCACTTGAAGCTTCGTTACCCATGAAATCTCTTCCGCTTATGATGATGGAATACGGGGTGTTAGGATCAAGGTTTAACAGTACCATCCGATGCAAACCACCTTTCAGTGCGACATTTACCTCATCCAATGCCCGCTCAGGAGCTGCAGTCGGGTAATAGGTAACGACTGAAGATATGGGAGTGTTTGCATTCCACTCTACAAGAAGCGTGGTAAATGAAGTTCCTTTTACTTGTAAAATTTTTGTATCAAGTACCTGCGGACGAGGCAACGTTTCAAATGAATGTATTTCTCCTTCATATTCAACATTATCAACGTCTACCGTGTTTATTTTGTAGAAGTACTTCGTACCGTGCTTCAAATTCGTTAATTCTACATAATGCGTCCCTTCGGACATACCAGTAAATACCTCAGTGATCCCGCCAAAAGCCGACGTCTCACCATAGTACACCCTCACCTTTACCGTGTCTTTAGTCATAAATTCAATTAATGCCGATTCAAGTCCCACTCGTTTTACAACGGGCTCTTGTATGGTAGGTGGTGGAGCGGTTATGAAGAAATCTTCTTCGCTTTCACCAGTATTGCCATCCTCATCAGTCCATCTGACTACGTAATAGTACTTAGTTCCTGGCGTCAAGTTATTAATGGTGAGAATATGGTCTACTACTTGATCTGAGTTTGACACTTCAGCATCAAAATAAACTCCCGATTCCACACCATACGCTACACGAGAGTCTGCAGTGCGAGCGGTAACCCAAGAAACGGTAGCTTTTTTCGGAGAAATATTTGATATCTCTGGTTCTACTATTAGTTGAGCAGGTTCAATGTATCTACCATCAGGATACAGATTCACGACCCCCGAGAATGCACCACAGTTATTTGTGCTATCACATGCCTTAACTTTATAGTAGTACGTCGTTTGTATAAGCCTGCTATCTACAAGCGATGATCCGCTGGTGTATGAATGGAAATAAAAGGTTTCTCCATCAACAGAACGAAAAATCTGATATCCGGCAACACCACTACCCTCATCTTCTGGTGGATCCCACGACACCGCAAGACGCCAACTGGAAGTACTTTTAACAGATACATCAGCAATTTCTAAATTTAACGGAATTCCTGGTGCAACAGTGTTTGCAAAAAAGGATACTTCAGCGTAGTCATTATAGTTTACATTGCCAGCTTCATCCTTAGTCACGATATAGAACTTGTTCTCTCCCGGAAGAGTCGCATATGCACCTGGATTAAGATACCTCAAACTGGTGGCAGAAACACTATACTCGGTAGGAAGCGCATTAACGCTATAAAGATATGACAAGTTTGACTGTGAACCATAATATGTTCCCGGCAATGGTGGATCCCAACTGAAACCAAATGAGTTAGCCGTACTGCTTACTGGAGAGACTTGCAAATTTGTTGGTGGTGCAGGAGCATTTTCTGAGTCGACGTAAAAGTATGAAACAGTTGCATAGTTAGAAAGATTACCAGCTTCATCCCGGACTCGTACTGAGAATGTGTTTGTACCAACTTTATGCGAAGGAATGTCTTCAACGGTCGTAGCGGTTGTACACTGATCGGTAGCGTACGGTCCTGTGCTTGCACCAGTTTTATAACAGTATTCATCAACTGGAGCTCCATTTGATACAGAAGCATCCCAATGGAAATTGAAGCTGTCAGTAGCGGTATATCCCGCAGGATCAGCACTTAAGTTTCCTACAATTGCCGGCGCGGATGAATCATATTTGTAAATAAACGGTTGCCACACATCCTGTGATACATTTCCTGCCCTATCGACTGCTTGAATCCGAAGATAATAGGTTGATCCATCAATTAATGATGAAGGTGCATACATGGCACTTTCCTGTATTATTCCCAATTCTTCAGGAGAGGCGCCTGCGGTGGTACCCCAATACACATAGTATCCTGCAATACCTGAACCATTCTGTCCATCAGATGCTCCAAATTCCTCTTCTGCATCTGCCCAACTGAATTTCGGAGATGCAAAGTTGTACCAAGTGTTGCTGTTGATTTCATTCGATGAACCATCTGACTCGAGAGCGGTAAATCCTTCGATACTCGGGTTTGAAGGTCGTGCAGTATCCTGAAAATAATTAACCGTATACGAAGAGAGAACAGAAGATAAAATTCCATCACCAGAACTGAGTGTAAAGCGTACTTTAAAATAGCGTTCAGCAGGTGAATTGATTTGATAATTGACTACAGTCCCGAGCGTTTTCTCACGACTCACCGCTGCCCATTCACCCCAGACGACCCCGTCTTCAGATGAACTCGTTTCTATTTGAATAGAGGTGTTTTGAGCAACTGTTCGCGATACTGAAAGACTGGCCCACTGATAAACACTCGTGAAGTCATGTACTTGTGATTCATAGGTTCCCTCTGTTACAAAAGAGGAATTATCTGTTTCATATACATATGTATATAACCCGTCTGAGTACGTATTAGTTCCTACACCTGGTAACACATAGATTTTATTTACACCGTTAGACTCTCCACTCCCTCCTGTCGATATTTGCCCTGGGAATGAAGGAAGAGCTGACCATGAATTACCACTTATACTATATTTATAAAATTCACTCGTGTTACTACCTCGAGCAGCGTAAAAGTTACCATTTCCACCATCGGTGAGAAATCCATCGGTATTCACTTGAGAGGATAGAGAGGTGAGTGAACTCCACGTGTTTGTACCAATATTATATGAGTAAAATGGATTCGGAGTAACATTTAGTCCTCTAAGTGTGTATATACTTCCATTATTAATCAATAATTCAGAACCAGCACCGAGAGTTGCGGATACATTGGCAATCGTTGTCCATTTAGCACCTGTGGATCCCAATATGTCATAACGGTAAAACGTATTTGTAGATGCCCCTCTAGTAAGATAGATATAACGTGAGCCATCATATACCATTGATGAACCAGAATTCACAACGACGGGAACTTTGTCAGTTGCATCTTCCGACCAAATGTTTTCATTAATATCAAAGATAAAGAATCCATTCTCAACTCCTCCCGCTGTAAGGTAAATTTTATTTCTTGTATTGTCATACACCATACTTGAACCGACAAACACTCCTGTCGGTGTATTTGGCATACGTCTTACTTCACCCGTCGTTTGATTCCACCGAATAAATTCATCCCCATAATTTCCTCTAGTTATATAAAAATGATCGCCATCTCCTTTTACGATATCCGCTCCATTATTTTGGGTAAGTAATACAGAGCCTTCATATACTCTACTGTAAAGACCACGAGTAGGTATAAGCCATGAGTTTTTCTCAATATTGTATTTGTAAAACAAATTCGAAGCTGACCCTCTAATTGCATACATGCATTGACCAAATACATGTAATCCTCCACCATAATAAAATCCAATCGGCGCAGGGGTTAATTCTTCCCATTCCCCCGCAGATATATCGTACTTATACAGGTTTACTTTGTTGTCTCCCGGAGTGTAATAGATGCTATTGTCAGCTGGGTAATACTCAATGCTTGCACCATAGTATGGAAGGATGGGTAACGGACCTAATAGCGTCCAAGCATCTCTATTTATGTCATATACAGAGAAACCATGATAGTAGTTACCTTGAATTGCATATATCAATTCATTTTCTGCATCATAGGCTAGCTCTCCTCCAATATAGACGTTATTCGTAACCGCTGAATCTGGAACCCCAAAATTAGGTTTTGAAAGTGATTCCCAGGTGTCAAGAAAAGTGTCATACCGCCAGAAATTATCTGAACTATTTCCTCTCATAAGATAAATATACTAAGTACCATCAAAAACCATGGAAGCTCCGTATCCAACAGTTAGCGGAGCTGGCGCTATAGATGCATCCCAAGAGTTACTTGCAATAGAATACTTCCAAAACTCAGTTGTGTTATATCCACGTGCAGCATATAAATACCCCGGAGGTCCCTCCACAACTCCTCCGCCGTAATAAACCGTTTGAGGAGTAAGCGCAAGTTCTACCCAACTATCGTTTACTAAATCGTATGAAAGCAAGTAACGATCGTTTTGTCCTGATAGAGCATACATTTTATTCTCTGATGCTACATACGCTACACTGCGAGCACCATAACCGAAATTTCGAGTTGGAGGTGTCAATCGCCGTTCAACCCAAAATCCATCAGAGCGTGACGACAACTTGATTCCAGAAGGTGTAACCGATGTACCTACGGCAGTACCAATAAGCTCTGCTCCAGACACTTCTTCAGAATGAAGCGGCGAAACACCGATATAATCGTATTGAAACACAGTAACAGGAGAACTTATATTTCCAACGACATCTTTGACTGCTATACGTAGATAGTTATTACCATCTTCAATCCCATGATTGGGAAGGTAAAAAGTTTCAGTCTGGAAAGTACCTATGTCTACCGGATTAGCATTAGATGTAGGTCCCCAATAGACATAATACCCAGCAACGGAGGTTTCTGCGTCTGTTGCTTCATCCCATGTAAAGTAAGGGAATGCAAAAGAATATTCCTCTCCATTTGTTAATTCTTCTCCACCTACCTGCTGAGAATAGGCTGTGACAGTACCAATATTACCTGGTGGATTCGTATCCGTAGTGTAGTCTAAACTATACCCTCCCCAAAGTGGGGAAACGATTCCTCCTGCATCCGCAACAAGGGTTGCTCTCAACTGGAAAAAACGTCTCACTGGAGAAACTATCGCACCACCAGACAAGGACTCCCAATTACTCCAGGAAACTCCGTCATTACTCGTGCGAGTCTGAACAAGAATTGAGGATGTACCAGGTGTTTGAATATCTGTGGTTAATGTTCCCCACGATCCAACATAACTCAAATCTTGCACGGGTGAAGTCCATGTTCCGGTATTTTTATATATATTTGCACCATAATTCAGAACTAGAACATCTTGTCTACCATTGGCTCTAGTAATAAATATAGATCCATTCCTATCAGAAACAATCGCCGAACCAGACCACGCACCCAGATCTGTTGGACCATAAAGTGGAAATGAACTGAAAAAAGACCAATCATTTTCAGCAATAGAATACACCCAAACGTCTGATCGGTAGTTCCCTGAAAGAGCAAATATATGCCCATTTCCATCATAAGTGGCATCACTACCATAATATGGAGAATATGGAAGCTGCGCCAGCTCTGACCAAGTGCCAGCGGCAATATCAAACCGGTACATCCGCTTCAAACCAGCTCCTCCGGTAAAGTAGACATAGGTACCATCAGAAACAAGTGATGAGCCATATGAAGCGGTAATTCCAGCAGGTAGGTCAGCAACAGCAACATCGTCCCAGATGTTATTAACCATATCATAACGATAAAAGGCATTTGTTCCCGCTCCTCTTGTTGCATATAGAAAATTACCTGATCCTGGATAGGCGATTGCTCCTCCGAATCTCACCGCAGAAGGAGCTGTTGCCAACGTTTCCCACGTATTTGAAGAAGTTACATATCGAACAAAAGTGGTTGTATTACTGCCTCTAAATAAATATAAATTACCATTTGCAACAACACCATTCGTATCATCATTAAAATTTGCACCTGAAGGGGCATCAGCCATTTGTGTCCACACATTTGATGCAACATCCAGTCGATAAAGGGTTAAGGTATTAACACCTCTTACTGCGTAAAGGTATCCATTATGATAGATAATATCAGAACCGGTAGATAGAGTATTTGGAGTGTCACTCGGTCCTACAAAGGAGTCTGTCGCAGGATTGTACTTCCAGAAACGATAATCACTATTTCCTCTAAAAAAATAAACATAACCATCATTTGCAACATATTCAACACCTGCATATCTTGCAGTCATCGGTGCATTAGCAATCTGAGTCCAAGTATTTGAAGAAATTGTGTATTGATAAAAAGCGGTTGTATTTGTCTGACGTGATACATAAATAACACCACTAGCACCGGTTACATCTATATCTTCATTTATGGCAATTGGGAAATTCGCAAGCGTTGACCACGTATTAGAAGAAATTGAATAACGATAAAAAGTAGTTGTGTTGTTGCCACGAAGAGTATATATAAAATCTCCGTAACGTTCCAAATCAGCTCCCGCTCTTAACGTTGCAGGGGGACTGGCCAAAAGATTCCAATCATCTTCAACTACTGAATATTTATAGAAACTCTGCGTATTGTTGCCAGTAATTGCGTAAATATTAGTATCATCAGCGCTAAGGCTTGCCCCTTGCCAAACAAGCTCAGGATAGTCATCGAGAATTTCCCAGGAATTGTCCTCAATCGAATAACGTGCAAATGATCTTTGGTATCCTCCAAACAAGGCATAGATATAACCATTTAGATACTCAAGTTCCGATCCATAATACGCACCTCTCGGTAAATTTGCTAAAGTAGTCCAAGTATCTGTTACTGTGTTATAACGCCAGAATAGTATGTCACCTAGACCACGTATTACATAAATATTTGTCCCATCAGAAGTAAAGGCAGATCCAGCTCCAATTATTTTGTCAGGACTTTTCCACGTCATTGCATTCCACGTTCCTTCTGCCTGAAGCTTAACCACTTCACCAGAAGACATAACTCGTGTATCAGTGAAAGTTCCCTGTTCTAATTCGTCGACTGAAGAAACTGAAACGTTTGCGGCAAATGCTGAAAAAGGACCAAGGTAAAAACAACCTACAGCAAAGGCTAATACCCCAAAAAAGGATCTTAAGAATATATGTGCTTTCATTTGTCGTTAGTATTTAGTTTCAGCGCAAAAGAGTTGGACATAAAAACGAAAAACACAGGTAAATTAAGCCCTTAAATATAATTTACTATACTTATTCTTTGGCTTCTTACTATGCGTTTTCTTCATAGAGTCCACCTGTTAACAGACTATCAGAAGTATGAACACGTGTAAACCACTTTTGGATTGACGTACAGTTTAGAACTGGAAAAAAAGGTTTTATCGTATTACAAGGGGATAACAAAAGAGTAAACATGGATCGGGGGGGACTCGAACCCTCAACCCCACGGATGTAAACCGTGTGCTCTAACCAGTTGAGCTACCGATCCATCAGGTAGTTCCAATCTAGACGCTATAGGCCTCCTTTTTAATGCCTAAAAAACCGATTTCCATCGGAAGAAAGGATGTTTTTTGAAGATCCGATCTAGAAACATGCCGAGGACAGGACTTGAACCTGCACAGGCTTTTACGCCCACTACCACCTCAAGGTAGCGTGTCTGCCAATTCCACCACCTCGGCTTTGAGATGATTCTATCACATCAAATGTATTACCTACTATACCCTTTTCTTTATAAACCGCAACCCCATTCTCGTTTAGCGGTCAAACTTGCTATCAATTTCTTCAGGTGATAGTTTCCATACAATCGGCCGTCCATGCGGACAGCTATATGAATTCTTGCATTTATAAAGGTCACGAATTATAGCAGAGGCTTCTAAATCACTGATTTTCTGGTTCATCCTTACCGATGAATGGCATGCCATTGTAGCAACGACACTATCCAGATATTTATCTTGCAGAGTCACTTCTTGATCGTGAATAACCTCGTTTTCCTTTAATTCATTAACTATTTCTAGCAATATCTGTTGATGATCACCTGCTTTAATCTGAGCTGGTACCGAAGATACGATAATCTTTTCACCATCAACGGTAACACCATAACCAAGCTTCATTAACAAATCGTGAATATTCTCATAAAGTACCGCGTCAGACTTAGTTACGGAAAACTCAATGGGAACAAGTAGTGTTTGATTTTCAATTCCATTTGTTTCAAATTCACTTAAAAGTTTTTCAAATCTGATTCTTTCTGCGGCAGCATGCTGATCGACTACGAGCAACTTTCCTGATACTTCAGCAACGATATACCTGTTCATGTACTGACGGGCATTCACGGTCCCTTCACCAATGGATGAAGTTTGAATTTGCTCGGTACGATGAGAGTCATAATGCTCGAGACCTTCTTTCGTAAATATTGGATTATTAGAAATATCTTCCCGTAATATTTCTTTTGTGAAATTTAGACTTTCTTCCACATCAAATGATTTTCTACCACTCATACTTTCTTCATTTCGATCCCAAAGAGAATATGAACCTCCCACACTTCCTGTGTCCGATCTACTACTCAACGAAGATGTAACACCGTTACTTCTTGGACGCAGTCTGTCAGCAACTCTCTCTTCATCACCGATAAAATCATCTGATAGTTTTGTTTCAAAAGATGCTTTTACAGCTTTTTCAACAGAAGAGTACATACGATAGGGATTTGCAAACCGAACCTCAAGTTTTCTTGGATGTACATTAATATCAACATACGAATGAGGAACATTTAATGAAAGGATAAATGGTAGTTTCATTCCTTCTGCAATAAACCGTGAAGCTCCGACAATCACTGATCGGGCAATTCCGTTATCCCATATAGGTCTACCGTTTACAAAAATATGTCGCGCATCGACCGTCGTTTTTTGATGTAATGGATGGCCCACATATCCACCTATTACAACGCCCTCTCCATCAAAAAACAGATCAACCCATTCCATATCTGGAAATAGCGCATGGACTCTTTCGGGATGAATCGAGGCGACTGAAGCATTCGCAACTTTCGGAAGGTTGTATATTTCCCGACTGTCATGCCGAAGTACAAACTGGATTTCGGGATGAATTAATGCATGGGGAATAAAAACATCGAGAATTTTTCGATATTCAGTCTGAGGAAGCTTCAAAAACTTCCGTCGAGCAGGTACAGATTTAAATAAATGCTTCACCTTCATCGTGGTACCGTTTTCACGACTCACAGCCTTTATGTCTTGCCGTTCTCCATATGAAATACTTAATTGAGACCCTGAGCGATCAGAACCATCGAAGGTAATTATCTCAATATCTGACACTGCAGCAATTGATGCTAAAGCCTCACCTCGGAACCCAAGGGTACTTACACGTTCGATATCTCCGCTTTCAGAAATCTTAGACGTACTATGAGGTCTTGCTATCCGATCTAGATTATCTTTACTGATACCGCTACCATTATCAGACACCTCAATTAATTCGATTCCACCTTTCAGACAATGCACAGTAATAACCGTTGCTCCAGCATCAATTGAGTTTTCGAGAAGTTCTTTTAACACTGATGCTGGACGCTCAACCACTTCACCAGCGGCTATCGCATTTATCGTCTGTTGATCAAGCTCATAAATATCTGCCATATCCGCATTTTAGCGGTTGTTATCTGTCTTTACAAATGGAGAGTATTTCAATGAATTACTCCTCGTTTAGACATTTTTTATGTTTTTCTATCAACAAGCCACAAAGGAAGTTTTACTGACATTGAAAAACGGAGAACAAAGAAGAAGATTACCGCATTGAGAAGGAGAAGGAGCGATTTTTCCCAGCTCATAGTCATTAATACAATTATTGCCAAGATAAAATCTGCGATAAAAACCAAAGCGTAGATCGTTAGACTTGGGATTATTCGTTTTATTAAAGGAAGTATACTTGTCCAGCTCCCAAAGGTATAACCATTTCTAAGAACAATTCCGATTGGAATCGCGGCAGTTAATGCTTGAAGCACTGAGATAACAACTTGAAGCCCCACATTCTGTAATTCCACCTGTTCAAGACCTACAATTCTTCTGATACCATCCACGGCAACAGAAAGAAGGACATATCCATAAATGGCTTTTATTCCCGCTGACTTTCCTTCCACGATCAGCATTATTACCAAGATCAGCGTATTAGTAACTAATAGAAACAAACCTACCGGAACATCAAACAAGAAATTAAGGGCAAGCCCATATCCTGGCATTCCCCCTGACACTATCTTATACATCCATGAAAGTACATTAAGATTCACGGCGAGAAGCACAATTCCAATTGTGGCATTTATGAATCTTCTTCTTTCTGCTGAAGTGCCAAGAATTTCCCGTCCCACCGATAGAAGCGAAATCATGGATAGCATTGTAGCATAGCATCAGGGTATGTTTTCAATGAAGTATTTCAAACACCAATAGATAATATAAGAAAAGACCCGAAGAAGACCCTAAGTATTTTTTAAAAGTTCATGATACAATAATCACATGAACTTCAGCCTCTCATCTCCATATAAACCTTCCGTCGCACAAGAAAAGGCAATAGACGAACTGTGTGAGGCAATTGAAAAAGGTTCTAAGTACACCACGCTTCTAGGTGTCACCGGAAGTGGTAAGACGTTTGTTATGGCTAATGTTATCGCACGACTCAACCGCCCCACATTAATTCTCTCACACAACAAAACATTAGCAGCGCAGCTTTTCGAAGAGTACTCTGATTTTTTCCCAAACAACGCGGTAAAGTATTTTGTTTCTTATTACGATTATTACCAGCCTGAGGCATATGTGCCGACAAAAGATCTTTATATTGAAAAGGAATCTGATGTAAACAAAGAGATTGAGCGCTTTCGATTATCAGCAATCACCGCAGCAATGCGAAGACGTGATTTAATTACCGTCGCTTCAGTATCATGTATTTACAGTATTGGCGATCCTAAAGAACACGAGGGAATGGCACAAATGATCGAAGTGGATAAAACCGTTAATCTCTCACAACTTCTCCGCGACCTCGCAACACTCCAATATCAACGAAATAACTACGATTTCATGCCGGGTTCCTTTCGATTGAAGGGTGACATTCTCGAGATATTTCCTCCTTACGATGACTACTCGGTACGCATAGAGTTATTTGGAGAACATATCGAACGGATTGTCTTAACTGACCCACTTACTGGATCAACGGTGTCTGAGCTAGAAAAGTTAGAGATATTCCCTGCTAAAAATTTTGTCGTATCTCCTGAAATGGTAAAGACGGTTATTTCTGAAATTCGTCATGACCTAGAAGTAAGACTTAAGGAGCTAAATAATCAAGGAAAGCTTCTCGAGGCACAACGACTAGAACAACGTACAAATTTTGATCTTGAAATGCTTGAGCAGGCAGGGTACTGCACAGGAATCGAGAATTATTCACGATACTTTGAGGATAGAGAAAAAGGTGATCCTCCGTTTACTCTCATTGACTACTTTCCGAAAGATTTTTTGATGATCATCGATGAATCCCACATAACTATTCCTCAAGTGGGAGGGATGAGCGAAGGTGATCGATCTCGGAAACAAGTACTTGTTGATTACGGTTTCCGACTTCCTTCTGCACTCGACAATCGACCTCTCAATTTTCGAGAGTTTCAAGACAAGCTCAACCAAACGATTTTTACTTCAGCAACACCCAGCAATTGGGAGCGGGAACATAGCACAAGCAATACCATCGAACTGGTTGTTCGCCCCACAGGCCTGCTTGATCCAACCGTTCAAGTTAAAAAAACAGAAAATCAAATTGACGACGTCATCGCCGAGGTAAAAAAGAATACCGAAAAGCAACAAAGAACTCTTATCACCACACTCACCAAGCGGATGGCAGAAGATCTTACAAATTATCTTAAAGAAGTAGGAATAAAAGTTCAGTACCTGCACTCGGATGTAGATACGGTGGAACGCATAGATATTCTTCGTGATTTACGACTGGGAGTCTACGATGTGGTTGTAGGAATAAATCTTCTACGTGAAGGTATTGACCTACCCGAAGTGTCACTAGTTATCATTCTTGATGCTGACAAAGAGGGATTCCTTCGTTCTGAGCGCAGCCTCATTCAGACTATGGGAAGAGCTGCACGACATGTGGAAGGAAGGGTGATCATGTATGCCGACAATATAACAGGTTCCATGACCCGAGCAATAAGAGAGACTCAACGAAGAAGGAGAATTCAGGAACAATACAATAAAGAACATGGTATCATCCCAAAGACCATTGAGAAGAAGATCCGCAACGCTTGGAGAACACAGGATAAGCAAGGGATGCTTACCGCTGCAGCAGTTAAGAGGTTGTCGAGCGCTGACATTAAAAGAAACATCAAAATGCTTGAAGAAAAAATGTATCTTCAAGCTCAAAACCTAGAATATGAGAAGGCTGCTGAAACAAGAGATCAAATCAAAATGCTTAAGCAGCATCTTAATTAAATTTACTTACCATTGAATGATGGAAGTTCAAATTGAAAATATCATTTCGTTCCTGCGTGAAGCACATGCAAATAGCTATGCCTCCGGAGATGCAAGTAAGCAAGTGAAAGAAACGGACAACTCAACAACCTTCACGTATGACAAGGATAACTGGCATTATCATGACAACTATTTTGGTGGAGAACCCTATGGCGGACGTGAAGTAGTTTTTTTCGATAACAAACCCATTTGGATGATGACCTATTACGGAACAGTTGCATCTTCAGTTGAAGATTTTTCCGATATTTATGCCTTTCTTCAAGAAGCTTTAAAACAGGGGACAGACGACTATCCTCTTCGCGGACCGCAGAAGTACGAAGCTGAAGGTCTCACTTACTCGTTCTATGTTGATGGGACACCTTCAAAGTTCGTTGCTATGGAAATTATTAAAAAGGATGGAAAAGTGGTGTATTCGGCGAATTTTGCTGGAGGTTTTGTTGATATTGCACGGTAACCATACCATCCAACATTTTCCGATAGGATATGCTTCGTGATACAATTGCGAGCAAATTCAAAAATTGTTTTTTAGCATATGGGTTTCTTTAAATGCGGGATCGTCTAATGGTAGGACACCGGCCTTTGGAGCCGTGAATCCAGGTCCGACTCCTGGTCCCGCAGAAAAAATCTCATCCTATTTGTATTGTTGTTTTCATTCCGTGAGTAATATCGAAAAAGATAAGCGTGCCATCCTTATTACAGGAGCAACTGGTGGAATAGGTTCAGCAATTCTCAAAGAACTTGAAGGTAATGACCAAACAATCTTCGCTCACGGCAACTCTCAAAAAGAAACGTCTTCATTTTCGCCAAGGGTAATACCTCTTAAAGCTGACTTTGCAAACATAGCGGACATTGATTCAATGTTTACTTCTCTCCATAAAGTAACTAAAAAACTGTCCGTATTTATTAACACCGTAGGAATTGAAGAAACAGCACCTGATCCTTTAGATACTCGAGAATGGAAACGAACCTTTGACGTCAATTTGTTTGGAGCTGTTGAATGCACCAAACGAGTACTTCCACTCATGGAAAAGGATGGCGGTGTCATTGTGCATATTGCTTCTCTCGCTGGTACTCAAGGCATTGTTTTCCGCAATTCCCTAGCCTACAGTATTGCCAAAGCTGGTCTACTCAAATTCACTGAAAACCTGGCTCTCATGAAGGCACCCAAAATCCGTGTATTTTCAGTCACACCTGGATATACCATCACTCCGATCTGGAACAGCTTTACTAACGAAGAAAAACATACATGTATGAAAATGGTTCCGATTCAAAGATTTATACAGCCTTCTGAGGTTGCTAAGTTTGTGGTTAATCTTATCAGCAACTCTGCGGTAACAGGTGGTAACTATACGATTGACGGCGGACTTCAGCTTAAAGAGTGCTTATAAGCATTAAACAGGACCGCTGCTGACAAAATATCACAACACGATCACTAACTATTCCTGATCTGGTAACACCGTTACTGAAGTCGGAGCAGTCCCATCAAAGATAAGCTCACCTTCATTAATTACACCGGATCTGACATAAAAACCATCAACCTCATTAAAGACTTTAGTTACAATTTCGCTTAACACTGAGTCACCACCGTATGGATATACATCGATTTCTAATCTCCCAAGCTCAAACTCCTGAATAGTAATATCAGCAGTATTATTAGACACTATAGGGAAAACCTTTATATAAAAAACTGGGTCTACAGGAATTTTCCCAACATTCTCTAAAGCTTTATCAAGCTGTTCTTGTGAAACTGAATAACCAATTGCACTAAGAAAAGGAACAAGATTGTCAATGATAAAAACCCCCGATACTTCCATCGTACCATCCAAATTACACTTCACTTGAACTTCTCGCATAGGTGTATATGCCCATTGGATATTATTTACACGAGCAGTAATTTCTGACTGAGAAAAGGGAACTGATTGAAAATCTTTCGCCCCAGTAAAAGAAATACTTTCTGAAGGAGAATCCGCTTGAGTCATAAGATTCGTCGTGGCTCCAGATTTAACCATAAAACTTTCATAATCAGCATCTGTATAGGTTACCCCTAAATCCTTCGGTTCTGTCGATCCAAAAAATTCTGATACACCCGGAACAAATCCTTGATATCCAAGATATGCAATAACTCCGCCCACACCAAGGAGGAGAATCGCAATAAAACATCCGAGAAAACAAAAAAGCCCTTTCATTCAACACTCTCGTAACAAATTATTGCCACGAAAAGAAAACGGCAGGACTGGTGTCCTGCCGTTATTGTATCACACTTGATCCTGCAGATAACTGCAGGCCTCAATTGATTAGTCCTGTGAGGAATAATTTCTTTGAGGTCGCTCTTCACGAGGTCGAGCGAGGTTGATGAAGATCTCGCGTCCGTCAACGACTTGGCCATTCATAGCTTCCATCGCTGCAGCAGCTTCTTCGGGGGTCTTGAACGTGATAAAAGCAAAACCCTTGCGCATCGGTTTGTATGAATCGACAATCTCTCCATACTTACCGAACAATTCCACGAGCGTTTCGATCGTGGTGTCATAGGAAACATTTCCTATGAACAGTTTATTCTTCTCTTCCATGTATAACATAACAAACTTAAGTACATGGAAATGTGAAACACGCCCTCACACTTATGGAAATCCAAGAAGCAGACAAGACAGTACTCACAAATCGGCATATATTGTACCAGACGTTGTGACGGATAGCAATATTGGAAAACATATCAACACACAGTTGACCTTTGATGGTAGAATTACCCCAGTCAGAGAATTCTATGGATCGGTTTACACTATTATTTAAGAAATTTAAGAAATAAAATTCAGAAATGTCTCATCAGCAATCATCTACTATTGATGAAACACAAACAGCAAAGATTGCGCGTCTTTCAAAACTTGCCATAGACTCAACCGAACTCGAAAAATACTCAAAGGAATTGTCATCAATAATCTCCTATATGGAGAAGATAGACAGCCTTGAAACATCTTCAACTTCTATGAGTTCTCCACAGAGTTCTTCCCTTAAAAACGTTTTTCGAGAAGATGTAGTCACTAAATCATTTACCTCTAAAGAATCATGTTCCGGTTCTCCTCGGGCCAAGGATGGACATTTCCTTATGCCTGCTGTTTTATCTGTTCACTCATAATACACGTGGAACTTTGTGATTTAACAATACAAGACGCATCATCAAAAATCGCTAAAGGCGAAATTACTTCGTTAGATATAACGCTTTCTTGCTTAAAAAGAATAGAGGAGCGTGAAAAAGATATCCATGCATTCATTAGCATATGTACCGAACAAGCAATTGCGAAGGCAAAAGAAATTGATTCTTTGCCAAAATCTAAAAAAACTTCACCATTATCAGGTATACCCTACTCAGTTAAAGATGTATATATGACAAAAGGTATTCAAACAACTGCAGGATCAAAGATACTTGAAGGATACATCGGCCAATACGATGCGACAGTGGTAAAAAAACTCAATGAAGCAGGAGCAGTGCTTATTGGTAAAACAAATTGCGATCCCTTCGGTTTTGGTTCCTCAACTGAACATTCAGGATATGGAATAACAAGAAACCCTATTGACCCGACTAAAGTACCAGGTGGATCAAGCGGTGGTTCTGCTGCATCTGTTGCTTACGGGGGTGGATTATTTTCTATCGCTGAAGATACCGGCGGATCTATAAGATGTCCATCTTCTTTTTGTGGAGTGGTTGGACTGAAACCCACCTACGGAAGAGTCTCAAGATATGGCGCAATAGCGTACGCTTCATCATACGATAGTGTCGGTCCTATTACTAAGACCGTTACCGATCTAGCACTAGTAATGCAAACAATTGCAGGAAAAGACCCCATGGATGCGACCACCCCTCAAGAACCAGTTCCCGATTACTCAAAAACCTTGGGCTTAGCCTTAGAAAACAAAAAGATTGGAATTCCAAAGGAATATTTTACTGAAGGTCTCGATGAAGAAGTACGTAAAAGCATTAATCTTGCACTAAAAGAATATGAATCTTCAGGATGTGAACTTGTAGATATTTCCCTCCCTCTCACCGAATATGCAATTTCTATTTACTATATAATTGGATTAAGTGAAGCTAGTTCAAACCTTGCGCGTTTTGATGGAATACGCTTTGGTCCCACCGTTCAAGCTGATGATTGGTCGTCGTATATGGAACAGACCCGTGGCAAACTTTTCGGTGATGAAGAAAAACGCCGTATTATGATTGGCACTCATACCCTGTCTTCTGGATATCAAGATAAATACTATAAACGAGCACAAGCACTCCGTGAGCAGTTACGAGCAGATTTTCGATCTGCTTTTAATCAAGTCGACATTATTGCTACACCCACGATGCCGATGCTTCCTTTCACGTTAGGAGAAAATCTTGATGATCCATTAAAGATGTGGCTTGCAGATGCCTACACCGTTTCCATTAACCCCGTAGGTCTTCCAGCAATATCAGTGCCAAGTTTTAAATCTCAAAATGGACTACCGGTAGGTCTCCAACTGATAGCGCCTCATTTTAAAGAAGAAGTCTTGTTCAATTTCGCCCACTATCTTGAGCAAAAAGTAGCCGTATGAAATATGAACCCGTCATTGGACTAGAGATACACGTCCAAACAAAAACAAAAAGCAAGATGTTTTGTGGATGTTCTACTGATTATTTTGGAGCAGAACCAAATACTCACACCTGCCCCACCTGCCTTGGCCTTCCCGGAGCGCTTCCGGTCCCAAACCGTAAAGCGATAGATCTTGCTATTCAGATTGCTCTCGCTCTCAATTGCTCAATAAATCAAGAGACGAAATTTGATAGAAAGAATTACTTTTATCCCGATCTTCCCAAAGGATACCAGATTACCCAGTACGATCAACCGATTGGTTATGAGGGAAACCTTGAAATTGAAGTACAAGGTAAAAGCAAAATGATCCGGATAAGAAGAGTTCATCAAGAAGAAGACACGGGGAAGTCGATCCATTACGGTTCAGAAACGTTATTAGACTATAATAAATCAGGTGTACCTCTCGTTGAAATTGTTACTGAACCTGATTTTCAATCTGGAGCAGAAGTCACCGCTTTTGCAAAACTTCTCCGACAAATTCTTCGCTATATCGGAGCATCAGATGCAGATATGGAAAAAGGACAAATGAGAATTGAACCAAATATCTCAATCCGGCCTGTTGGAGATTCAAATCTTCCCCCATTCAAAGTTGAAGTTAAAAACATTTCGTCAATTTCAGTCCTTGAAAAAGTAATATCAAAAGAAATCGTTCGACAAGAAGAAATTCTGGAGAATGGTGATACTCCGAGACAAGAAACGCGAGGACTCGTCGATATGAGTGGAGAGACGGTTTCACAAAGGAGTAAAGAATCCGAGGCAGATTACCGCTATTTCCCTGAGCCAGATATTCCCCCTATCGAAATTTCTGCTGAAGAAGTCCTTTCTTTTCGAAGCGCTCTCCCAGAACTCCCCCATATTCGAAAGAAACGATATCTCGACACATTTAAGATTCCATCAGACACCGCCGAAACGATTATACAAGAGCCAGAAACCGCGGCTTTGTTTGACATGGCAGTCAAAGATAATTCCGAACCCCTTTTCGCACAGGAAGTTGCCAAATGGCTGGTGGGAGATTTTGCAGCGTTAACTATTAAATATGAATCTTCTACTGCAGGTGCTAAACATTTAGAAAGTATTGCAAAACTTGTACTTCTCGGTAACTATCCACGCAGTGTTCTTAAAGAGATATTTGAGGAATCGGTTAAATCGGGAAATCTCTCTGAAGAACTGGTGAAATCTAGAAAAATTACAGTCATCAGTGACGATTCAGAACTTCAAAAAATTGCAAAAGGTATCATAGACCAAAATCCCAAGGCGGTCGAAGATATGAAGAAGAACCCTAACGCTGTAATGTTTTTAGTCGGTCAAATGATGAAGGAAGTAAAAGGAAAAGCGGATGCACAAAAAGTTCGGGAAATAATAGAAGGATTGGTGTAGTGTTATAATACTAAGTATGATTACGAATGGTCCTCGAAATAATTCTTTTATTAATCGAATCGCAATAATTGGAAGCTATCTTCTTACTATTCCTTACCGTCTTTTCTATAGAGGGAAGGTACACTTTGGAAAAGGCTTCATCACAAATGGTTTGCTTACCATCTCTGGTCCGGGAAAAGTATGCTTTGGAGACAATGTTTGCGCATGGGCCCGGAAAGAACCGAACAGAATAATTACGCTATCACCTGACGCAGTTATAACCATCGGGAATAATGTCCGGCTTAACGGTGCAGAAATCCAGTCAGCAGTCTCAATATCAATTGGCAACAATTGTATACTCGGATCGACTACCATTATGGATACCGACTTTCATAGTATTAATGTTGATCGTGCCACCAACCCTTCCGCTTCCGTTATTCAAAAACCTATCAACATAGAAGACAATGTATGGATAGCGGGTAGAAGCGCCGTCCTGCGAGGTGTTTCAATAGGAAATAACTCAATCGTAGGCTTTGGCAGTATTGTAAGGACAAATATTCCGGATAATGTTATTGTTATAGGAAATCCGGCACAGGTAGTCCGGAAACTTAATTAATAAATTCTAATTCAGATTAAGCCATGAAACATACAATTATTGGAGACGATATGCAGGCGGTGATTTTCAATCTTTCAAAAGGTGAACAAATAGTATCAGAAGCAGGGGCAATGATGTACATGAAAGGTGGAATTGCGATTGATGCGGAATTAAAGGGAGGACTCATGGGTGCATTAAAGAGAACCCTTACCCGCGAAAGTCTATTTCTTATAAAGTTTGACGCAACCGGTGAAAACGCTGAGCTTGGCCTCGCCTCGCCAATACCAGGTCACATAAAAAAGTACACATTAAACAATTCATCGCTTATCTGCCAAAAAGATGCTTTTCTTGCAGCATTTGGCCAAATTGAAACAGATATAACGTTTACAAAACGTCTCGGCTTTGGATTCTTTGGAGGAGAAGGATTCATTCTTCAAAAGATCACCGGGAGTGGAGAAGTTTTTATCAGTGCAGGCGGGAACTTCATCGAGATGGAACTCCAAGCGGGAGAAAGTGTGAGTGTAGATACTGGTTGTATTGTCGCAATGGATGACTCAATTGACTATGACATTAAAAGTATTGGAAACATCAAAACAAGCATCTTTGCAGGAGAAGGTCTCTTTGTAGCTCATTTGACCGGTCCAGGTAAAGTACTTATTCAAACCCTTCCATTCTCGCGAATGGCAGAAAAAATCGCCGGTGCAATAGGATCAAATCAAGGAGAAAGCCGAGGGGTTGCAGGTATTGGTGGAAACATCTTTAAAGGAATCATGAGCGGTTCGTAAACTGTTTGTTAGAAACTATTATAGTGGCGTACTTTCTGTCGGTTCAGTTTCCGTAGAATTTTCTCCACAGGATCTGTACTTTCTAGACATTGCTTTACGACAACATTCTTGACGATATTTGACGAGAGTCGTGACCATGCGTAGGATGGAGATCACATAACTGCCTGAACCCCGTTATGAAAAAAAACACACAAACACAGCTAAGCGCTGAGTCGCTTGCGCGTTCCTATTTGTCGCAAGGTGACTGGCAAGTAAAAGCAAACGCAAATGTCGCATACTCGTTTCCCGGTTATATGGAATATATTGCAGAAGCGGTAACGAAAGAGTTTGCCCTGACCTCACTCATTTCCCCAACAGCAGCACAAGCTCATCGAGAGGGTGATATTTACATTCATGATCTTGGCAAGCATATTGTTCCCTATTGTGCAGGTTGGGATATTCGCAAACTTCTTACTGATGGTTTTACCGGAGTACCAGACAAATGTACAGCTGCTCCGGCAAAGCATTTTCAAACAGCACTTGATCATGCATCACGTTTCATACTCATCGTCTGTAATGAATGGTCAGGAGCACAGGCCTTTTCTTCTATAGATACATTTCTCGCACCTTTTATTTACTACGACAAATTGGACTATCCTCAAGTCAAAGCAAGTATTCAAAGCTTTATGTACAATTTAGGAATAAATACTCGGTATGGAGGACAAACCCCATTTTCGAATATTTCTCTTGATTGGACTATCCCTGATGACGTTAATGACAACCCTGTCATTATCGGGGGTCAATTACAATCGAAAACGTACGGAGAGTTCCAGAAAGAAGTTGATCTTTTCAATAAGGCACTTATCGAAGTGTTTATGGAAGGCGATTCTTCGGGGCAACCGTTCTCTTTTCCTATTCCTACCTACAATCTAACGAAAGACTTTGACTGGGATAGTGAAAACGTGAACCTTCTTTTTGAAATGACGGCTAAATACGGTAATCCCTATTTCCAAAATTTCATTAATTCACATCTTAAGCCAGGAGATGTACGAGCAATGTGTTGCAGACTTCAAATGGATATGACACAACTCTACAAAATTACCGGCGGTCGTTGGGCAAGTGGGGCATCCACTGGCTCCATTGGCGTTGTAGAAATCAATCTCCCTCGCATCGGTTATCTATCCAAAGGGTCCGAAGAGAAATTTTTCTCGCGTCTCGACGAATTGATGGAGTTAAGTAAGGAAATTCTTGAAGAAAAGAGAACTTTAGTAACGAAGCATCTCGAAGAAGGACTTATGCCGTATACTAAATATTATTTAGGTAATTTTGTCCATCACTTCTCGACGATAGCAATTCTTGGAATGAACGAAGCGTTAAGAAATATGTTCGGATTGACGACTGGTGATAAAGAAGGCATCGCCTTCGCAAAGAAAACCCTTGATTACATGCAGAAGCGTATGGTCGAATTCCAACAGGAAACAGGACACTTATACAATCTTGAAGCAACTCCTGCAGAAAGTTCGAGCTATAAACTTGCTAAACAGGACAGGGAAAAATACCCAGATATCATTGCCGCAGGTAATGGAGACCCCTACTATACCAACTCTACTCAGCTTCCAGTAGGATTCACGGATGATGTATTTGAGGCGTTAGAACTACAGGACGAATTGCAATCTACCTATTCTGGTGGAACCGTTTTTCATGTATTTCTTGGAGAGAAACTCGCAAGCGGTCAAGAGTGCAAAGCGCTTGTTAAAAAAATCGCAAGCAATTACCGGTTACCTTACTTCTCTATCACCCCGACATTTTCAGTCTGCCCTGAACATGGCTACATAAAGGGTGAATCAAAGGAATGTCCTCACACTGACGAAAAAGGCAATCCGTGCAAGGAACATCCTCTTATTTATTCACGAATCGTTGGTTACTACCGCCCTGTCCAACTTTGGAATAACGGAAAGAAGCAAGAGTACAAAGAAAGAAAAGAGTACGCAGTCTGCCCCGACTGTTCGTCTCGAAAACAATAAGAAACCCGTTAATGAATAAGTTATCTTTGACCCGACATGGGAGAGTTCAAAATACAAAAAAGAGATGGACGAATCGAAGATTTCACCCAGACGAAGATAACCATTGCAATAAGTAAAGCGATGGATGCTGTTGGTCAGCGTTCACTTGCAAAAGCGGAACGTGTAACCAAAGATGTTGTCGAAGAGATAGAAAAAAACTTCTTTGAGAAGGATAAAACACCGACAGTTGAAGAAGTCCAGGACATTGTTGAAAGACAACTTATCCTTCACCGACTTCCAGAAGTCGCGAAAGCATATATTCTGTACCGAGATCTCCACTCACGTTTAAGAAATATTGAAACCATTGTCGATCTGGGTAAACTGGTAAACGACTATATCGACCGGAAAGATTGGGAGGTAAACAGTAATTCATCTATAGATTATTCTCTTCCGGGACTGAATAACTACATCTATAGTGAAATTGGCAAAGTATATTGGTTAAATCAGATTTTCTCTGAAGAGATCCGCGATCTTCACAATAACGGAGATATTAAGATTAATAAACTCCAAGCAATTAGTCCTTACTGTGTTGGATGGGACTTAATGGATCTTTTAACCGTTGGTTTTGGTGGTGTTCCTGGTTTCTTGCAATGCGCTCCACCTAAACATTTCTCATCAGCACTTGGTCAACTATGCAATTTTATGTATACGACAACCCAAGAGTCGCCGGAAGGAGCAATTGCTGTATCAAATTTTGACACACTCCTTGCCCCCTTCATCCGATATGACAAACTAAGTAAAAAAACAATAAAGCAAAAGGTTCAGGAATTTATTTACAACATGAATTGTCCAACCAAAGCTGGAGGACAAGTTCCCTTTACAAACATAACACTCGATCTTACTTGTCCGAAATACTTAGCTAAACAACAGGTTATTATTGGAGGTAAAACGCAAAAAGAACAGTATGGTGATTTTCAGAAAGAAATGGATCTTTTAAATGCAGCATTTGCAGAAGTTATGATGGAGGGAGATGCAAATGGGAGAGTTTTTTCGTTCCCTATTCCGACTTACAACATTACTAAGGATTTTGCCTGGGATAATCATGTTCTTGATCCAGTATGGGAAATGACTCGTAAATACGGGATACCCTACTTCGCCAACTTTGTGAATAGCGACATGAAGCCTGAAGATACACGATCGATGTGTTGCCGTTTAAGAATCGATAACAGAGAGCTGCATAAACGGGGCGGTGGATTATTTGGAGCAAATCCGTTAACGGGAAGCATCGGCTACGTCACCATAAACTTTCCCCGACTTGGATACCAATATAAAGACAAAAGCGAAAAGGAATTGTTTGAACGACTGGACTATCTTCTTGAAAAAGCTTCCGAATCTCTGCAACTTCGGAGAGAAACATTAGAAGCGTTAACAGAAAAAGGTTTCTATCCCTATTCAAAGTTTTACCTGAGAAACCTCAAGCAGAAAACAGGAAAATATTGGGACCACCACTTTAACACTATTGGAATAATTGGAATTAATGAATTCTGCCTCAATTATATTGGTAAAGATCTCACGACCACTGAGGGTCAATTACTGGCAAAAAAGCTTATCGACCATATAAACGACAAACTCGTAATCTATCAAAAAAACACAGGAGTTCTCTATAATCTAGAAGCAATACCCGGAGAGGCTACCGGCTATCAATTGGCAAAGAAGGATAAACATCTTTATAAAGATATCATTGTCGCAAATGAAGAAGAGTATCGAAAAGGAGCTGAACCCTATTATACAAACTCAACTCATCTACCTGTCGGCTTTACGGAAGACGTGTTCGAAGCACTCGACCTACAAGATGAACTCCAATGTAAGTATACAGGAGGAACAGTATTCCATGCTTTTCTAGGAGAAAAACTTAGTGACATTTCCTCTACCAAAGCGCTCGTTAAAAAAGTTACTACAAAGTATAAACTTCCCTACTTCACCATAACTCCTACATTTTCAATTTGTGCCACTCATGGATACATAGCTGGTGAACATTGGACCTGTCCCTCCTGTGGAAATGAATGTGAAGTCTATTCTCGGGTGGTTGGGAAGATTCATCCTGTACAACGGTGGAATCCAGGCAAAAAAGCAGAGTATGGTGATAGGAAAGAATATGTCGTTTCAATATCTACATGAGATTATACGGATTTAAGAAAACAACACTTATTGATTATCCTGGGAAAATTGCCTGTACTGTTTTTACCCATGGTTGTACCCTCAGATGTCCCTACTGTCACAATCCTGAACTTGTAACAGCCAAACCCGAAGAATCAAAGTCTTTGGAAACAGATGAACTACTTACATTCCTAGACACTCGTAAAGGTAAGCTTGAAGGGGTTGTATTCACTGGTGGCGAACCTCTTCTGTGGCTTAAGGAATTAAAACCTCTATTTAAAGAAATTCACTCGCGAGGTTTCTTAATAAAAGTTGACACAAACGGAACTCTCCCTTCTAGACTGTCAGAAATAATACATCATGGGCTAGCCGATTATGTCGCAATGGATTTTAAGGTTTCCCCTAATTCCTATAAAATCATGAAATCTAATGCTCGGAAAACAGCTAATGTACTCACTTCCCTTTCATTATTGAAGAAAAGTTCCATTCCCTATGAAATAAGAACTACGCTCGTTCCTGGAATTCACACAGAAGAAGTTCTTGCAGATATGATGCCATATATTAAAGACGTGCCGAAATATGTGCTTCAGAACTTTGAACCCAATGGCACGGTCGATCCTTCATTTGCAAAAGTGAAATCATTCTCTCGGGAACACATGAGACGTTTCCTCAGAATTGCAAAATCTTTCAATAAAAAGGCAACGGTACGGATACCAGACTAGCTCTCTACTTTTTTGACCCTTTGCTCATTTTGCTTTCCATTACTTTTCTAATACGGTGCAGCCGAGTTGCTACATTTGCCTTAGATAAACCTACGATCTGTGATATTTCTTCCACACTCATTCCTTCAAAGTACTTATAGTACAAGAGATACTGATCTTTTGGAGGAAATGAAGCGATTGTTTCAAAAAGTTTTAACTCATCTTCGTCATAAAGAAGTTCTCTTTCAAGAGATACTGATCCAGCCAAGGTATCTTCGAACGTTTCAGAAAGTCGTCTCGATTTACGTACAACAGATGATCGAAAATAGTCATACATTGTATTTCGAGCAATCCTAAAAATCCAGGAACGAAAACTTATTCCCTGCCATCTAAAATATGCAATGTTCTCAAGTGCTTTAACGAATGTTTGTGAAGCAAGATCTTCTGATATCTCTCGAGAGGATATTTTGCTTTGGATAAAGCGTAAAATAGTTTCATAGTACCTCTGATATAGAACTGCAAAGTGTTCTGGATTTTTTTGCGCCCGAAAGACATCCAGTTTTTCATCAGATAATTCCATTTATGTAATATCAGAGTTAAGTTGTGGTGGCGTAACTATCAACGAGGGGAGCACATCAGTTAACTTCCTTATATTCATTCCGTTATGCAGACCAAAGGCTATAGCAAAACCATAAGGATCTCGAAGATACAGTCCACGATGCATAATGATTGATTTACACTTACTGTTGTACTTATTCCAAATACCGGAAATGGATGTTCCTGTCTTTACCGTTCTCCAGGTAATCAGGCGAAAAAATCCAACCCTCCTTTCACCACGATAAATTGAATACTGAGGTAAAAGTACTTTTTTATCAGTATCTACTTCTTTTTGTAAAAGCGAAATACAATTCTTTTTTTTCAAGATATCCTTAAGTTCAGAAGATACAGGATTATCCAGCCACACAATCACCTGAGGAACTATTCCCGATGTAAGAAGCCGTGTTTTCGAAGCATCAAACTCGTTTAGCTGTACAATAACCCATGATGGAGCTCGTTTTCCTAGTAGCAGTTGAAGAAAAACTTTCCAGATTATCTGCATCCAACTTCTAATTGAATAAACCCGATCTTCAATTCCCAGATAAGAAAACAATACAGTGTAAGGAGTTTTTTCTCTCAAGATCTGCCTTCTCACCGGAGCTTGCTTCTTAAGTAATCCTTCAATGAGCTCGCTCGTCACAACAGTCCCCGTTCGTCCAATAACCCATACACTTTTTATATCATGCTTTCTAATAGCCAGTTTTGTACTCTGTATCAGAATGAAAGCAATTAGAGGGTTTCTCTTCATATCCTTATTGTAAATTAGGATTTACTGCGGGGCAATACCAAGGTCGAGCGCCACATTCTCAAATATCTCAATCCAAACGGGCACGACAGTATAAGCTGATAGTGTGTTGTCTCCAGGCTCTTCTAGTCTCACAATCATTACCATTTTGGCATCATGTACCGGTGAAAAACCGACAAAGGTAACATTTGTTTTATCTGCCTGGTATCCGTATCGATCTTTAAAAGGAATTTCAGCAGTTCCTGTCTTACCAGCTATACTGTAATGACTTAGATGTTGAAACCAACTTTTAGCTTCACCTTCCTTTACCACAACTTCCATCATATCCTGTACAGCAATTGCCGATTCCTCTGATATTACACGCTCGATCACTTCAGGCTTTATGTCAATCTTCTCCGTTGTGTCATATATCTCATCGACAATAAATGGACGCATTCGAACCCCATCATTTGCAATTGTACCAATAGCCGATACTATTTGTAGAGGTGTTGCTGAGATAGCTTGCCCAAACGATGCTGTAGCCAAATCTACTAGATTCCATTTCTCCAAGGGAGGAAGATAACTAGTAGATTCGTCTTGAAGCCCTATTCCAATAAAATCTCCAATTCCAAATTTCCTTAAATAAGTATAAAAACGCTCTATACCAACCAACTGTCCCGTTTTCACAGCACAGATATTATTAGAAAATCGTAAAGTATCCTGAGGTAATAACACTCCATCTGGTTTACGGTCCCAGGTGTAAATTGTTTTATCCAGTACTTCTATAGAGCCAGAGTCGTCAACACATTCGCTTTTAGGTGTGATTTCTCCTTCCTCAAGAGCCATTGATACCGTGAGTACTTTGTTTACTGACCCGAACTCATACACATCCGAAACGGCTTTATTGCGAAATACCTCCGCGTCCTTTTCTTTCCAATAGTAGGATGGATTGAAACGAGGATAATTAGCCATAGCGAGAACTTTACCCGTAGAAGGTTCCATTATGATGACACTACCGCTTTTTGCTTTATGATCTTTGACTCCTTTTTCGATAAGACCTTCTACCCGTTTTTGAAGTCCTGGTTCAATAGTTAGTACAATGTTTTTTCCTTCTCGTGGAATGACCGGATTATACTCTCCGGTAAGTATTACATTTCCTCGAGAATCCTTTTCTTCATATTTGTAGCCTTCAATACCTAAAAGATCTCCAGCGTAATAACCTTCAAGTCCATAATTACCGACATCTTCGCCAGTTTCATTTTTCCCCACAAATCCAATAATATGAGAAGCGAGTGTTCCTTGAGGATAAATTCGTCTTTCTTTCTCTTCAAAGTACAATCCAAAGAGTGCCTTCTCCTCAAGTGCGTTCTTTTCAGTAACTGTTGCAGATTTTTTAAGCAACACGTGCTGAAACTCACCTTCTAACGATTCAGCAACTTTTTCCTGATCTAGTTCAAGAATATCTGACGCCTCAATAATAAACTCATCTCGCTGATCTTCAAACCGTTGACGATCTGAAGAATCAAGACTTACTGACACATACACATCCCATACCGGCTCATCGACGGCAAGTACCGAACCATCAGCAGCATAAATTGTTCCACGGGAAGATGAAAGACGCTCATCAGAAAGATGTTGGACCTTAGCCATTTCGGAAAAATGTTCATAGCCTTTCACTTGCCATCGGTACATTTGATATATCAGTCCAGCTCCAACAATTCCAAATACAAAGAGAAGGGCGAGCCGGTAACGCCAGACAAATCCATCTACAGGATTTGATGGTGTGGAAGTTTTTTTTCGTTGAGT
The DNA here is from genome assembly GCA_964508755.1 of uncultured Candidatus Saccharibacteria bacterium. Lineage (GTDB taxonomy): Bacteria > Patescibacteriota > Dojkabacteria > SC72 > JAFGCJ01 > CAZDUZ01. Next base: position 7,397 of record CAZDUZ010000002.1, on the reverse strand, counting down.
TTTGTGATAATTCTTCATTGAGGAACAGATGCGTCTGCAGCAACGGGACTTGCCTTAACAAACAGCACTGATTCAACCCTTTTCATTGACAATTCCTTCTGTGCTCGATTCGTAATTACTTCCAACGCCATTCTTTCAGCAATTTTTTGTTCCAACACTCTGTTCTCCTCTACCAATGCGTTTTTCTCATCATTAAATTCACGCATTATCTTTCCTCGGGGACTTAGAACAGAAACAGCGACAAGGTTGACAATGCAAAACACAAACATAACAAGCACCAACGCTGAGGCCGAATAAAGTAAAAGTGGTGACTTTTTTTCACTTGCATCAGACGCTTTTCGGACAGCGCCTTTAATTTTTCGTTTTATAATATTGAGTTGAGTGTTCATTTTTAATTATTATTTCAATTTCTTTCAATTACTTTCAATTACTCTCAGTTTCGCGCTTTTAGCACGAGGATTGTCGTTCACTTCCTCTGGTTCAGGTAACACAGGTTTTGGTGTTACTAATTTGAATTCACCAGACGTCACAGCATCAGTAAAAATGTTTTTAACAATACGATCCTCAAGCGAGTGGTAGCTAACTACCACCACTCTCCCACCCTGAGAGACTACCGAAAGAGCCGAAGATAACCCCGACCGTAAACTCCGCAGCTCGTCGTTTACAGCGATTCGAAATGCCTGAAACACCCGTCTAGCGGGGTGCTTCGACTCCTTACGATAGCCAGCCGGTACAACTCTACGGACAAGTGCTGCAATTTCGTCCGATGTACATTGTCTACCTGGATGCTGAGCAATCCACTTCTTCAGCTCTATTGCAATCCTCCTTGCATACCTTTCTTCCCCATATTCTCTTATAAGCCGTTCAAGTTCCTCTTCACTAAGGACACGGATTAAATCTTCCGCGGTAACACCCAACCTTGAATCCATCCGCATATCTAACTTCTGGTTTCTTAGGTAACTAAATCCTCTTTCATCCGCATCGTTATCAAGCTGCCTTGATGACAAACCTAAATCAAAGACAACTCCATTAACAGAATTCAGTGAAAGTGTCTCTATGACACTTAACAACTTCGAGAAGTTTTCTCGAACAACCGTCCATCGTCCAGTACTAATTTCTTTAGAATACCTTTCATTGGTAAAATCCACTGATTGTTCATCACAATCAAGACTTATCAAACGGCCGTCTTCTGAAAGATGATCAAAGATCGCCTTACTATAACCTCCATCTCCTAACGTACAATCCACATAAACGCCAGAAGGATCTATCTGAAGATAATGTATTGCTGATTGTAAAAGAACTGGCACGTGCACCACCGAAGAATTCATGTTCATTTCCTCTCGACAGTGTTTAAACTAGATAGCTCTTGTGCTATCTCTTCTCCGTTTTCTTTAATAAATTGTTCATGTTCCTTCCATTTTTCTTCTGACCAAATTTCTACCCAATTCACAAGACCTAAAAAGCAAGCCGCTCGGTTTAGATCTGCGTATTGAAAGAGCCCCCCAGGAACTACAAATCTTCCTTGCTCATCAAGTTGCACTTCATGTGCACCGGCAATCAGAAATCGGCCTGAGTCTCGAACCTTTTTATCAATAAAAGAGCCAGTAACAACTTCCTTCGTAATCTGATCCCACCTCGATTTATCAACCAAAATCAAACATCCTTCGTATCCTCTCGTAACAATCAAGTCGTCACCCATCTCATCCCTAAACTTCTTCGGGACAGCTACTCTTTTTTTAACTCCAATTTTGGTTGTATACTGTCCTACTATCATATTTCACCACCATTCACCACCACTCACCACAGTAACATATACTCGTCAGTCGTGTCAACAACTTTCCTTACAATGACGTTGAAATAAGAAGATGAAGCCTCCACAGCAAACGCACCCCAAAGGGAGCTTTTTGTGGTGGAAATGACAGAAGCGATCTACCACTATATTTTAGCTTTTATAGAGGCGTTAAGTTGAAATTTGTTACCCCTCGTCTCCCCGTTACGTATAAAACATAACAGCGTACCCACAAAATAGACGCATTGAAATTGATACTATATAATGAATGAATCATGAAATATAACGTAGGAATATCATCAAGAACAAAAGCTAGATCAAGATTTGCAATACCCTCATCGAGTCGAAAAACCGCCTTCAGCAGTAAGCGACTTTACTCCACTGGAAAGGGTGTACGATACAATTCAAAATACACGAAATCTAAGGGTAGAGGGTTACTTGGCATAGGAGGTTCGAAGTTATCGCCTAACGCAAAGAAAACGATGAGCAAAGTTCTCGGCATCATCTTAGGACTCATAACTATCGGAACCTTATTCGGGACTATATTCGTTGGAGCAACACTTGCAAGTATCAGCGCTTCGCTTCCTGATCCAGACGAGCTCATTGATAGACAATCAGACCAATCGACAAAGATTTATGACAGAGGAGGACCTCAAAGCGGGAAATTACTATATACGGTTTTTGGAGACCAGAATCGTGAATTTGTCAGCATCGATAAAGTTCCCGCCCATACCATCTGGGCATTTCTTGCTGCAGAAGACGTAGAATTTTACGAACATAAAGGACTGGATATTCCGGGACTTATTAAAGCTGCATACAACTATGTCTTTCGTGGCCAATCTTCGAGAGGAGCAAGCACGATCAGCCAACAACTTGTAAAAAACACGCTTCTCTATGATGTGCTTGGAGATGAAGCCTTTGACAAATCTCTAACCCGCAAAGCTAAAGAAATGCTTATCACTATGCAGTTAGAGCAAACCTTTACCAAAGACGAAATTTTACAAATGTATCTCAACGAAGTAGCTCTTGGAGGAACGAACTATGGAATTGAAGCCGGAGCTAAAGCATACTTTGGAAAAGATGTAAGCGAACTAACACTTGCTGAAAGTGCTCTCCTCGCAGGTCTCGTCCAAACCCCCGGCATTTCTTCACCACTCTTTGGTACCAATCCTGAGCAGTCAGAAGTAAGAAGGGACTATGTACTCGACCAGATGCTTGATAAAGAAGAATTGATCGAACGAGTATCTAAGAAGCAAGGAAAGGAATTAAAATTATCAGAAAATATCATTGAAGAAGCTCGTGACCAAGAAATGGTATACACTCCAGCCCCTCTTGATATTAATGCTCCTCATTTTGTTTTCTATATAAAGCAGCAACTCATTGAAGAGTACGGAATAGACCGCGTAGAGCGAGGGGGACTCCGCGTTACAACCACCCTTGATTTTGACTTGCAGACAATTGCTGAAGAGGAAATCCGTGCAGGTGTTGATAAATTCCGATCTGCTTACAATGTAAACAATGCAAGTATGGTTGTAATCGATCCCAAAACAGGACAAATATTAAGTATGGTAGGTTCATATGATTACTGGGCTCCTCCTGATCCCCGAGTCGATGGAAACGTAAATATTGCTACTCAGTTGAGACAGATGGGTTCATCGGTAAAGCCATATGGATATCTTGCTGCAATTCATAAAGGCTATAGTCCGGCCCTACTTACTCCTGATATACCACTGAGCTTTGGAGCAAACTACAAGCCGAAGAATTGGGATGGGAAGTATGAAGGGTTAATTCTTGCTCGTGAAGCTCTCGTAGAATCACGCAATCTCCCCGCGCTGTACACAATGCAATTAGCGGGAGGTGCTGAAGAATTTATCAGAACCGCAGAAGCATTTGGTGTTACATCACTTACCAATACGGATCAGTATGGTCTTAGCATTGTATTAGGTGCTGCAGAAATGGCTTTAGTAGAGCACACCGCTGCATACGCAACCTTTGCAAACAATGGGGTCAAAGCTCCAACCACCGCAATTCTTAAGGTTGAAACATCAAAAGGAGAAGTCCTGCAGGAATGGGCACCCGGAGACGAAAAACAAGTTTGGGATGAAAAGGAGATATATTTGCTTAATTGGATGTTGTGCGATATTGGTAATCAAGGACGGTTATTTCCTCAATATTATTCTGGATTTTTTCCGGAAACCTGCATATATTCCATGC
>CAZDUZ010000002.1:0-3384 GCA_964508755.1 uncultured Candidatus Saccharibacteria bacterium | reverse complement strand
TCAATATTATTCTGTAGGAGCTCAACGATTATGTGGAAAAACAGGTACGACGGATGGTCCACGTGACCTTACCGCATTTCTCTACTACCCAAATCTTGCCGTGGGGGTATGGACCGGCAACAACAATAACGAAGTCACAATCGGTACAGGAGGCCAAGGGTGGAGCACTACCGTTCCATTACCAATCGCTAACTCATTTTTCAGTAGAGTGTTAAATAAATTCGGTCCTGCAGCATATACCACCCGACCAGCAGGTGTGGTTACCGGTGCGGTATGCAAGGATACTGGACTGCTTGCAAAAGAAGATACTCCGTGCGACAAAGTATCATCAGTATTCATACAAGGAGCCGTTCCTAAAATCGATGACGCTCATGTGAAAAAACCTGTCTGTAAAGAAACTGGAAAAATCGCTACAAATGAAGCTGATGCAAATGCAATGGGGTTAATTGAATATAAGACTTTCCTTCAGATTAAACTGGAAAACACTGTCCACCAATCTTCCATCGACAAATGGCTATCTGAAAGTTCTGTTTACGGCTCAATGGCAGCAATTCCTGAATCTGCTGAATGTCCACTGCACCTAGGTCCTGAAAACGCACCCATCGTTTCGTTTAGTACACCAACAGCAGGACAATCATTCGCAGCTGGAACAGAAGTAAATCTTGAAGTTCAAGTAAATTCCTTACATGGAGTAACGCAAGTCGAATACTTCTATGATAATGCTTCGATTGGGGTTGTCACCACCGCTCCCTATTCAAAGAAGGCAACCATCCCAGCATCAGAAAGTGACGGTGCTCACACCTTTAAGGCAAAAGTAACTGACAGCAAAGGGTTAACAGGAGAGTCCACCGTGACCATTCAGGTGCAATCATCCGTTTCGTCATTTACAATCTCGAATCCTGTTATTGATACCGCACCAAACATCGCAGTAGGAACAAGAATTAGCGCTGTCATCGGAGGATCTTTCGGAATAGTTGACTCGGTAAAGTTTATTCTTGAAAACAAAAACAACTCCAGTAAAAGAAAAGAACTCACTGCTGAAAAAATAGCTCCAGCACAATGGCGCAGAGTTATTTCAAATGAGGATTTAGCAGGACTTCCTGCTGGTCAGTATTTTGTGTACGCCTATGCCTACGATAATGCGACAGGAGCAAGTTCTCAATCCAGTACTTCAGCGAAAATCTAAGCAATACGTTAGATTAAGATCCACGCTTCACTAGAAGTATCTCTAAGAATTAATACCACTAGTACTCACGCCACGATTTCAGCTCCTGTTGCACTTCGAACTTTGATAATTATTTCTTCACGCAACTTCTCAATCTCGTGTTCGGTTAATGTATGATCATCACTTTGCATACGTACTCGAACAGTAACTTTCTTCTTATTTTCAAGATTTTCATCAATGTATATATCAAGGCATTCTACATCACGAAGAAGTATTTCTTTGGCATCAGCTGATCGAATAGACTGATCTATCGCACGATACGGTACAGTGGACTCTACGACAAAACAAAGGTCGTGTTCAACGATCGGATAGCGGGAAGGATTACGATATAACGGTAAAACCTGAGCGTTTTCCATTAGCGATTCAATGTCAATTTCCGCAACAGTAACAGCTTCTTTACATTCGTACTCATTACACACATCGCTTGAGACTTGTGCAATTACTCCAACGATACTGCTTCGTGCTCTAATGTATCCAGTCCTTGCAAGGTTAAGCATCGGATGCATATAGTGAATCCACCCAGGGACAAGTGACACTTCAACTTGCGACGAAGGAACTACTTCGATATCAGACAATCCCATACCGTCCACAATTGTTTGCAACAGGGCTTTAGCATCGTAGAATGAACATGAGTGCAAGAGAGCAAAATGCCATGGTTCTTCAGGTAAACTGTTTTTCCCGTCACTTTTTGATTTAAGGGGGTTCACTTTATCAATTTCAAAGAGAGCGAAATCATCACGCTGTAATGAATTCAGCTGAAACTTATCCATCAAGGAAGGCGCCAATAATGGTCGCATATACGCTAATTCAGGGGAAAGAGCATTACGGAGCTTATATGCAGCATCAAGCTCCATTGAACACTTCTGATAAAGAGGGACACCCACAAATGAGTACGTGTATATTTCATTTGCACCTCCCGCACTTGCGACTCGTTTTAGTTTCATGCGGAATTTTCTGGAATCACTCATAACAACAGGATGGATAGTTCTCAGTGGAAGTGTCGGTAGAATCCTGTCATATCCATAAATTCTTACAATTTCTTCTTCAATATCTTCTGCAATAGAAAGATCCCTACGAAAGGTTGGTACCGTAACCGTGATCGTTTTATTCTTATTATCCACATCGACATCAAGTTCTAATCTTCTTAAGATCGACGCCATTTCATCATCTTCCAGATTGAAACCTACTTTTCTACGGATGAGTTCAGGGGAGACCGTAATAGACTTCTCCTTTAACGGAGATTCATAATCATCTTTAATAGCTGAGGCAATCTGTGCACCCGCCAACTCCTGCATCATTTGAATTCCTTTATACAAAACAGGTTCGCATCGGTTTGGATCAAGTCCTCTCGAAAACCTCGTCACCGCATCAGAGAAGATTCCAAGCTTCCATGACGTACGCCGAATATTGTACATGTCGAGATTTTCTACTTGGAAAATCACCCGCTTAGTCTCGTCAGTTATCTCTGTATCTTTTCCACCCATTACCCCAGCAATTCCTATTGGATGAGATGAGTCTGCAATAACAATTGTGTCGTTGAATAATTCGTGAAGCTCCCCATCAATGGTAGTAATGCGCTCCCCACCTTGAGCCAAACGAACGACAATTGTGGCAGTACCATTGAACGAAGAATCTTTTTGAATAACTTTGTCATAATCAAATGCATGATTAGGTTGACCTGTTTCTAGCATTAAATAATTGGAGATATCGACGATATTGTTTACTGGCCGGATACCAACTTTAGCAAGTCGAATTTGCATCCATTTAGGAGAAGGGCCAACAGTCACATTATCGAGCACTACTGCCATGTATCGCGGACAGAGCGCTTTCGCACGATTAACAATTTCTATGGGAAGCCTATTATCAACAGACTGTGGTTTCAATGACTGCCAGTCTTTCAACCAGGACAACCCCTTAAATGGAGTATTCTGCACAGCGGCAACTTCACGGGCAAAACCTTCTACAGAGAACACATCGGGGCGATGCGTTAGTGGTTTGTTTTTAATTTCTATGATCACATCGGTGAGATCCAATGCCTGATCGAGTGAAATTCCGACCTTGGTGTCAGATGGGAGTTGATATACCGTAGTGTGATCGTGATTAAGGCTCAGCTCACGTCCCGATGGAATCATACCTTCGGAGCGCACCCCTTTTATTTC
>CAZDUZ010000001.1:297-83597 GCA_964508755.1 uncultured Candidatus Saccharibacteria bacterium | reverse complement strand
ACGCAAGTCCGGACTTAATTACTTTGAATTTCCCTTTTAAAGACTCAGGAATAATAGACGTGTCAGAAAAAACGACACGCAGAGTTTCGTTGTCTGGATTACCAGGCAAAAGCTTTGTTTCAATCAATCCTTCAGCCCTTTCATCAGAAGCATTGCCAAGAAGTACCACTTGTTTTGCATCTCCTACCTGTTTCCATGTATGAGTATCAAGCATACTTATTCGCTCGATAACACTATCCCCTATTTCTATACGATACGGAATAGCATTTCCGATAGGCCACACGGTCAAGACATCTCCGATTACACTATACTCGCCTGCTCCCCATACTCTTTTCACTCTTTCAAGACCTGCCTTGTTTAACAACTCAAGAACTTCGGCATAATCAATACCAGCAGATAAAGCAGTTAATTCTGACGAAGAATTAAAAAAGTTTACCGGAATATCGTTGACTACCGAGGAAGATACAGACCACACAAGCACGCTCCCTCCATATTCTTCAGCAAGCAAGAACGAGAGGACTTCCCCAATAGGAAGATACTCAACTGAAATCCATGGAATTTTTCCACTCTTTGCCGTTTCAATTATTGATGAAACAACACGTTTTGCCAAAGATTCTATGGGTGCGACTGAACGAATATTGTGGGTAATACTAGTGTCTGTCATAACGCATGCGCGAAATTCAGTAGAAATTGTAAGTCTTACTAATTAATAAAAGGTGATGAAATATACCTCAGTAACTAGAACTGAACAAGTGAACGAAGATCCCGAACCGCTTCATCTATAGTTTCGTTTAGAAGCAAAAGTTCCTCTTGTGCCATAGGTTGAATGACATACTCATCTGGAGGAATACTACGGTCTCCCTTTCGAGAATCGACCCCAAGTCGCACTCGAAGAAAGTCTGTCTTCGCAATTGATTGTTCGACACTTCGAACTCCACGATGATTTTTAGGAGCAACACTCCGTTGAATTTTATACTTTCCCAGTTCTATGTCTAAGTCATCATGCACAAGGATGAGCGAGGATGATACTGCAATCCCTTCACGTTCAACGATATTTTTAACCGCACTTCCTGATAAGTTCATGAAGGTTAATGGTTTCATGAAAGTAACTTTTACATCACCACCTGAACGTGCACGCCTCACAACGTACGTCGGACTGTTGTCCGAACCCCACGAATCCACATCGTAAAACGCATCCCACCCTAAGAATTCTGAAAGCTTGTCAACAAACATGAATCCCGCGTTATGTCGTGATAAAGCATACTTTTTACCTGGATTTCCTAGACCGATGACGATAAGCATATATGCAGTATATCACTCCTTCTTCGAAATGACAGCCTTGAGAATACCTTCCTGCAGTGTAAACATTTCCTCAAGATTCTTCGTCTCGTTCTCATCATATACACCGGAATGATCATATCCGAATAGATGTAACATTCCGTGAATACAGACACGGAGGAGTTCCGTTTCTTCCGATTGTCCGAATAAACGAGCATTACGACGTACCAACGACGGACAAATCCAAATCTCACCCAAAACTCCATCGCCAAGAGGAAACGATAATACATCGGTTGCAGCATCAATCCCTCTAAATCTACGATTCATCCCTCGGAGAGTCCTTCCTTCTGCAATGACCACGTTTATTTCCGCACCTTCAGCTTGAGAAACCCTCTGTGATAATTCTTCAGCAATCTCCTTCGAATACTTCAATAGAAGAGAACGGGTATCGAGACAAAGTGAACCTGAACAGGAAGTAAATAGAAAAATAGTTAGAGGCTTAGAGTTTTTCATTCGAATTCAGTAATGCCGATTACTTCGACAATTCTTCTTTTACAATATCGCTGACAATCTTTCCATCAGCTTTACCCTGAAGTTTCTTCATAGCATTTCCCATTACCATACCCATCGCACCCATTCCTGAAACTCCCGTTTCCTTAATGACATCCACTACAACAGCACGGACATCTTCTACACTTGCCTGTTGTGGGAGGTAACGCTCTACCACCACTAACTGCTCTTCTTCTCGTTTTGCAAGATCTTCACGTCCACCAGAGCGATACTGCTCTGCAGCGTCTTTTAATTTCTTTGCTTCTGAAAATACAAGTTTGATTTCTTCTTCTTCGGATAGACTTTCTCCAGGGCCTTTGGCAATAAGTGCGTTCTTAAGATTTGAAACAACCATTTTGAGAATATCTGATTCGACAGCTTTACCATCCTTAGCGGCAGAAAGCATATCTTTCTGAATAGTTTCTAGAAGACTCATTGTTGAAAAGTGACAGATTAGTTCATCTGCCGACGACGGGCAGCTCTTCGGCGCCGTTTCATCTTCGCCCACTCTCGACGTTTCTCGCGTTCAGCAACCACCTCTTTGACGCGGTAGGCTTTTTCACGAGCGGTCTCAAGCACTTTTTCACGAAGAACTTCGCGGTGTAACCGTTTGAGAGCTGTATCTACGTTTTCGTTTGCGTGCACAATTACTGCCATAGCGAACGGATTATACACAAACTAAATTAATCTGTCACATCGGACGTTGATTCAGGAATTCCCACGTTTCTCAGTTTAATATCTTGATTCCACAGCTCGATTTGCTTCTCGACCCATTCTTCTTCTGTAAGTCCTAACTGACACTCTACCTCTTGACCACGCTGACATATACCGCTGTAAGCCAAGCGAGCAAAAAATCCATGAAGGCAGTCGAGCTCTTCAACATCGGCATATGCAGCAATATCATCAATTTCCTGTCTTAGCGTAAGGAGCCCATCTGTAACACGAACCCATTGCTCCTTAAAATCACTCACAGACCTAAAACTACTAAACCAATCAATAATAACTAGATTTCCAGCATCAGCTTGATGCAATTCATACAGAGCAAGAACCAATCGACGATTATAAGCTTGCTCGGTAGCGGTACCTTGCCCTGCAATCTCTCCGATTGTCCTCTGTAACCGTTCAAGATTTTCTGGCTTCCAGCTTCTCGATGTTAACTCCAGTAAATCGTGCACAGGTATAGATTCCTGACCTACCAGTTGTTCGAGAAAAAAATATAATTAGATGCATCCCTCCAATTACTTTCCTCATATAACACTTGCACCCCCACGATAGGATCACTATTTGTCATTATCGGATACATGCAATTTAGAAAAATCTCAAAACAACAGGTGCAATTTTATAGGTCTAGAGAGCTGCTGTCAATTGAAAAACGACACTAAAAGTACCAGCATCTTCGGTTTCGGATGAAAATTCTTCTCAGTCCCTATTTCCGAGTATTCCTGCGTTTATCAACGGCTGTTACAACCTTTCGCTCCCATCGCTCACGCTTCCCTTCAGAGCTTACTGAATGTTTTACTTTTCCTGCAGCGGAACCAGAAACCTGTGAAAGCCAGCGAGCCATACCATCAAAAAGTCCGAACCGATAGTACGCATATCCGAGAACAACACAGAGGACGCCCAGAACAATCCGAACTACGGTCGAGTCAAAGATACCGGTGGAAGGAAGTGGCGGTTTGTATTCACCGCATATGGCAAGCGCAGTTGAATATGCGTGCAGTTGATCTCCCGATTCAGGTGTCGCAATGACGTGATTATCCAATGCTTGCCCAAACAATGCCCGCGGAATTCTTACTTTATAGGTAAACGTCATTGATTGACCTGACGTAAAGGTGTATCCCGCATTCCAGGTAATCTTTCCCCCACTTACCACACCAGTAGGAGTAACCGCACTAACCCACGAATCTGAAATATCTGCATCGAGATCATCTTCAACCGTCGTAACAGTACCACCACCCGTAACGTTCGTAACGGTAACAGTATAACTAATTTCTGCGTATGCATTTACCGTTTCCTCCTGGTAACAGACCGGTGTATTAGTCTTTTGAATACTCCAGTCAGGATTTACCTGGGCAGGACTACAATTGGTAAATTTTAGATTAAACCCTGCATTTGATCCATTGGTTAATCCATTACAGGTACTATAACTTCCACTACAGGTAGAACACTTACCGCTCGTGCATATTGAAGAATTATCCACTACCGGTCCAACCATAGCACTATAAACAACACCCGTTGGTAGTGTAGATGAAGGATTAGTGAAACTATCAAATTGTACGGTAAAAGGCTTCTGTGCAGGTGTTGTAGTATTTGAAGCAGATGAATACGCACCGGATGAATTTGTTGATAATACCTCTGCAGCACTTCCTGTTTTAGTAAATCGCACTTTTGCACCGATGACAGGATATCGTTCTCCATTTGGATCCTGACAAAAGACGTCACCACTTACTGTTAAATACTCTTGAACAACTGCAGGACAGGTACAACTTGCTGAACATGTTCCTCCACCGGAACATTGTGTTGTATTACCTGGAGGATCACATTGCTCACCTGCATCAATGACTCCATTTCCACAGGTTGGTTGCTCCTCATCTTCATCACAGGTGTCAGACCAGACACAACCAGTTTCAGCTCGATTCCACGTACAACCTGTAGCATCAAGTTGATAAATACCACAACTGCCTGGAGGAGTTAGAGAATATGATTGTCCTTCAGATAGAGTAATAGTTGAGGTAGCACATCCCACACCCTCATTCGCCCGTGACTCACATTCACTTCGGTTTGCAGTAGCAGTATAACAAGCAGCTACAGAAACTTTGCACGGACCCTTATCACAGGTAAAACTTGATGCCGAACCCGTAATGACGCATCCCCCTGTTTCTTCTCCTGAATTGCACGTGCAGGCTCCATCAATCCATGCGCATCCACTTCCAGCGTGGACATGACACTTTGGTTCATTAAAGTTAGAACAGCTACACTTTCCATCAGCCCCTGTATCAGTCCCACACCACCCGGTGTTACCAGCATCACAGGTCCTTGGAGCAGCTGAACAGATTCCTCCAGTGCAGGTGTTACTACAACACTCTCCTGCACTACTACACGCATCCCCGTCTCTCTTGCAAGCTGACCCACCCTGACATGTTCCTCCGCTACAATTACCACTACAACATTGAGAATTACCAGTACAAGCCCCACCATCCGCCCGACAACTTGCTTCACGACAACTAGTACCGCTCGCACACGCTCCGTTGCTTACATCGCATACTTCCCAATCACGACATCCCCCACTATCACCAGTACAAGCCACACCTCCATCAGTTCCAGAATAGGATCCACAACATCCCCCACCTCCATCATCCCCGATTTTTCCAGCAGGGGGTATACAAACTCCCGCCTCCGACTCTCCCGGAGTAACATCATCGGGCTGATTCAGACGCCAAATTACAAAGCCTGCAGCGCCTAAAACACCCACAAAAACGAGGAGAATACCGACAACGAGAACCGCTTTATTTATTTTGATAGCCACTGAGCAGCGTTTACAAAATTACACACTTCTGTTTGAATTTCATCCTACACCACGTAGGAACATGCTGTCAAAGAGAACTCGTACCCCTTTCGCGTAGGAGATGCGAAATATCTACTATCCTCCGAATAATCCTTTAATGCCATCCCATATTCCAAACTGGAACACATCCTTGGCAGAAACCACCACCATAAAGAGCAGAAGAATGATCATTCCTCCAGTAAAGAGCGCCTGTTGCAGTTTTTTGTTAACCGGACGTCCACGAATTCCTTCTAGAGCAAGAAAAGCTACATGACCTCCGTCAAGAGCAGGAAACGGCAGCATGTTCATCATCACCAGTGCGACATTGAATAAACCGATTAGATCCAGAAGTCCTACAATGCCACCATATTTTTTCACTATATCAATGATAGCCACGAGACCTACCGGTCCTGCGACCGATTGAGCAACCGGATCAACAGACCCTTCTTCTACTGATTGCCCGATGAGCTGTCCAAGAATATATACATTTGCCTTTAACATATTTGCCCCATGCAAGAAACCAGCAAAGATTTTCTGAACTCCCGTATATGAAATCGAAAGCACTTGCAAGTCCTGCGCCAATTCAACGCCAATCGTCGCCTCATCAGAAACAGTTACCAGAACATCCATTTCACCTTCCTCTGGTGTATTCACTCCAATAGTAATCTCCTGATTCTCTTTACCTTCTAATTCATTTCGTAATTCTTGCGTATTTTCTACCATTACACCGTCTACAGTAAGGATCTCCCACCCACCTTCAAAACCTGCATCTTTTGCAGGAGAGTCTTCAACAGCATTCATAACCGTCACCGGATACGCATATTTGATCTCCTGTTCACCAAAGAAAGGCTTGAAACCTTCATAGTATGGTAAACCGTCATAAACAAATCCTTTTGCAAAGAGGACAAGGTAAAAGAAAAACGCGCCAAGGAGAATATTCATAAAAACACCGGCAACTGCAACCAGTATACGTGCCCTCACCGATTTCTCGCTGAAGCTTCCTTCAGATAAATTCTCCTCCTCCTCACCTAAAATCCTTACATATCCACCAATAGGAAACAGTTTGATCATATAAGCAGTATCTATTCGAGGCTTTCCATTTTTCGATGATGATCCCCCATAGGCCCCTCTCGATAAAAGTCTCACCACAAAATCCAAGAATCGAGCAATAACCTTTGATTTACTGTGTTTACGCTGCCAGAGAACCGGTCCCATACCGACAGCAAACTCTTCAATCTCCATACCGGTAATCCGAGCCGCTATGTAATGACCAAATTCATGTACTACGACAATAAGCGAAATAATGAGAAGGAACAGTATTATCGTTGTAATTATCGAAAGCATGTTCTTCGCGTTAAAGTTACGTCAAAGTGTCATTAACATTCTATTGAATACAACCAAGAAAAGACAGACAGGTATACTACTATTCTACACCGTCATTAACTCCTTCTCTTTAGCCTCTTCAATTTCTTCAATTTCTTCCATAATCTTTTTTACTTCATTCTCTACCTGGTCTTTCTGACGTTTGATATCATCTGCAGAAACGCCACCAGCCTTTTCCTCTTCCTCCAATGCATCCATCATCTTATGACGCATTCCCCGTATGGCCACTTTTGTTTCCTCAACTTCACCTTTCATCGTTTTCACATACTCGGTTCGAAGTTCTTCAGTAGGAAGAGGTATCGAAAGACGGATAATCTTGCCGTCAACAACAGGATTTAGACCAAGATCAGAAGCAAGAATAGCCTTCTCTAGAGGTTTTATATTTGACTCATCCCATGGCTGAATGACTATTGTGCGTGGATCTGGAGTCGATATTGTTGCCACATGAGCAATAGGCATTTTCGAACCATACACGTCGATATGAACGCCTTCGATCATTTCAGGATTTGCCCTTCCCGCTCGAATTCTACCTAACGCTTCGCGTAGACCGGTGACAGCTGACTGCATACTAGAAATTCCATCAGAAAGGTTCATGAATGAAGTAGATCAATTAATTACCCGACAAAGGGTCCGAAAGTTCTACTTCTATTCTAACCGCCAACTTCCATCCTGTAAATGCGTGAAACCACAATTTTTTCACCGATTGTGGCGATTGCTCCGTTCACCAAGTCAGAAATCTTCATTGATTCATCTTTAAAGTAAGCCTGATCCATGAGACAACTTTCAGAGTAGAACTTTTCGAGCTTACCGGTAAGAATCTTATCCATCATTTCTTCAGGCTTTCCTTTCAGTTCGTCAGATTCGCGGAATAATTGTTTTTCCTTTTCGAGAACTTCTGCAGGAACAGAGTTACGGTCAACGTATTGAGGTTTCATTGCAGCAACCTGCATGGCAAGTTCATGTGCCAATTCTCTAAATGACTCATTTCGGGCTACAAAATCAGTTTCGCAGTTAAGCTCAACCAGTGCTGCGACTCTATGATCAACACCATGCAAATAGTATCCAATCACCCCCTGAGAAGTTTCACGGTCAGCACGTTTTTCTGCCTTCAAAGATCCTTTTTTACGGATATAATCGAGAGCTTTTTCCATATCTCCACCGGAAGATTCTAGAGCTTCTTTACACAGATTAATACCCGCCCCCGTTTGAGCTCGCAATTTTTTAACTTCATCGAAACTAATCATTTTTGTTGTTTTTTTTACAGTTTATTTGGCTGCTTGAGTACCCATGAACACCGTTGTTCGAGATCTCAACTATTTCTTTACGGCTGTTTTCTTAATTGTTTTTTTCTTAGTCACATTCTTTTTTACCGTTTCCTTCTTGGGAGAAGCAACTTTCGTTGCCGGCTTCTGAGAACGTGTCGGTGTTGAACGACTTTCCTGTGAAACACGAACGGTCGTACGCTGACTTTGTTGTTCGGTCTGCTCTTCCTGTCTTACAACTCGAACAACTTTACTTTCTCCCGTACGTGCTTCTTCCTGATTTGGCATATCGACGGTTTTACCTTCCTTCATAGCTTTAAGACGTGCTACTTCAATTTCACGTTCTTTACGCTTCCGCTCTTCTTCAGTTTCACGTTCACGACTAATTAATTCTACCCGAGTACGAAAGTCATTTCTTTGTCCAATCAGACGGGCACTGGTATTTGTGCTCGTGAAAGCCTGGACAAGAATTCCAATAAATAGATCAATTGACTTGATTGCATCTTCATTACCGGGAATTGGATACTCGACCAAACGAGGATCACAATTGGTATCCACAATAGCAAACACAGGAATCCCTTTCTTCTTAGCCTCTTTAATGGCATTTTTCTCAACCTTTGTGTCTACCACTACAATAGCTGAAGGAAGTGAATCCATGAAAAGGATACCCTCATACAAGACTGATAATCGTTCACGTTCACGCTCAAGCACGAGACGCTCACGCTTTGTCTCATATCCACGTCCGTACGCAAGATTTTCTTCCAACTCCATAAGACGCCGAACACTACGGTGAACAGTCTTAAAGTTTGTAAGCAACCCTCCGGGCCATCGTCTGCTGATAAAAAATGCACCATGGTCAATACCTGCATTCTTAATAATTGTTGCAGCCTGTCCCTTGGTACCCACAAGAAGGATATTCCCCTTCCGCGCCACCCGGGCTAATGCATTAACTGCGTCTTCAAGCATTCCAAGTGTCTTGGTAAGATCGATAACATGCATCCCTGCACGTACATCAAAAATGTAAGGCTTCATTGCAGGATTCCATCGACTTACTTTGTGACCAAAATGCGCTCCAGCTTCCAGCATTTGTTGAAGTGAAGGCATCTTCACATCAATTGAAATTGGTTCTTCTTTTGGTGGTACATTCGTTGAATGACCTTTTGATACATGACTGGATGTCGGTTTATTCGATTGTTGTCTCATTGGTGATGCAGAAACCTTTTTTTCTTCAGATTTCGACACCTCTGGACGAACGACAGATTGCTTCTTCGATGGAGCTTCTACCGAAGATACCTGTTTTTTTGCGACTGATTTCTCAGCAGACACCGGTTCCTTCACAGAAGGCGCCTTTGTAGAAACAGTTGTAGTTACAGCTTTCTTAGAAGCCGAACCCTCAGAACGAGTAGATACAGTTGCCATAAGATCCTCCTTTGCACACCCGCCCGCGAATATCTTCGAAGGATACGATCCCGTCGAAAACAAGAAGGCCGCCGGGGCGTGAGTAGTAAAATAATATCGTGGCGATACTACCATTTATGTACATCTGTTGCAAGAACACTCAGCAGTACATCTTGCACTGAAAGGCTTCTCACGATAAGATGCAACCGCTCAGTAAGTATCATTTGTTTTCTGAGTGAGAACGTGGTTAATAAGTAATATTAAACGTTTATGAATGTCACCGCAATAGCTGTTGTTACCGCAAACGGACACCTAGTACAAAGAGACCGATTCAGAAAATATAATGGACTTTTCCCGACCTCATTATTTGAAACATCAACGTTTAACCTTCTATCCCGAAGTAGCGGTGTCGTCGTCGTGGGAAGAAGGACCTTTGAAACGGAACTAAGAGGAATTGCATTACCCGACCGTCTTACCGTTGTACTAACGAACGGAAAGAAGCTTTCAGATCTGCCCAAACAACTCCATTTCACCAGCGGTTCCCCTCAAGAAGTAATTGAAAGCCTTGAACATAAAGGCTTCAGCTCTTGTCTCATTGCAGGCGGAAGCGAAGTATTTACGCAATTTCTATCCTCAAGAATGATTAACCAGTTATTAGTAACCGTTGTTCCTCTTCTCTCTAGCAGGGGGATTCGTTTTATCGATGATATTCCAAACGATTTTCGTCTGAATCTTAAGGAGGTAAACCACGACCCATCGGGGGTTGTTCACTACCACTATTCAATTTCTTACTAATACACTATGGGAATTCTTTCACGAACTTCACTTGAACAATATCTTTTAGACGGAAAATTGTCCTTTGATCCAGTTCTTGATCAGTTTCAGCTTCGCCCTCACTCAATAGATCTACGACTTGGATATACATTTATGGTACCACGTGCCTGGACAATGACTAGAAACGGTCGAGAAGCTATAAAAATCAACATGTCTACCCTTGATGACCCTCAGTCCACCTATCCGGTCGAACTGAAGGAAGGACAATATTTCGAGTTACTTCCAAACGAACTTGTTGTAGCAACCGTTCTCGAACGCATTACCATGCCCACCAATGTAATGGCAATTCTCTACCCTCGATCCTCTCTTAACAGAAAGGGATTATCAATCGACCTGACAGGTATTGTTGATGCAGGATATGAAGGTAATTTAATCGTTCCCATAGAAAACAAGAATGAGCAACCGGTACGAATCTATCCTGGAGAACGTTTCTGTCAGTTAACATTCCAAGAACTGGATCGTGAGATAGATATTGAAAAAAGCAGATGGCACAAAGCTAAGAAAATTATGGGTGCAAAAAAAGAGAAAAATAATGTAGAAAAGGATCTCATCGAAAAAGGCAACATCTCGAAATTGAAAGAAAAATACCCCTTTATCCCTGCTAAACAATCACGTGATCAATGAAGTTGACCCCAAGGAGTTCCGAGGCTTTCCGTATTTTGTCGGTAAAAGTAAGATCCGCACTACTTGGCTCTGTGCTTCCTGAAGGATGATTATGTACCAGTACTATACCTGAGGCATACTGGACAAGAGCCCATCCAAGAATATCTCGGGGCTCTACAACTGCCTTATTTAGAGAACCTATCGCTACAGTTTTCTTAGCAATGACTTCATTCCGTGCGTTCAAAGCAATAACAACAACATGTTCCTGACGCATCTTTTTCAGATACGAACAAAGTGATAAGACATCACTTCGACTTCGAATTATTCTTGCTTCAGTGTTCGTTTTCGCAAAGAATCTTCTACCAAGTTCGAGTGCGCATTGGATCTGCATCGCTTTCACTTCCCCCACTCCCTTTATAGCGATGAGTTTCCTCCATTCGGGAATAAGTGTCATTGAATGGGTAACACCACCCTCTAGATTTTTGGAGGACATTTCTTTAAGGTGTGAATGCATATAATAGGATACAGAGCGAGATAGCTTTTTTATACCCTTTCCCTCAATACCCGATCCAAGCAATACAGCGATAAGATCGGTGTCACTCAAACCTCCTATCCCCAAACGCTTTAGTTTTTCCCGGGGTAAATTATTATCTAACGCGCTTTCATTACTCGACTCCTTCATAGTGAACAATACTAATTTACCAACATGAAAAAAACATAAAGAAAAGCAGGCTGATATTCAGCCTGCTTTGTTTCAAACGCTCCAGAAGTTTACTCCCTCCAGTCTTACAAGACTCTGCTTACTCTATCGAACGGACAATTTTCCTCGTTGCCCTCATTTGGACAACAACTCCAAGAATCGCAACTACCCCAATTAACGCAAGGAGGTATTTGTATTCAGGCAGTGTCATGGCAAGCGGGAAGAAAGCCATAAAGACAATAATCAATGGCAAACCCACCCCGAGTGAAAAAGACCACCCACTAACACGACCCAACAGATAAACCATCAATGACCCGATGACACCAAGCGCAATAGCAAAGGCACCATACAGTGGCATAGAGAAATTGACCACTCCTTCATAGTTGGCTAATACATCTGCACTTGGATCTATATTGAAGCTAACCAGATAATGAAGCAACGGGAAAAATATCGTAAACAGCGAAGCAAGTAAAACCATATCTACTCCACCAAACTGCTTCTTAAGAAGTGAAACCATCAGTATCACTGCACTCGCAAACGCGAAATAGAGAGGTACCATAATTACATATATTTCGGATAAATGTTCAGAGGGATTTACTCGGGGTGCAACAGATACCTCAATGTGTGGAGCTGAAAACAAGTCCGGCTTAGTCCAGTTTAGAATTACGCCGGTTTGTTCACCCTCTTGGATATACTCTCTTGAATCAATAGTTAAGCTTCCGAGATTATCGTACTTTCTACTACCGATGATTTTTACAGAGAATGACAGATCTTGCGAGCCTTCAGGATTTTCCATGCCGGCATAACTGAAGTTGCCAAGACCAACGGTGTTATACCTCACTTCAATTTCCCGCTGTCCCTGAGCTGGAATCGTACCCTCCCAGAAAAGCCCACTTTTCGCTGTATTTTCAGGATAATATGGTACTGACCAGTTGTAATCGTAAGAAGGATCCGTACTAGGTACAATCTGTTCTTGCGTAACGCTCTCTATTACTTTTACTGACTTTTCCTGTTCAACCCCATCAACAAGAAGCAATGCATTATTTATTTCCTTATTTAGCATATCTGCAGGAAACGGAAATTCAAATTCGACTGCTGCTTCAGTATCAAGAGTATTTTTTAGAACATAGGTCGCCACAAACGCTGTGGAATACGCAGGTTCATACCGCAATCCTCGCTTAACCTGATCAATCCGGATGATTACTGAACCTTTTGTTGAGATAAGATTTGTATTTTCAACATAATCTGCAAGAACCGATGGAGATAACGAATACCCATATTCTGATTCAACCTCTTCATTATATCTGTCGTAAAAATCACTTTCGGAACTAATCGCATTCAATGACGGAGCCATCTGTTTGACCGCTCCCCCCAGGTTATACTCTGTCTTTAAAGACATATCATATATAAGTTGTTGCCGTTCCTGGGTTTTTACTAAGAGAATCATCGAAACCACAAAAACCGGTAAAACCATTGCAAGGGCAATTACAGCAAGCTTAATCCAGTGTGGTATTGAAAAAGCTTTTCGTGAAACAGGCTTATTAGCTGAGGGTTGAGAAGAATTTTCTGATTTCTGTTCCATAAGTAAGTTGAGAGATAAAATTGGATACTATCAGTATAACGAAAGACAGTTAGAAATGTAACAGATGTCTATCCTGCTTTATCAACAGAAGAAAAAATCATGCAGGAATTAACAAGAGAAATACTATCATTAATAAACTCGTGGAAATGCGTTGAAGAAGTTGTTAGTTTCTCGACTTCACCTTTTGTTCAGATGCTTCCTTCTTAATGTACGAACAAGAAGGATAACCGCTACAACCTGTAAACATCCGTCCCCACTTACCTTTTCTTTCGACTAATGGTTTTCCGCATTCAGGACAGACTTCTTTGAGAAGTAGTGGAAGCGTTTCCTTGCAAGTCGGATAGTTCTCACATGCCCAAAACTGGCCGTAACGTCCGCGCTTAAGCACCATCTTTCCTGAACACTTCGAACATACTTCAGCTTTCAGATAACGATTGCTGTCGAAAGCCTCCTCCAGTGTCTTCCCATCCATTCCAAGCATTCCTTTACATGAAGGGAAATTCGCACAGCTAAGGAATGTACCTTCCCTCCCCAGACGCTCCACCATTTTCCCTTTACAAACAGGACAGGGAACATCTGATTCGTTAAGAATGACTACATCTTCTTTCTTCACAGACTTCTCTTTATCCTTAAGAGTTTTTTCAAAAGGAGCATACACATCGTCCACGACCGGTATCCACTTTTTCTCACCCTGTGCAACATCATCAAGATCCTGTTCTACCTGAGAGGTAAAATCGTAATCCACAATCAAAGGGAAATGGGAAACAAGAAAATCACTCACAACCATACCGACATCCGTAGGATAGAGATACCTGCCATCACGAGCCACATACGTCCTCCCTTGAATAGTAGAAATAATGGTGGCATAGGTGGATGGCCGTCCAATGCCTCGTTTTTCAAGCGCCTTGATGAGCGTTGCTTCTGTGTATCGCGCCTTAGGCTTAGTAAATTTCTGAAGTGCTTCAATACTCCTACAATCAAGTGAATCTCCGACATGAAGAACATCGATCTCCTGCATGCCTTCGTCTTTAATGAGCCATGTGCCTAGTACTTTTGCAAATCCATCAAAAATAATGGAGCGCCCCATTAACGTAAATAAATAAACGGTCTTGGATCCTGGAATAGCTTCAATACCAACTATACTTTCGGTGTATCTCATTGGATTCATCTGACAGGCTACCGCGCGATTCCAAATCAGTTTATACAATTTATACTGCTGATCGGAAAGAGAGCTTTTTACACTATCGGGATGTAGACTGACTTCAGTCGGACGAATTGCTTCGTGAGCTTCCTGCGCCAAACGGCTTTTTGTTTTGTAAAAGATGGGCTTTGCAGGAAGATACTGTTCACCATAGTTGCTTTTAATTTCCTTACGGATCGATTCAACCGCTTGATCTGAAAGAGCTGTTGAATCAGTACGCATATAGGTAATAAGACCAAGCTGTCCTCTACCGCTCACCTTAACTCCTTGATACAGTTGCTGCGCTGTCTTCATTGTGGTAGATGCGCTATATCCCAAAAAACTGTTAGCTGTTTGCTGAAGGGTGGCCGTAGTAAATGGAGGGAGCGGATGCCTAGTTTTTTCCTGATTATCGACATCAGTTACAGACCAACTTGAGGACTGTAACTCTTTTTTAAGTGCATCTACCTCTTCAGCAGAGACTGGTACATACTTTTTACCGTTTTTCTTAGAGAGAGACGCAACAATTTCTTTCTTGTCTGGATTGAGAAGATGTGCTTGGACTTCCCAAAACTCTTTCGGCACAAACGATAGACGTTCCCGTTCTCGCTCAACAATAAGACGTGTAGCAACCGACTGCACCCTTCCAGCAGAAAGACCATACCAGATTTTCTTCCATAAAAGCCCGGAGAGTTTGTAACCGACTAATCGATCAAGCACTCGGCGAGCTTTCTGCGCATCAACCAAATCTGCGTTTACCTCTCTAGGATTATGAAGAGCTTCTTGGATTGCCTTTTCGGTTACTTCATGAAAAACGATTCTACGAGGGTGTTTAAGTTTCAACTCTTCTGCAACATGCGCGGCAATTGCCTCTCCTTCTCGATCAGGATCAAGCGCTAAATACACATCATTCTCGTTTTTAGGAAGATTTTTCTTGAGTTCAGTGATAACTTTTTTCTTGCCGTGAATCACTTCATAATCAACTTTGTAATTTTTCTCTGTATCGACAGCCAGTGTGCTTTTCGGAAGATCCTTCACATGTCCCATGGTCGCTTTAACGACAAAGTCAGAACCAAGATATCTACCTATTGTTTTTGCCTTTGATGGCGACTCTACGACTACAAGTTTCACGAGATTGACTCTCCCCAAATTATTTTTCCGGCAATATTGCGCCTCAAAATACCTTTAACTTCCAACCTTGTCAAGACGGCGCGCGCAGACTCTATGCGCATTCCTGTTACTTCGGCAAAGTTTTCTACGGTCAAACCTTCTCCATTTACATGCTCGGTTATTGAACGAGCACATTCGGCAGAAATACCAGATAATGTGCTTATAATTTCTGAATAGCGCGAATCCGAGTCTTCTTTCCGACTGATTTTCTGAGATTTCTGAACACCATCTTTTTGAACACCATAGAGCAGAGAAAGAATATCTGTAGCGCTACTGATTACTGCTGCCCCTTCCTTTATTAACTCATTTGTCCCCCTACTCATACTCCGAAAAACATCTCCAGGAACAGCACCAACATCACGATTGTAATCAAGGGCACATGAGGCGGTAATCATCGATCCACCGACAGTATCACTCTCAATAACGATAGTGGCATTAGAAAGCCCAGCGATTAGTCTGTTTCTACAGGCAAAGAGCTCTTTCCGTAATGGTGTTCCAGGGAGAAATTCCCACAGTATCTGCCCTTTCTCAAGCAAGCTTTCATACACATCCGTACAACCAGAAGGATAACCTTGTAGTGGGCCTCCCGGCAATATTCCAATGGGTAGAGCTTTATTGTCAGGATTTCTTACCACCGCTCTATGGACAGCGGCATCCACTCCATATGCAAGACCACTTACAATCCCGATTGGATAATCACACAATTCGTTCACAATACTATTAATAATACGTTCTCCATAACCAGACATTCTTCTCGTTCCGACTATCGCAACCGTATACTTCGGAAGAAGTGTACTGAAATAATGTTTTTTTACAAAGAGGCATGCCGGTTTATCAGGAATTTGCGACAAAAGAAAAGGATACGTTGAGTCCCAGAATGGAACCATCGCACAGCCCCTTTTTGTAATCTCAGCACGTAACTTCTTTATCTCTTCTCGATAGGTATGAGCATTTGTCGTAGGTAAACCGCATTCGCGTAATAATGGAGAAATTCTGTCATACAATACATTCCCCGTTTCGTGCTTCGAAAAGAAATTAATAATTTTCTTAGATCCAATTCCTTTTTGTGAATACAGCCATAAAAGAAGATCTTCCACCCACAAAGGTTACAAGAGAAAGATGAACTTACCATTAAAAAAAGGAAATAGCTGCTTTAGAATTACAGAAAGAGAGGCTAGTTATTTATTTACACCTCCCTATTCCAATTTCACCCTCATTCACTTCTTGTTATCCGCCCACCAATTAATAAAATCAGCCGCAATAGTTGCAGAATTGTAGCTTTCTCCCCCACCTTCTAGGAAGACAGTAAAACTATACTTGGGGCTTTCATAAGGAAAGAAGCCCATTACCCATGCATGTGTTTTCGTGTAAGAACCTTTTTCATCCTTTATACCAAACTCTGCAGTCCCTGTTTTTGCCGCCACTGTAATTTTTGTGTTTCTCAAAGGGAAAATAACACTCATTGGCCCTGAAGCACTATTTCTCATTCCTTCGCGAACCAAAGCCAAGTTTGCATCACTTACCTTACCCTCCCTCACCACCACAGGCTCGATTTTACGTTCATTACCGTCAGGTGAAACCCACTGATAAACCAATTGTGGCTTCAACACCTTTCCTCCGTTTGCAATTGTTGCAGCCCAGTTTGACGCTTGAAGCGGAGTAACAGTGGTGATTCCCTGGCCAATGGAGGAATTGCACGTATCACCTTCAGGATACCAAATCGGATCAAGCCACGGGCTTGTTTCAGCAAGCGCAATTTTATTTTCAGGTGATGGAACACGACCCGTCCCTTCTCCAGGTAAGTCTATTCCGGTTTGAGAGCCAATTCCAAAAAATTCAGCATAAGGAACAAATCGATCAATGCCAAGTTCGAGCATTGTCTTACAAAAATAAATATTACTAGATTTAGCAAGTCCGCCAATGAGATTTAATGCGCCATAGGCGTGTTGATGGTATTCCTGAAATGGATAGCCTGGACCAAAATACATCACACCGGTACTGACAAATACCGTGTCTTTTGTTATCGCACCTTCCTGTAGGGCTGCCGCAGCAACTATAGTTTTAAACATTGAACCAGGTGGAACTTGAGCACCAATAAAACGATTGAATAAATGAGGAGCAACAGATTCATACTCACTCTGAGAAATTCCTCCGATAAAAAGATTGTTATCATAACTGGGAGCACTCAGAGCAACGATGAGTTCACCGGTATGCACATCTTCAACGATTGCTGCACCTCCACTTGCTTTGTATTTCTCTATACCTGCCACAAGCAGTTCGTACATCTTTTTCTGGGCAGCGGCATCTATTGTCAAATGTAAGCTATCTCCAGGAACCGGAGCAGTACCATCATTTGAAAACTCATTTACAATATTCATTTGCGCATCAATTTCAACGATTTTCTTTCCTTTATCACCCTGCAATATCTCATCGTACTGATATTCAATACCTTCTTGCCCGACAATATCTCCAAGTGCAATATTACTACGCTCTTCGATCTGGTCCTCACTAGCAAGACCGGTATATCCAAGGATATGAGAAAAGACTGGCCCATAAAGATAATTTCTCTTTGAAGAATACTCCACTTCAATTCCTGCCAACTCATCCGTATGAGATCTAATTTCTAGAATACGATCTCTATCAATATCCTGTGCAATCAGTATTCTCTTTTGAAGCGGGTCTCTTTCTATAACTTGTTCATACACGTTTACAAGATCACCTGTTGGTAATTCTAATATTCCGCTTATATTAGTTAAACTCGCCAGCACTTCTTCATACTCCATCCCGCTTGGATTTAAGATGACATTAAATGATGGCACATTTGTCGCAAGTTTCTCTCCATTTCTATCATAAATCACTCCCCGGTCTGCCTCCATTTCAATCTCTGCGATTCTGTTCATCGTTGAACGTTGGGCAAAATCTCTCCCCTCAACAACTTGTAAATTTATAACCTGCATACCCAATAGAACGAAAAGAAGACCTGCGAAAATAAAAACAAACATTGTCTGCCACATTCTGACTTCTTCTGTATCTTTTCGTTCAATTGAATAACCGGAAACCATGCCAATGTCCTTCCAGTTACTTCTGGAAGACACAGTTTTTTTACTCCGAATAGGATTTTGTAGAGGAACACCGTTCAATTTCTTTGTAAGTGTCACTTTTTTTCCAGTCATATTCTGAACGTTATAATTTTACCTGCTTTCGTAACGACGCTGCACGTTCAAATGAGTCCGCAACCAGAATTCCGATAACACTCAACGCAGTATTTACACTAACCACCCGTACCCAAAACATCACATTCGTAGGCCCTACAACTGATTCACCGAGTAAGTAACGCAGGACAAATTCTGTAATCATGCTCATGATAACAGCTAAAGCTATGGCAATAATCTTTTGCCACTCTTTTACGGTAAGACCGAATGAGTGTGCAATTACATACACCAGAACTCCGATAAGTGCACTGAAACTTGTCGCACCGGCATGATTAAGAAATAATGAATCCAGAAGCAAACCTCCCACAAGCGACAAGACGACTGAAAGACCGAAACGACCGATACCCGCATATATCAACGCTCCTACCCATAATAGTCTCAAACTCTGCACCTCAGACAACGCATACTCTAATAAAACAATACCTAATGCAAGAAGTAATACCCTTAGAATATCTTTCATGATAACCCTCCCGTAACAACAAAGACATGAGTAATATCCTCAATGTTAAATCCTGGATCAATATACGCTTTTTTAGTAGAAGATGTGGGAACATTTTCAATCCGTGAAACACTACCAATAACCAGCTTACCAGGCATTTCATCTTCCCACGTAACCACAATGTCGCCTACTTCAACAGCTTCGCTTTCAAGTATCTCTTCCATCACAATTCCTTGCAAAGACCCTCTCACCAAACCCTTGGCATTTGTGTTCTGATCAATTGCATAGATATTACTTTCTGTATTTGAAACCAGCCGTACTTTGGAAATTGAGTCTTGAACCTCCCTCACTTCCCCAACAAGAATATCGCCAATAATCACCGGGTCTCCGACAGATACACCATCACTAGAGCCACTATCAATAATGACATATTCAGCAATTCCATACGTATCACTACCAAGAACTATTGCTTTGACAAGCTGCCAATCCTTGGTGAGGGGTATACCTAACTGCGAGCGAAGCTGATCATTTTCATCCTTCACCTCTCGAAGCACACCCAGTTCTGCAGTTAATTGAGCAACTTGATTTTTCATCTTAGCATTCTCCTTACTAAGAAGGGATATTTGACCAACCGTTTGAGCCGTATTTTCTACACCTTTGATCAATTCTCGTCCCCAATACGCCATAGGACGAAGAATAAAATTCCCCGAAGCGTAGATAGGTGTAAACCATCCTAATCCGTAAGCAAGCATTGAAAACAAACTTATTACAAGTCCAACGATGACAATTGTTCCATTTTTTCTAAGACTTTCAACATCCATGTGCCGTGTACGAGTTACAGTAAAGATAGGTAGAACGGCAGTATATCTAATTCTGCACGCATCGTATCCTTACTTTGACTTATACTTGAAATCAATCTAATTATCAAATGTTTTGAGTTCCGGTACTACAAATAACAATGTCCAACCCTTTCGATTCTAAAGCATGTCCTCCCAACTTGCCTCTGACTTACTTAATAAGTCTGGTCTTTCAAGCATTTTCGCAGTACCTCTCGCGACCGCGGTCATTGGATCGTCAGCAATAATGACAGGAAGCTTTAATCGGTCTTTCAAGAATTTATCAATACCATAGAGAAGCGCACCACCCCCAGCAACGATTACCCCGGAACTCGACAAATCTGCCAATAACTCGGGAGGAGTTTCCTCCACCGCGTCGCGAATTGCCTCGGTAATTTGATTGAGCGTATTCATAAGTGCCTCTCTTGCCTCAACCGAGGAAATCTCAATGGATTTAGGAAGACCGGTCACTAGATCCCGACCTTGAAGAACTACCGATTTTTCTTCCTTAGGTGCAGAGGCGGAACCAATAGCAATTTTTACTTCTTCCGCGCTCCTCTCTCCTACGAGAAGATTATACTTATGCTTAACGTAATTCAGAATATCAAGATCCATCTCATCTCCTGCAACACTAATCGTTTTGTCAACAACAATCCCTCCAAGCGAAATCACCGCAATATCAGTCGTTCCTCCACCAATATCTACAATCATACTTCCGCTTGCATCTTCGATCGGAAGCCCTACTCCAACCGCTCCGGCAATTGTTTCCTCTACCAGATAGACTTTTCGAGCACCAGCTCCTCGAGCAGCATCTACCACAGCCTGCCTTTCGACTTCAGTCACGGAAGAAGGTACACCGATAGCAACTCTTGGACGTGGAATTTTTAGGAATTTCGCAGATAAATCATGCACCCGCTCGATGAAATAGCGAATCATTGCCTGAGTGGTATCGAAATCAGTGATTACTCCATTCTTCAATGGACGGATGGCAATAACACTTGCCGGTGTGCGTCCAATCATCTGACGAGCTTCATTCCCGACAGCCAAAACTTCTTTGGTTTTCTTACGAACAGCGACAACCGATGGCTCATTTATCATAATCCCCTTACCCACAACAGAAACGAGGGTATTCGCAGTACCTAAATCGATACCAACATCTAATGTGACAGCATTCCAAAATGAGTTGAACATGGCATGGGCATTGTATCATTTCCCTTTTGATAACTCTAGAAAAAATCGAGGTATTTCTAGGTATAAAGGAAAGGGAAAGAGAGAATATAAAAAAAGGGAAAGTTCAATAACTATGTAACCTACGAAACCTTGGTCATGATCGCTTTATAGCACTTCATACAAAGAGTGACTTTCTGCGTCTTGCCGTCAATATCAATCTTTGCTGAGCGAAGATTGGGTTTGAATGTCCGTTTGGATCGAGGCGCACGGTACAACCAACCCGTTGCATGATGATGACGAGTTCTTTGCCCCGCAATTGTTGATTTTTCACATTTCACACAGACTTTAGCCATTGAAAGAAAGATAGTGTACAATTCAAAAACTCGGCTGAATATTATCAGAAAAAACATGGACAATCAAATGCTGTGGATTCTCTTTGCAATCCCATCAATCTTAATAGCTTCAACAATACATGAATACGCTCATGCCTACGCGGCTTTTCGTTTGGGAGATGCAACTGCAAAGGCAAGCGGTCGGATGACCCTTAATCCAATTGCTCATATCGATCCTATCGGAGCACTCATGATGGTAATCGCCCGATTTGGTTGGAGCAAACCTGTCCCAATTAATGAATATAATTTCGAGAACCCGGTGAGGGGAACCGCAATTTCAGCATTTGCCGGACCATTGTCTAACCTTATCACCGCAGGTATTTCAGCTATTCTCTTTAGGCTCTTTCTTCCCCTTCCCTCTTCAGTGGAAGAAATCTCCACGGAAATGATGTATGTCGTTACACTAGCAGTAACATTTATCATGGTAAATGTCACCCTTGCTGTTTTTAATCTGCTTCCCGTCCCTCCACTTGACGGTCACAAAATAGTACGTGCGTTTCTTCCCGCATCGGTGAGATATTATTGGGAAAAACTTGAAAACTTCGGAATTTTTATTCTTCTTGCAATTTTCCTTCCTTTTTCTCCGTTAAGTATTATTGTTCAACGGTTTCTCTCTACCTCGATGAATACGATACTTACCATATTAATAGGTTAGTACTTTTTTTAGTTCGTATCTATACATTTGTATGCGGTGTAATTTGCATACATTGTAATTGACTTTTACCGAGGAGCTCCCTTTTTTATAATTCTTCTTTAACTGTACCCCTATCTACAAATGACAGAATAAAATAATCTTGATATGTTGTGTCAAAATTGAACCATTGTTTAAAACTAGGCAGATCTTGCACCACCCCTTCCGTTGACCTACAATTGTAATGCCTCACAATTCTGTGCAGGAGGAGACTGATGACCCGTTACTGTTCATCAGGGGTTCCATATACTTCTGGCCCGTGGGCTAGAGGCGAGGTTCCCCACCTGTTCTTCCGGACAGGTCATACGCTTCTCCGCCTATGTTGTGGGGCTTTTTGTTGATTATTCCCTGTAACTGTAGACAAAGCAGGGATTATTGTTTCACTATATCAAGCTGATATACTATAATTCGGCACACAGGGAAAACACGTAAGGAGAGAACCAGAGATTGCATATGGTTTGGGTCAATGAAAAATATACGCTGGAGTAGCTCAGTGGCAGAGCAACGGTTTTGTAAACCGTGGGTCGTGGGTCCGACTCCCACCTCCAGCTTTTCGAAACTAGAATTGCGTTCTTCCCCTTTTTCAGTACATTTCACTAATCACAACGCATTTTCTTCCTGTCGTAGAATCTTTTCTTAAGAGTCGATGTGAATCAGCCCAACGTTCTGCTTCAAGTGGAGGATCCCAAATAACTACTTGATCAGGAGAAAATTCCCGTTTATTAATTTTTACCTGCATCCCTAAAGGATTTGGAGGATTGAACGACTTAGTATCACGTACTCGATCATACTTAAAAGCAACATGTTCCGGATTCCTCCAGTCGTTTCCATACGCTACGATGGTTACACCATTTTGGTGCGTATCATCAGGGGAACATCGTAACAAAGCTTGCTCGGTTAAAACTCGAATACGATGCCCTTTATCAAGCCCTCCACACACAATATCCGCTAATTTATCACTCGCATCAATACCTGTTTCCGTTACAGAATTGCTTATTACTTTATATGCAGATGTCACTTCAGATCCTGGTGTACGATAAGCTTCACGCGCACTTATAGTTCCTGGTTTTTCTAAAGCTAATTCCCCTGGAGGTTGAGTTATCACATTGGTATCAAGCATAGCAAATTACCTGCATTCAATTTAATTTTTGTTTAAGCGAGGTCATTGGTGTTTAAACAATATAAATTAGCATAATGATCCGCCTTGTCAAACATGAGGAATTTACGAAAGATTGAAACCCATAGCGCATACACAAACAACCCTATAAGAAACAACTGTCCAACACTATAGCGCAACTTCTTCCATTTCGTTCAAAAACAGCTTACAATTACCCTCGAAATAGGCAGGGGTGCCAGAGCGGCCAAATGGACTGGACTGTAAATCCAGCGGCGCAAGCCTTCACAGGTTCAAATCCTGTCCCCTGCATAATGCTTACTGACACAACATTAATATGTAAGCGACACAACACAAGCTGGAATAGCTCAGCAGGCAGAGCGCATCCATGGTAAGGATGAGGTCCCGGGTTCGATTCCCGGTTCCAGCTCCATTTTCATAAGAGATCGGAAAAGAAAACGCACACCAACAACCACTCAACACAAGAGTTCCTTTCTCCTTACATATTCCATTTGACCCCCTACTCCAAAATCCGTATAATCCACAGCGACATTTCTTGAGTAATCTCACTATTTCTTAACGATGGCTCAAAAAGATACCCGCGTAATCATTGCATTGCGCTGCGAGGTCTGCAAAAATAAGAACTACACCGTTTATAAAAGTAAATCGGTGCAGGACAAGCTGGGAGCAAGCAAGTATTGCGCTACATGTAAAAAACATACCGCGCATGCCGAAACCAAGCTTAAATAGTGCCCTACAGAGGGTGTTTGGATATATTTCTCTGTGGCGCAGGACATAAGCTCCCCGGCAGAGAGGGCCCGTAGTATAATTGGCAATACGGGGGTCTCCAAAACCCTTGTTCCAGGTTCGATTCCTGGCGGGCCTGCCAGGCTCTAGGTTAATGCATACAATATACAATCAAGATGAACGTTTTTTCTAAAGCAATTAAAGCAGTTAAAGAAGTTCTTGGAGAGTACAAGCTCGTAAAGTGGCCTACACTCAAGACCACCATCAGCCTTGCACTATTCGTAATTGTAATTTCTGCTATAATCACGCTCGTTATTTTGGGAATCGATGCATTCTTGTTTGAACTTCGATCCCGGTTTATTATTTCTTAATAGCTTAATATAAGAAGCAGCCATGCCAGTTATTACTGACGAATCGACAGTCAAACACCAGAAAGAAGAACCAAAATGGTTCGTTATCAGCACGCAGTCGGGACACGAACAAAAAGTAGCAGACGCTATTAAACAGCGTGTGACGGCTTCCGGACTAGAGAAAGTTATTACCGACGTGCTCGTACCTGTTCAGAAAAAGATTGTTGTTAAAGAAGGTAAACAAAAAGTCACCGAAGAACGTATTTATCCAGGATACGTCTTACTAAAGATGATTCTCGACAAAGATACCTGGGAAATCGTCACCAATGTTGAAGGTGTTGCAGGATTCGTCAGAACATCCAAGAACCCACGTCCTTTACCTGAAGAAGAGGTTCAGGCAATTATGAGGTTTATGGAAATTGAGCAGCCTGCATTCCAAGCGTCATTTAATATTAACGATGCCGTTAAGATTATTGACGGCGCTTTTGTAGACTTCGTCGGCAGTGTGAACGAAATCGATGAAACAAAAGGAAAAGTGAAAATTCTAATCTCCATTTTCGGACGAGAGACACCCGTGGAGTTATCGTTCAATCAAGTTAAAAAACTCTAAAAAGTAACTATTATATTGGTTCTGACGCCTCACAGATACCGAAACACATTGTTTAACTTACTTACAATTGAGTCACTATGGCAAAAGAAATTAAAGCAAAAGTAAAACTCCAAATTCCAGCAGGTTCAGCTTCGCCGGCTCCTCCAATTGGTCCTGCATTAAGCCAGCATGGAATTGATATCAAAGGCTTTTGTGATCAGTTTAATGAAAAAACAAAGGAAGGCCGAGGTGTAATTACACCCGTTGTTCTTACCATTTATGAAGACCGTTCCTTTGATTTCATCACCAAGACTCCCCCCGTTAGCGAGTTAATTCGCCGTGAACTCAACATCAAAAGGGGTTCCGGTAGACCTAACCTCGACAAAGTTGGAAAACTTAAAGATGATCAGCTTACGCGGATTGCAGAGGCGAAAATGACTGACCTTAATACCGATGATATCGAGAAGGCTAAAAAGATCATCAAAGGTACCGCCCGTCAAATGGGTATAGAGTAATTCGTTTTATTTTTGTTTATTCACTTATATGGCACACCGTGGAAAAAAATATACGTCCGCAGTAAAAAATGTTGACGATAAGAAATACCCGCTCATCGAAGCGATTAAGAAGGCGAAGGCTACATCGTATTCATCGTTTCCTGGAAGCGTAGAACTTCATATTTCGATGACCCTTCCCAAAGATAAAGAGGCTAAATCAGTAAAAGGATCCCTTACTCTTCCCCACCCTGTCAGTGTTAAAGAGACCAAAATCATAGTTTTTTGTGAAAAGGAAAAGATCGACTCAGCAAAATCAGCAGGTGCGGTCGAAGCCGGGCTAGAAGATCTTGTGAAAAAGATCAAAGGCGGATGGATGGATTTCGATGTTGCCCTCGCATCCCCTTCCGTTATGGCTCAAATTGCAGTTCTCGGTAAAGAGCTCGGCCCTAAGGGGCTCATGCCAAACCCAAAAACAGGCACCCTTGTTGAAGATTTCGAAAAGGCAATTGGAGAATTCAAAAAAGGTAAGGCTAAATGGGCTTGCGATGAATCCGGTGGAGTCCATACCGTGGTCGGGAAAGTTGACACAGCCGATGAAAAAATTGTCGAAAATGTGAAAACAGTACTAACCACCGTCTCGGATACCGTTGGAAAACCGATGGCAATTCTACTCAAAACAGCAGCAGTATCCGTTACGATGGGAGCTGGTGTCAAAGTTGAGACAGAAGGGTTAGTGGAATAAACTACGGGAGTCAGGTTTAGGAGTCAAGTTACCTGTGCCATTAGTCAATTATGCCCAAGTTATGTCATTTAGCTGTCTTTTCTTGACTTCCTCCCCTATTTACCCTATTATCCTGCACGTTACCAAAGACAGCCGGTAGATGAAGAGTATGTTGGACGGCCGAGGTAGCAAGTTTTTTCAAACCAATCAAGATTTACATTATTTAGAGGACTCGTATGTCAAAAACAAAAGTACAGAAGAAACAGCTTCTGACCAAGTATCAAGAGCTCTTAAAGGAGAAGCCAAACTATATTCTCGTCAATACCGCGAAAGTTGGGACGACACAAATCGACGAACTTAAAAAGCTTCTTAAAGAAGGTCAGCACAAGTTTATGATTATCAAGAACACCTTGTTTAAGATTGCCGCACAGGAAACAGAACAACCCACCGTACTTCAGGAACTTACCGAACAAGCAGGAATTATAGTCTGTGGAGATGATCCGACAACTGCAGCGAAAGCACTCAAGGAGATGCAGAAGAAACACAATACCATGGAAACTCGGTACGGTATCCTTTTTGGAAATGTGGAAGATGCTTCTAAGATCAATCAGCTTGCAGAAATTCCTTCAAGAGAAGTACTGCTTGCCCAAATGATGGGATCTATGCAATCTCCGCTTTCAGGATTTGCCCGTGTTATTAACGGAACTGTTCGAAACCTTGTCTATGCACTTGCAGAGGTGCAAAAGAAGAAATCATCTTCTGCAGCGCCTGCGCAAGCAGTATAGAATAAGGTTCATTCATTTAAATTATATCTACAACACAGATGGCAGATGAAACATCTTCCGAAGTGAAACTCTCAGCTGAAGCACAAAAAGTGCTCGATGCTATTGAGAAAATGACCGTCCTCGAAGTCGCCGATCTCGTAAAAGCGATGGAAGAGAAGTTTGGTGTAAGCGCAGCAGCTCCTGTAGCTGTCGCAGCAGCAGCTCCTGCAGCTGGTGAACCTGTTGAAGAAAAGAGTTCATTCAACGTGGTACTTACCGCTGGTGGCGACCAGAAGATCAATGTGATCAAGGTTGTGCGCGAATTGACCGAACTTGGACTCAAGGAAGCCAAAGACCTAGTCGAAGGCGCTCCTAAGACAGTCAAAGAGAACGTGAAGAAGGAAGACGCAGAAGCAATGAAGGCAAAGCTTGAAGAGGCCGGTGCTACCGTAGAACTTCAGTAATTGTTCTTAAGCAAACAAAGAGCCACGCGATGCAATGTATTGTGTCGGTGGCTTTTTTAGTAGGTTATTTAACTGGCTTTTGGGAAATATCTATGTAATAGGCTAAACATTAGTTGTTGCAGAGGCCTTATTCTCCCCTCCCCTACACATAACCTTTTAAAAACTCCATGCCAGGATTACGAATTAATGAAGTGATAACAGCGAAAACACTGGATTAATACCTACGAGATATTGTATAATTGCTCGTCGTTTTTTATTATGAACTCGAGATAAATTGAACACCTCGGGACATGCCTGATCTAACATCTTGGCTCATGGAGAGAGGTGTCACCGAAGACATTCTCCTCGTCCTTACCTTTATCCCTCTATTGGTCACACTTACTGCCTTTTCCAGGTATGTTACTGGAATCAAGACTTTCGGACTTTACGCGTCGATGATACTCGCTTTTGCCTTTTACTACATGGGTTTTATTCAGGGAATTTCTATAGCATTACTGGTAGTAATCGTATCCTGGATTATCAGAAACATTCTGCGTAAATTTCAACTGCACTATCTTTCAAGGCTTTCAATTGTATACACCGCAATATCGATTGCAGTCTTTGCCTTTATCATTGGTACATCTTTTCTTCCTGTCGATAATAAGTATCTGGATTTTACTGCCATATCTTTTCTACCCCTTGCAATGATCATTTCTGTCGCTGATCGATTTGTCGCGACATATATCAAAAAAGATCTTATGACAGCTGCTCGACTTACCGGAGAGACAATATTAATTTCCTGTCTCGGCTGGAGCCTCATGCGATGGGAAGTAACCCACAACTTCTTTATCAATAACCTTTGGATCATTCCGTTCTTGATCCTTGTTAATGTCCTTGTAGGTCAGTATTCAGGCCTTAGATGGACAGAATTTTTAAGATTTGCGCAGGTTATCCGCCATGGGGAATCTCCTGACAACACTCCAAAGAAGTAAAGAAGTTCTTGGAATAAATCAGCGAAATGCGGTGTATGTACGACCGTACAATTCTCCACGTGCCAAAAGAATTGCTGACGACAAAATTCTTTGCAAAAAAATACTTTCTAGAACCGGAATTCCTACTGCAGAAATTTACAAAATTATCCGCAACCGTAAACAACTGAACACCTTGAAATGGGAAGAACTACCCAAAAGCTTTGCTCTTAAGCCCAATATTGGCACAGGAGGAAGCGGTATCCTCATTTTTTACGGTAAGCGAAAGAATAGTCTTGAATGGATTCAACCTGACGGCAGTGTAATGGGTGTTACAGAAATTAAAAGCCACATAGGACAAATACTCGACGGTCAATTTTCAATGGGTAATAGAAAAGATACGGCAATCATAGAAGAGCGCATAGTTAATCACCCACTTTTGAAACCTTACTCTTATAAGGGTATTCCGGATATCCGTGTCATCGTGTTCAATAAAGTTCCGATCATGGCAGAACTCAGGCTTCCGACCTACCAGTCTGGAGGAAAAGCAAATCTCCATGCGGGCGGTATCGGTGTAGGTATTGATATAGCTTCTGGGATTACTACCGTTGCTATCCACCGCAGAGGAGCATCAATTATTTCCGACATTTACGATATTATTGAAACAACACTTGACGATAGCAACCTACCTCTGCGTGGTATTCAAATACCTCAGTGGAAAGATATTCTTCGAATGTCTATCAAGTGCCAAGAAGTTACCGGACTTGGATATCTAGGAGCGGATATCGCATTGGACAGAGAAAAAGGACCAATTGTACTAGAACTCAATGCTCGAGCAGGTCTTGCTGTTCAAATTGCTAACATGAGCGGTATGAAGAGTCGTATGGAACGAGTAAAGGGACTAAAGATCAAAGATGCTGATCATGGTATTCGTATAGCTCAAAACCTTTTTGGAGGAGAAGTCGAAGACGAAATTGAAGCAATAAGCGGTAGAGAAATCATAGGACTCGTCCAAAAAGTTCAATTTCACAAAATCCCCATAGAAAAGTCGAATAAGAAGACTTCAGATCCAGCAAAACGAAAGAGAGCCCTCAATTACGCAGCGAAAGTACAAGTTGATACCGGCATTATACGTTCACGTATCACCACCTCACTCGCAAGCGAGTTAGGATATCGAAGCGCCTTAGAATACTTCAGAGATCTCGAAGTTCCAAAAGAATTTTCTACCCGGGAGGAAGCAGAAAGTTTCCTTGAGGAAAACAAAGCGAGAATTCTTACACACCCTCTTATCACTAACGTCATCATCATTGAAGAAGATACCATCTCAATTCGTCCGATGATTACAGCGACCATCACAATTTCAGGTCTTACTATAGACTCAGAAATGATTGTCAGCCGAAGAAAAGATCTTCCCTACCCCGCGATACTGGGTAGAAGAGATTTAAAACCCTTTCTCATTGATGCAAGCAGAACTTTCTCCCTTCATTAATGTAAATTTTTTGTATAAACGGCAAAGGTGAAAAGTATTCATAAACCAGAAAATACGCAAACATTCTCGGCGAAAGAGCTTACCTACAAGGAGGCACTCGCCTATTCCCACAACACTCAATTAGCAGCGTATATCGTTTCTGCTGCAAAATTAGGAATTTCTTACCGAATGCTTATTCCAGGCCTTTTTGCTGAATTCTCAAAAAACGGAAAGATCTGGCGAATTCATAAAGCACTTACCCCCATCAATGATTCCGTTGCTATGTCACTGGTCAGTTACAAGAACATGTGTAACAGATTTCTTAGAGATGAAGGCTTTCCTGTCCCTCTCCAAGCGGTTGTTCAGTCTTGTGACGAAATCCAAGATTTCATGAAGGCGCACACACTGAAAAACATTGTCATAAAACCCGTGAGGGGATTTGGTGGCGGTGGTGTTTCCATTCTACCCCACACCGATGAAGAGATCGATCGTGCATTTACCTATGCCTATGATGCTGCATTGACCGATAACAACTCCCGGGTTCTGGTAGAAGAATTTATACAGGGTAGACATTTCAGAATCCTTGTTCTTAAGGATAAAGTCATAGCTGTAGCTGAAAGAATGGCGCCATATATCGTGGGAAATGGCACAAGTAGCATACGAGACTTGGTATCGAACTTAAATGAGCGCTATCATCAAGTCAACCGCCCCCAGATCAAGATAGATGATGAGGAAGCAGTAAAAGCACTCCATCTGAAAGGCTATACTCCAGATTCGATTCCTACAGAAAACGAACGTGTCACGGTACGGCTAAATGCAAACATGACCTCAGGAGGCACGGTTCGTGAATGTTCATCAGAGATACACTCAGAATATACGAAGCTTGCAATTGATATCACCAAAGCGACCGGGCTCACTCTCGCAGGAATTGATCTTATTACACCAGATATTACTGCGCCAGCTCAAAGATATGCCGTTAATGAAGTAAACCACAATCCCGGTGTCCGCATACACTATATGCCTGACGAGGGGAATGTCGTTGATATTTGTACTACAATTCAACAATATATTTTAGATAATTATAAGAACTAAAAAATGAAAATAACCGTACAGCAAGGATGTAACCTCTCGAGTACCTCTACCTCTGTTACTATCGAGGCAGAAAAAATCGAAACGAAGCTCATTGATAGATTCAAAGATCTTCACCCAGTATTTATGAAATCCTATTCTATAAACGGAACCGTTGTAACGATACAGACGAACATTCCCCATCTCTGGAAAAACAGTGAATTTGCTAAGCATTTAGAACTATGTGCCTTAGGAAATGAAACCTATGAGCAGGCTGAAAACGCGATGATGGAATATGCCCGCCTGATCCTTGGATCAATGACAACCATTCCCCTACTCGATGCAGCACACAACCTCGGGTACGAAACACTTCAGCTCTATGTAAACGAAGGTACTCTGACAAAAAAAGGATGGAATCTTGATTACAGTATAGGAATTGGAGCTGAACAACAACTCATTCACTCAGCTTCATCCTCCGGGGATGCCGCTTTTGCGCAAAAAACCCAGAAAACTAAAATTCTTACCAACCAATTTTTAGAGGAGATGGGACTTCCGCTTGCAGCTTGGTCACCGGTTGCTTCGAGGGAAGATCTTCCCGCTATAGCAGACAAACTAGGCTTTCCATTGGTAATGAAACCAGTCGGCTTAACCGGAGGTCACGGAGTTCAAATCGGAATGAAAACTATTAAAGAGCTCGAGGACGCATGGGACCGGATACACTATTATTACGAGCACGAGATGAAATTCCCAGAACTCAAATCAGCATGGCAAAAGGAAATACTTGTACAACGAGTACTCAAAGGTAACGATTACAGGATTCTTCTTATTGATGGAA
Organism: uncultured Candidatus Saccharibacteria bacterium; assembly: GCA_964508755.1. Classification (GTDB taxonomy): domain Bacteria; phylum Patescibacteriota; class Dojkabacteria; order SC72; family JAFGCJ01; genus CAZDUZ01. Next base: position 51,813 of record CAZDUZ010000001.1, on the reverse strand, counting down.
AATTCGAAATTGCAACACACAGACAGCAAGCACGAGTAATTGGAGACGGGAAAAGCACCATAGAGCAGTTAATACAAAAAGAAAACACAAATCCTGCCCGCGATATCCGACTTCCAATCCATACATTAAAGCCAATTGTCATAGACGAGGACTTGAAAAAAGTGTTGGAAAAGCAAGATCTTTCTCTTGAACAAGTTCCTGCAGAAGGAGCATATGTAAGAGTCCGCGATGTTGCGAGTATGAGCCAGGGTGGCATAACAGAAGATGTAACAGAAAAAGTGTGCCCTCAGATCAGATATCTTGCTGAGACTATCGCTTCTTCTATACATGCACACGTTCTCGGACTTGATATTTTATGCGTCGATATAACGAAACCACTTACCCTCGAAAACGGTGGCATCATTGAAATGAACACCATGCCTGAAATGTACCTCAACACATTTCCAGTTGTGGGTAAACAGTATCCAGAGGTTCATGAAAAAATGATTACCTCACTTATGGGAAATACTCCTCGCACTCATAGGATAGTAATTCTTGGATCGATTAATGAAGATACAATTCGAGAAACAATAGCGCAAGCGCTCCCTGAACATGGCCGAATCGGCAGTCTACACAAAGGCACCTACTCTATTGAAGGTGAAGTAATCCAAACAGGACTTTCGACTCATGAAGGTGTTTTGTGCCTTAAAAAGAATGCTTCGCTAAACACAATCGTTCTTCACTACGATACCATTGAAGAAGTATCTGAAAATGGATTTGGCTTTAACACAATCGACCTTTTCATTACTAACGACCCAAACAAAGAAAAAATAGCCAACACCATTAGTCAACTTCAAAATGAGAACCTCATACATAAATTAATTACGATTCCTTCATGAAATTCTTGATCATTGATATTGCCAAAAGAATCGGCAACAAGAATGAACCTCAGTATGCAGTCCAACGGCTGAAAGAAGAACTTGATAAACGATCTATCGCATGCGATCTCGCTCATTACTCAGATATTATTCTGAGAGTATCCGACCAAGAGATGCTTATCGAAGTAAATGGCATATCTCTCAACTCCTACACCCATGTTATTGTACGAGGACACCGGACACCATATGAATACATGCTCAAGCTTGCAATAGTCGCTTTTTGTGAGAAGCACGGAATCATTCTTCAAAACAGTGCCTTTATGAAGAAGTGGGCTCATTATGACAAAGTGTTGCAAATGCAGTACTTTGCAGACGCAGGTCTCCCCTATCTTGAGAGTGCGTATTGTATCGATGGTAAATATTGGGAAAAGAAAGAAATCCTCGCACGGCTCGGTTTCCCACTGATTTACAAACACAGAGAAGGTGAATATAAAGTGCAACTTATTGATGGTAAAGAAAAACTTAAGAAAAACGTATATCTCGTTAATAATGCACAAGACCTTGAAACCGCTTGTAAGACCTATGATGAAATTGAAGATGAGTTTATTACTAAACCCTCACGATATATGATCCAGAAGTTCCTAGATACCGGCACAGACTATCGTGCGATTATGATCGGTGGTCAATACTATAGTGGATGGAAGAGAGATGCGACCGACAACTTTTTGACGGTAAGTCACGGAGAATACTCTTTGTACGACAACCCTGAGCCAAAGTTAAAAGAGCTTGCTATAAAAACCGCACAACTTCTTGAAGCAGACTATTGCGCTGTCGATATCATCTATAGCAATGAAATGCCCTATATCCTTGAAGTTAATATGAATCCTGGATTTAAAGCGTTTGAGACAAAAGTCGAAGGAGCTCCAACCACTATCGCATCAGATATCATTGAGCAATTACTCTCAAAGTAATTATTAATGCGTTAACCATTAGTTATTACTCAAAGCGCTTAAGCACTTTCGATGATATGAAAGATTTCCTTAACCTGTGTTTCTGTTGGATAGGTGCTCGGTTTTGGAATTACACCCTCCTCAACCAACGATAGGTGGGATAACGGAATTTTTCCCGCATACATATTCTGATACGTTACCGGATCATTAGTGAGTTTCTTCACAACTTTGTAATAACCTCGAAGATAGCATGCATCTCGGTAGTATCCGCCCGGCCGTGAGGTATCGGATATTCCGCGTTTAACACGTAAGCACACATCATATGCTGTATTTTTTGGATATACCGCTGACAAGGCTTCAAATAATCTCCGAAATGACACGAATTGTGCTAGATAGGCTGCATACACTAACGCGGCACGTTTTTTTACATCGATATCCCTCATAACTCCGAATATCTCTTCATTAAACATGGCCATACCTTCCTCGTCATCGAGATACTCACGGAGATTTGGTTTGCCGAATACTTCATATCCAGTGGCATATCCGTTGTTCCCTCGAAGAGCGTGCGTTGCGACTTCATGAATAATGGTTTTCTTTAGTTTCTCAGCACTCACCTCAATTTCTGGATCAACCATTATTCTTCTCGTTTTCATCACCGTTCTAAATCCCTTTGAAGCAATTGCCTTAGATTTCTCCAAAGTCCACCCATCAAGACGAAGCAACTGAAAGACTTTGTTGAATATTGGTTCAAGTTGATCAAAGGTAAGTATTATATTTGCCAGTTGTTCGTTTCGCGGCTCAATTGCAAAATCCTTCATATTACCTCGAAGAATCCGACACGCCTTTCGAAACAAAAAAGGAGAAGGAACTCCAAATCTCGATCGTGAAAGTTTCTCAAATTCATCATCCTTGCCTATTGCGTCAAACAACGCCACCGATTCGCGCTTACTTTCAATGGTATGAATAATATAACTCGAAATAGCAGGATCAACATCGGAAATCTCCTGCAATCCATCTATCTGCTCAAAAATCCCTTTATTTTTATTCGACTTTCTGTAAACAAATTGAGGGTTATACGAACTATCTTTAAAAAAACGATCCCGTTCAGCCTTTTCATTCTCTGGTACTAAATAAAGACTCATTGGTGTAGCTACTTTAGCAAGAATTTTTTCGACTTCTGTATGTGTCATTTCTTTCTTTTTTTTAAAAAGCATGGGGTGCAAAGGTAATAAGTAATAAACAAACTTCAACTTTCTAATATTAAAAAAACGCTTTCGATAGAAATACTCAGCAACATTTCTCACTAAATTATACTACGCTCTACTTAGTGCTTTCAATTCGTTTTCCAATCCATAAATCTGCAGCGGTTTTACCTCGGAACCGTTGTAAAGCGACAAGCGTCCATACCCAAAGACGGACTGGATATTGAAGTAAACTCCAGAGTAACTCACGAGGATTCCTTGCGTAAAACACTGGAAATAAAGCAAAAGCGAGGTCATCGGTTACTTTTCGAAAGGCTTTTGTATGAGGAAACATTTTCTTCAAACCCTGATAACCGGATACAGAACGGACCTTCTGAGAAATCCAGTCTTTCCAATTTTCAGGCTGTCGGACAAGAACACGAGCTCCGGGAGCATACGAGATTTTTTTACCTTTTTCATTAAGGAGGCACGACAGATATACGTCATCAAGCACTCCGGAAGGTATAGTGATCCGAGACGTCCGAATAGCAGATAAATAACCACTCATAGCATAAAATCGACCCCTCCCCAATGTCCGAATACGTTTTTCATGTGCAGCATCCATAAACAAATGCCCCCAATAACCCCATATTGTATTTCTTTCATTGCGACATACAGGTCTTCCGGTAACTCCATACACGTCACTTCTCGTAAATGGCTCAATAAGTTTTTCCAGAGCACCTTTATCTATCCATACATCACCATCAGTTAGCACCCATATACTACCCTTTGCTTTCTTGAAAGCTAAATTGAGGGCAAATGGCTTACCTTTTTGCGGATCTTTTATATATATAAATGGAATTGATCGATACCCTGAAGCAACTCTTGCTGCCGCTTCATACGTTTCACGGTCGGGACATACAAGAATAAGCTCAGAGGGTTCCTTTAGTACTCGGGCTTGAGATAGCAGCTCATAGACGGCCTTACCTATCGTTTTCGGCTCTTTCCAGGCACTTATAATAAGAGTCATCATACCCAGTTAGCAGACAAATTTATCTCTGCCAAAATGAATTCATCCAAGTCACCTATTAAAGAATCAAGTCCCCAAGCTTCGTTGCAATACGTCCAGATTTTTCAGAGCTTCACCCGTACCTCTGACGACACAAAACAAAGCATCATCGGCGACGTATGATGGAACACCGGTTGCTTTTGTAAGTAGTCCATCAATATTTCTTAGCAAAGAAGTCCCTCCACTCAAGACCATTCCCCGATCAATGACATCTGATGATAATTCAGGAGGAGTTTGCTCAAGAACCTGTTTTACTGCAGCAATAATGCCATTTAATGGTTTTTTCATGGCTTCAGCTGTTTCGTTTGAAGTAACGGTAATGGACCGTGGTAGACCACTCGAATTATCTCTCCCTCGTACTTCCATTGATTCTTCCTTATCTAACGGAAGAGCGGTACCAATTTTTAGCTTTATATCCTCAGCCGTTTGCTCACCGATAAGAAGACCATGTTTTCTTCTTAAGTATGAGATAATTGAGTCATTAAGCGCATCACCGGCAACTCGCACCGAATTCCACACCACCATACCGTTTAATGAGATTATTGCTACCTCAGCTGTTCCACCTCCCATGTTTACGATCATATTTCCTGCAGAGGTATGTATAGGTAGACCGGCACCAATTGCTGCTGCAAGAGGTTCGGGGATTAGCCATACCTTACCTGCTCCCGCCGCTAATGCAGCTTTCTTTACCGCACGCTGCTCTACAGAGGTAATTCCGGCAGGAACGCTAATCATGACTTCTGGACGGAAAAGACGTGAAAAACCAACAACCTTATTGATGAAATATTTGAGCAAGGCCTCAGTAACTCTGTAACTTGCGATTACTCCGCTTCTAAGCGGTCTGCAGGCAATAACATGCTCAGGTGTCTTCCCAAGCATTGCTTTTGCCTCACTTCCAACAGCCACAACAGAATAATCGTCGGCATTAAGAGCAACAACAGTTGGCTCCACAAGCACCACACCCTGCTTATCGATGAAGACAACTGAGTTAGCCGTCCCTAAATCTATTCCAATTCTTTTTGTCAGCATATGGCGATTATACCACCCGCATCATTGTCAAACCACACAAAAATCAAAATGCACCATGCGTAGCTTCGTATCTCATTAGTAGAATATATTTCTTGAAAATTACTTCTTGAAACGTATTTTTTTGACTGCTATACTGGGAAGCACATGAAAAAACAAGTAAAACTAATAATTAAGTCTCTTTTGGTCCCTCTCCTCCTTCTACTAGGAACAGCGGCCATCTTCTTTTTTTCCAAGGGATACCGTATTAACTTCCGTGACGGGGAAATCGAGCGAACCGGAGTTGTTTCAATTAAAACAACCCCTCGCAGAGCATCCGTGTTCATCGACGAAGTAGATAAAGGAACAACTCCAAGAGCCTTTGATGGTCTTGTACAAGGAACTCATACGCTTCGTGTCAGTAAAGAGGGATATTACGACTGGTTTACCTCGGTGAATGTTCAAGCAGAACAATTGATTCCTTATCACATTACATTGTTTCTAAAAGAACCCGTAAAGGATCCTCTATTCCCTATTATCTCAACAGATCCGGAAGCTGGTACATCAAGTCAAGTAATTAGCATGAGTGTCAATGAAACAGGAACCAAAGCTGCATTCATTGTGCTTGTCTCTGAGAATAATACGGCAATAAGCAATAACGGAAACACAGAGCCATTACCAAATTCAACCCTAAACCAAATTGAACCCGGAACAGAAACAGCATTTGTTCCATCAACCCTTCAGATTTGGACGTATCAATTGCGTCGAAGATTTTGGGAAAATCAAGCTGTCCCAGTACTTATTGCAGAATTCACGAAGGAAGAACTTGGATTTGATCTCACCGATAAGAGTTCATATTCCTTTAAACTTGATCTGTCCCCTAACGGCGAACTCTTATTGTTCACTGAGGAAAGAATAGACAGCATCAATGGCGTAAGAACAACAAGTTATCAACTGATTTCCGCCTCCGAACCTGCACAAACTCCGGTGGAATTATCACAGCTTTCTGATAGTGAACTGATTTCCTGGAGCAACGACTCCCAACACCTGCTCTTCACCCGAGGAAACGAGCTTCGTTCATTACAATCCTCAACCCTTACTCAAACGGTAATAACAGACATACCGACAGACCTAATTGATTTCTTCTGGACAACAGACGATGTAGGGACAGTCTTCATCACTAAACGATCTCAGAGTGAAAGCATACTGCTTCGTGCCAGTGCAGAAGGCGGTCCTCTCACCACACTACTTACCTACCAAGCTCCATCAGAGGATTCAACGCTTCCCATCGAAGAACCAGACACAGGGAAAGCAGGTAAGACAGAAAGAATTGAAGAGGTAAATACAATTACTGATATCTTGAAGGATGCAACTGATATTCGTATTACTCCTGATAATACCTACCTCATCCTGTTTTCTCCGAAAGATATTGCATTATACTCGCTACAAACCGATACCACCGAATTCTTTTCTGCTGACGAACCACAGTTCCATTCATTTTCACCGCTACATACGTCATTTCTTTTTAAAGAAAAAGATAATTCTTTCTCTGAATTCTGGTTTGAATTAGAAGACAGAGATCCACTTCACACGAAAGGTCCACGCCAAATCCTAAATAAGGATGAAGGCTCTTTGGTACATCAACTGATGTGGCATCCTGCTTCAACAGTTCTTCTCTTTACAAAAGCCTTTGATGAAAATACTGATACCCTTATGTACATTGATACCGAGACCAGGATTAGCAACGAATTATCCGAAATGCCTTCAAAAGGTTCATTTGCACCAGATGCTGCAGGAAAGAAAATACTATATACCTGTGAAGATTCCTCCCTCTGTCTCCTCACAACTCAGCTCTAAGAAATCGGAGTCAGACAATCCTCGTCTGCAGAATGGAAAAGCGTAAAAAATTGAGCAGAAAAGTTTTAGAATTATACTTTTTGTCCATACGCTCCCGACAGGACTCGAACCTGTAAGCCTTCGGTTTCGGAAACCGACGTTCTATCCGATTGAACTACGGGAGCTCATGGTTCTATCGTAACCATTGGTTAGTAAGAGATGTTTCCCATGACGACAATAAAGCTTTCATACGCACCTGGCAGGAATCGAACCTGCAACCTGCGCGTTAGGAGTGCGCTGCTCTGTCCTTTTGAGCTACAGGTGCTTTAACTAGGCCCTATTCTACCAAAAAACAGTCATCTATCCTACGTATTACACAATAGTCTGCCTTTTCTACCATTGCCTTTTCTACCATTGCCTTTTCAGTGTTTACATCTTTCATAGGGTATAATATGTATATGACAACTCAAAATGGAACCTTATATCTCATTCCAGTGCCATTAGGAATTAACGCTCCAATTGGATCAATTCCTGATGAAACCAGAAACGTTATTGGTAAACTGGAACAGTATCTCGTTGAAAACGCCAAAACAGCTCGCGCTTATCTAAAACAATTATCTCTACCAGTCCCTATTCAGAAGATAGAGATGCGTCCCTTAACAAAGAATCCAAGTGCTATTGAGATTCAGGAGGTGATTGCACTATTAAAGAAGGGCGTATCGATTGGAATGCTCAGCGAAGCTGGTTGTCCTGCTGTCGCTGACCCTGGAAGTATCTATGTTTTTCATGCTCATTTAAACGGAATTACTGTCGTACCACTGGTAGGCCCGTCTTCGATTATGCTAGCACTCATGGCATCAGGATTGCATGCACAACAGTTTACCTTTATTGGATACGTGCCTGCTGACCCCATAGGCAGGAAGGGTGCAATTAACGCTATAGGAAGAACGGTAAGTCAAGCGGGTGTCACTCATATTATTATCGAAACACCATACAGGAATAATTATCTCCTCAGTGACATCATCGCAACACTTCCATCATTTCTTGCCGTTACCATTGCGGTAAATCTCACAACCGATCAGCAACTCATAACTACAAAACTCGTTTCAGATTGGAAAAAAGATCAATCCATCCCCGATCTCAGTAACAAACAGACCGTATTTCTTATAGGAATGCCCTACCCGCCCTCAGATACTACAAGTTCTCAATCACGGAACGAATCTTCTCAGTCGCCTGTTCGTGCGAAGTATTGGGGTCGAAAACGATCGGCTCGCCGAAAACAAGCGTAACTTTTTTACCTGGCTTTGCGAAATCAAAAAAAACGTCAAAAATACCCTTCTTTAGACTTACGTGTGCCTCGCGGTAACCTTTCACTTTCACAGGATAAACAGGTACACGTGTTTCAACAGCAATCATACCCGTCCCCTGTTTGAATTCTAAAAGATTTCCATCAGAACTTCTATTTCCTTCGGGTGACATAAGTAAGCTCCACCCGTCTTCCAAAAGGTCAGCAGCCAATTCAAGCGTCTGACGAACAGGCCCACCATGCTTCTCTACTGGAAATGCACCTGCAAAGAAGTATAAAAAGAAACGACGAATCCAGAGATAGAATCCATCTGCATCTGCAAGCGTAAACAGTTTTTTCTGAATCGCACGGCGAAGCGAGACCATAATCATTAGTGGCTCTAAATGTCCGACATGATTAAAAGCAATAATTGATGGTCCTTTCATATTTTTTACCACTTCTTTGTTCACAATTTCTATACGGGCAAGGGTGAGTCTTGAAATCGGAAAAAAGAGAAATGTCCGAATCAAATCTCTTATAATTACGGTGAAAGGAGCAGTTGGCCAAGAAGGAATCGCTTTACTTTCAACCGATTTCTTCCCTTCCTTAATGAGGATTCGGACATTTTCCACTTTTGTAGATTCTACAAGATCTTGTTCAGACACAACCACTCCAAATTCATCTTCAATAAGGGAAACTAAGGCAATCCGGCGTAATGAATCCATATGAAGATCAAACACTAAAGAGGTATTTTCAGTTATAGAATGAGCGTCAACACTAAAAACAGCAGAGATAATATCCTTTAGTGGATCACGTTGGGAGGTAGTGGCTTTACTATCTTGCGGTAGGTCGCTGCTTGATGAAGTAATAGTACCCATCACATACTCTTTTACTCTGTTTCTATCTTTTTTTAGTGACCGAGTACGGGGAAAATCATCGTCTTTCCACAAGCTCCACTCAAGAATTGTTTGATGAGACTCAAGCTGAGAATTTACCTGAGCAATAACTGTTGCAGGATCAATATCTCGCTTCAGGATGAGCACCGCATGCACAATCTCACCACGATCCTTTTTAATACCTATAACACAACTTTCTTTTACTGCAGGGTGATCATTTAAAGAACGCTCAACATCTTCAGGATATACTTTTTCTCCTGTCGGTATAACAATCTTGAATTTTTTTCTACCGGTTAAATACACGAATCCATCCTTACCTACATATCCGACATCTCCCGTTTTAAAGAAACCCTCTGAGGTAAATGATTCTTTAGTCTTCTTTGCATTTTTGTAGTATCCCTTCGTGACATTCAAACCCCGAGTGAGGACCTCACCATCCTTTGAAAATCTTACTTCAACTCCAGGTAAAAGCTTTCCTACGGATCCTATTTTTCTTGCATGTATTTGATTCGCCGTCAAAGCAGCACTTGTCTCTGTTAAGCCATATCCTTCAAGCACTACGACACCTATTTTTTCCCAATTCTCCCCTACCCATACATCGAGTGGAGCTCCTGCACAGGCAAGAAGCTTTAGCTTTCCACCAAAAGCTTTATGAACATCCTTAAACAATACTCGACGAAGAGACATTGGGAGATGCGGAGCTATTTTCAATGCTTTTTGCAGCTTTAAGAGAGCTCCTTTTTGCTGAGCCTGAAGTTCAATGGAATTCCACATCACCTTGATCAATTCAGGCACAACGATGAGATGAGTTATTTTGTAGCGGTTAAGAGAGCGCACAATCACAACAGGATTTATTCGGGGTACATAGTAAACCGTTGCCCCAAAGCGTATGAGAGTGAAAAATCCAAGAAGCTGTTCCAGAGCGTGACTTAACGGAAGTATTGAAAGCAAACGAAATTCAGAGGAAGGAGGTACCAAAAGACGAAGACCTTCAAGTCCTTCAAGAATATTTCCGTGGCTCAGCACTACCCCGGAAGGATCTCCCGTGGTCCCGGAGGTATACATTATTTCAGCTACATCATCAGGTTTAATCTTCGGCAGCTTCATCTCCTCATACTTTCGTGAGGATGTTATAACGTCTTCGAGATCAATTGCGGTGACGCCACGTCGCTTACGATCATTTACAAATCGTGAGCGAAGAAGAAATTTCGCATTGGTTTGTCGGAGATATTCATCAACCGTTTCAGGGGTGGCATGCATACTGACAGGCACCGAAACGGCACCAATTGATAGAACTCCCAATAACGCCACTACCCACTCTGGCATATTTGGACCCCATATCAATACACAGTCACCTTTCCTCAGACCAGTCTTATATAAATATGAAGCACATTGCCTCATCAAACGGTCAAGCTCTTTATAAGAGTACTTTTCTGTCGTGAAACCACGACGAATCTGCATGACAGTATTGTCAGGGAATGAAGAAGCACATGAAGAAATGTACTCTGAAAGATTGTTGAAAGGACTCATTCGTTTCATGAAAGAATTGCAACAAATTGAGCTGCGGCAACGGAATCAGTATGAGTGATAGATACATCCGATGATATTATCAAGCATTGCACATCTAACAACTGAATAATTGGTCTTCCGTCAGGCGCATGTTTAACCATAACCTTTTTCCACGAAGAATGGCCTAAGGATAATGCTTTGATGACAGCTTCCTTCGCTGCAAATGTCCCGGCAAGGCGCTCAATAGAAGCATTATCACGTTCTGAATCGAAAAAACATCTCTTTACCATGCGTTCTCCACCTCGATCGAGTTGAGCTTGAAACTCAGCAATATCCACTATATCAATACCAGTTACAATATTCACAGACGGATTATAGCAAAATCAACTCTCCTCGGGGATACCGTTAACGATTGCAATGCTACAAGGGAAGAACTTGAGGTTGCTGATTTGCTTAAGGCCGTTAGATTTGTTGAGGTTGCTGGTTTGCTTAAGGCCATTAGATTGGTTGAGGTTGCTGATTTGCTTGATCTTGAACAGAAGTTTGATCTGGTAATGTACTGAGGGTACTAGTATCTGCGACTGCTGTTACCGGTACACTAGAATCGACAACGGATGTTTGGTCCGTAGATGCCATAGAACTCGGGACAGGATTACTGTCAGTAAGGTGCGCGACACCACCGGTTGTATCGACAACAGAAGCAGTTTTAATGGATCTACCGATACCCTGATCAGGACCAAGGGTATAATCGATATTGCGAATTGCCTCAATTGATGGCAATGCCTGTTCAAGATATTGATTAACGTTGCTTCGATCAATTCGTACGGCACCTGTTTTCCCTGTCATAATGTCTTTTATGACAACCCTTGCTACCCGTTGGAGGTTTCTTTCAAGTCTTCGTACTCCTTGATCTTGGCCGAAACGATTCACAATGTCTGGCCAGACTTCATCATCAATTACCAGCTCCTCTGGTCTCAAACCTGCGTACGTTAAAACTAACGGAAAAAGATAATCTTTCGCTATCCGATATTTAATATCAATGGGATAATCGCTAAATTCAATAATTTCCAAACGATCGAGCAATTCTCTGCTCAGTGTCGTAAAACGATTTGCAGTAGCAATAAAAAGTATCTTTGACAAATCGACAGGATAATCAAGGTACCAGTCCCTAAATGTACGGTTTTGTTGAGGATCAAGAATCTCAAGCATAATTGCCATGAAATCTTTCCTTAATGACTCTTCTCCGCTCACCTTGTCAAACTCATCCAGTAGTATAACGGGATTCATACACTGTGAATTAACTAAACATCGAATAATTTGTCCGGGTTGACCAGAGTAATCGGAGGATGGAGAACCTCGTAACTCGCTAGAATGTCCTATCGCACCAAGTGAAATTCTGAAAAATGGCCTTCCAAGAGCCTCCGCAATTGCTCGAGCTAACGTGGTCTTACCAGAACCTTGCACACCTACAAAAGCAAGGACAGGAGAGCTGTACTCGCTTTCACCAAGCTCGGTTTTTCGCTTAAGTATTGCTAAAAACTCCAAAATGACCGACTTAATATTGTCATGGCTATAGTGATGCATATCCATGACTTGTTTTGCGTTATTTAAGTCGAGATTGTCCTGTACATATCTTCCCCACGGAACATTCATACACCAGTCGATATATTTTGCTACCGCTTCGTACTCACCTGCAGAAATTCCCTGTCGGGCCATTCTACGAAGTCTCTTGAGCATGACATCAATCTTTTCACGAAGACCTGCAGGCAAGCGAGCACCCTCAAGTTTGCGAAGAAGAAAAAGTACTTCCGCTAATTGATTTGTCTGCTCTGCCTGATCCATTCCATTTGACATAATTCCATTGTAAAGATTCTTACTCCGTTAAGCAACCACCTATAGAAATGAACAGAAAATAATAGAATTCTTCACACATATTTCAAACCTATATTATTATTCTACACATCATCATCTTCTATAAATCACTTTTCAATTCGTTTGACCATTCTCACTAATTTTCTGACAAAAAACACAATATCGTTTACATTTTTTACCCACCACAATTCTTATTACAGCACCCCTACTTAATTACAGACAGTCGTACGTAAAGTCGTGAGCCCTGAACACGGACCTGTAGTGTTTCTATCGGAGCGAGACCGATTACTATTTTCAATATCCATCAAAACAATCCCTTCTAATGAATGGTTTTATTAGAACCTTATAACGTCACTTCATAAAACCCATCACCCACCCCACCCGTCAAACTAACAATTATTGTTTTAATGTAAAGAAATCATAGAATATGAACAAAGTGACGTAAGCCGTTTTCCCACCCACACCCTATAGGTCTCAACTCAAATCTAGAATTTATACTTATGAAGGTAAACCTTCACCACACAGTAAGCCAACCATACCAATCGCAAGATGAGCAATTAAGACGAAAGTAACCCACAACATCGTAGAACGTTGAAGACACATTCCTCTGTAAAAATACAAGCTCTATTACCTCCACCGCCGTAAACAAATCTTCCAGACGTCCCCTGGGTCTTACCCATCACCGAACACAACATCTTGCAATCTCAAGAGTAAGTTACCCGTTTTACCTCAAATCATGACCTCCACTAAAAAATAATCACTCTCGATGGAGCGATGACAGAATTCTGAGTTCAAAACTATACAAGCTCATCTCTTCGACCTGCCACCCGTCGGGAAATCATTTCGTGATTCAAATGAAACGATGACTCTTTCTTCCATCATCATCTGACATTGAGAACAAGAATATATACTTCCCAAGGAGCGTGATCCGTAAGAATAAAACCTATAGTAGGACACCTATTCTACAGATCTATTTTTTTCAAAGGCCATCCACATCCTCTTATCCTACTCAACACCCGAAACCTCAAACAGAAATACAAAATTTGCCCCACCTCAAACACGAGAGAACGCAACTCCCTACACTGCATCAATAAATCATTTCCACTCATTCTTTAACAAGCTTTGCATTAATGAGGATAAACACTTAACATAGCATGCGACCACTACCACTGCCAGAACGCTGACATAAACCCTCCAAAACGACATTATTGTAATTCACCCACCAAACAGCAAGTGTCTAATAATTACATGTAAGGAAGAAATTAGAAGGAAGAGACGAATGCTTTGTATGAACCTATCGGGGTAGCCAGACTTGAACTGGCGACCTCGCGTACCCGAAACGCGCGCTCTAGCCAACTGAGCTATACCCCGAAAATTCTAACGATCACCCATGATCGAGTGTACGATCTGCAGTATTGTACACTATACATTAAGACTTAGAGAATCATTAACAGTATTTACACTCACATAGTAATTCAGGTACTAAACTTTTGCATTCTAATCGATAATCACCCGTTTCAAGGATGAATGAGCACAGGTGTGCCTACCGGAGTATCGTCATACAATTCCTGTGCCAGTCCTCGATCAAGCCGAACACACCCTCCACTTTTCTTTTTTCCTATGCTGTCAGAGCTTTCTTCATGATACACCCCATTGCTATCAGTCCAATACACCAGCTCGTGAATCCCAAGCCAAGCATCTTGTCGTCCATCATAGTAAAAAGCCATCCACCATGGCATCCATTTTTCAGCAATGGGAGACCAGGCATTTTTTGCTTTATTCTTGATGTTAAATACTCCAGAGACTGCATATTCATCATAGAATCCTGAAACACGGTATGCCTTAGAAATGTGACCATTCTTCCACACGTAAAGCATTTGCTGTGAATCATCAATCTCTAGGTAGTGAGGTGCATATGTACCATCAGTTCCAGCTGAAATCATGGATCTTACATTTATTTCCAACGGTTTGCTTTTTATAGGAATGTCTTCCAGAGATGCTTCTGCATCTACACAAACGCTACGATGAAATTCCTCTATTTGAAGGGTCAATTCGGTAACAATATCAAAGATAAGTAACTTTCGGTTTATCTGATAATCATCTGCAATATAAGAAAAACTGCCATATTCATTTTGTGCAACTAGCTTTTGCTGAGCGCTATCGAGAATTCCAAGTAACGTGGTAGCAACATATGCACTTACTGCATCGACATCAACACAGGGAAGTACCTTCAAACAAGACCCTTCTGACGCACTACAGTCACTCCGAATCAATTGAGATACCGTACCTGAAGGAATGACAACCGTTCGTCCATTAGAGATGATAAAGAGCTCAGACGGAGTATAACTAGGTAATTCCGTATTCAAGGGAAAAGCGACCGTACTTCCAAGAACCTGTTGTTCATCTTCATTCATGCCAGAACGAACAACCGAAACGTCCTCATTTGGATTTAGCGAGGAGATCGTATAATCTACAACCTCAAAGATACTTGTCCCCGTTGACACATATGACCAAGAAATCAAGGTAGCAAAAGCAAATATGATTAAATACATCGGAATAATTGTAGACCAACGAAGAAAACCACGCATACCTCATACTACCAAATCAGAACAGTATGTACGAGTTCAGCAATTTACATATTCTCAAGTGTTCTTATTCCTAGGATTGATAAACCATCCTTGAGAATCGTACTCGTAAGAGATGTAAGAAGAATTCTCAGATGGCGTTCGTTTCCTTCTGCCGAAGCAATAGGCATCTTTTCGTAGAAATTGCTGAATTGTCTTGCAAGTTTGTACAAGTACTCTGCAACAACATTTGGAGCATACGCATTAGCAGCAGAAAGAATGATCTCCGGGTACTGCAGTATAGAAAGAGCAAGCGATTTCTCTTCAGGTGATAAAGAAATATCTTCACTCAAGAGAGAGTCTACCTCTTTACCCTCATCGTGAGCAGTATCTTTATATACCTTTCCTAGCACGTTTTTTGCTCTTGTATAGGCATACATAATATATGGCCCGCTTCTACCAGTAAATGAAAGAGCAGACTCAGGATCGTACACCGTGCCAAGAAAGGGATCTTTTGAAAGAAACGCATACCTGAGGGCTCCCTGTCCCACAGCTTCAGCAATATCCCCTTCATCTTCCAACGTTCTTTTAATTTTTCGCTCTTTCATAATCGACAACGCCATGTCTCGCATCTGATCGAGAACGGTATCTGCGGTGGCATCGGCTGCATTTTTCCCTATCTTGATTCCCTTTTTATCAACAACAATTCCGTATCCCATATGATACAAATTATCCACGTTCAGTATTTCGAGTGCTTCAAATAGTGCGAAAAGCTTCTGAAAATGTGCAATCTGCTCATTACCGACAACCCATATAGCCTTCCAGGGATTGAATTTCTTCACCTTCAACATCGTCAAGTAGATATCCTGCGTTTCATACAAACTTGTCCCATCGGCCCTCAGAAGAATTACATCAGGGATTCCATATTTTTCTTCTAAACGTCCAATAACCGCGCCATCGGGTAGTTTTTCTATTACTCCTTTACCGAGATATGACTGAATCACATCTTTCCCGCCTTTGTATATTTCGCTCTCAAGCCAAAGATGACCCTCTACCTCATCCAGTCTTTCAAATGTCAGTCTATGTCCTTCATAGGCCCATCCGACGACCTTTTTCCAAAGTTCCATCACCTCAGGTTTGCCTTCCTCCCAATCCCGAAGCATCTGCTGAATCTCTTCTTTCACTGAAGAATCCTCATTATAAAGCTGTTTTGCCTTCACATACGATAACCCGACAAATTGATCTGGCTTTAAACCAGCCTCAGTAGGATTACTAGACTCTGAGAGATTAGCTACCCCCCACATTGCCATACAAATCTTAATCCCACGATCATTAATGAGGTTATCGACCTTGACATCAAATCCAACCTTCGTAAATAACCTTCCCAACGCCCTACCGATAAAAAGATTTAAAAGATGGCCGATATGCGCGGCGGCATTTGGATTAATGGAAGGACTTTCAATTAGAATTGTCCGGTTTTCCCCTACTTCAGAGTTGCCAAAGCTATCTTTTTTTCTGTATGCAGAAACCAACTCATCAACAAGTACTGAATCTAACAAGGTAAGATTAATGAATCCATTCGGTGCCGCACTTACACTCGAAAAAAGCGACTGTCCTTTTGGATCTGATACCAGTTTTTGTACCATTTCCTGAGCAATTTCTTGTGGAGATTTTTTCAATACAGATGCACGCTTCAGTGCGAGAGTCGTTGAAAAATCACCAAACGGAGAGTTTTGCGACAATGACAGGGTGGATGATCCACCACCATTATGTTCCCCAATAATTTCATCTACAATGGCTGTGACTCTCTCTGAAAGATGACTCCCATCTTTTAATCCCAGCATTGCAGCCTTTCTTTGTAGAATTTTCTTTGTTTTATCAGTGTTTTTATTCTTAGCTTTTCCTGACGCACTTTTGGAAGACATTTCTGTCTCTGCATCGATACCAGAAACACTTTTTGTAACATAATTCACTTCAAACTCAGGTGATTCCGCGGAGATCTTCCCGTACTCAACTTTTGCACCAAATACCGTTTGGACTTCATGGCAAAAATCAGTGACTAATTTCTCATACTCGACATCAGGAAGGTCTGTAAATCCATCAATAATGAAATAAATATCCTTGCTGTTTCGTGTAATTTTCGTCCGGTCACTTTGCCTCCAATTCCACAGTCTACAGGTTACTGAGTAATCATCTTTCCAAGTCACCTCTCCTGCGTTTGTCTTTTCGACAATGCTTTCTCCAATACCCTTATAAAGGTCACCACCCTTAGATACAGTAAGAATAAGATCTCCGTATACAGTGGAAAGATCCTCCCCACCAAAGGGAACTCCATATTTAAGAGAGTACATGTTATAAAAATTGACAAGAGGATTAATATTAGGTAGCCCTTTTCCAGAAAAAGCACGTTTTGTCAAAGCTACATGAGACGCGTGGAAATCAGAGGGTTTCAAAGAAGCAGTACGAGCCATCTCTTCATAGACACGCTCCCATCGCGAATACCGTTCATTATTCAACAACTCCTTACCTTTTTCCTTTATCTCATGCGTCACAACAGACATTCTATCCACAATAGACTTACCGGCAATCTCGTTGTTCACTTCACGTGCAACAACTATGTACTCACAGACAGTCGGATACTTACTTAATAACTCAGGACTAATCTTGAATTTCATTACAATCGCGCATTAATTTAAAGTGATATGGCCGTTTAAGAAATGAGAGTTTTTAAATATCAATACAAAAAGCTCCCGCCCCATCGCCACAATTTGACAACGGGACGGGAGCTTTCTACTTCTTCCCGCGGTACCACCCGAATTTGCCATCTGAATGGTAAAAAGAATCCAGACGACACACTCTTGTGATAACACACTCAATTTCAGGTGTTATCCAAATTAGTAAACAAACAAGCAGTGCGTTCACTCCCGCAGCTGCCGGGCTTCCAACATCCCCGGTTGCTGAATCAGCATTCGAAAGTTACTTCTCTACTCGTTATCTATTTTTATTCTAAAGAAAAGTATAACAAAATGAACGAAGCGACACAAACTAAATGTATTATACGCACCCGAGAGGATTCGAACCTCTAACCTTCGGTTCCGAAGACCGATGCTCTATCCAGTTGAGCCACGGGTGCTAATACAACATTCTCCGTTAATATTCTGATAGAAACTGTTTATCAAAAAACGCATCCAAGAGGATTCGAACCTCTAACCTCTGGTTCCGCAAACCAGTGCTCTATCCGTTGAGCTATGGATGCACATGCAACTTGAGCATCTCACGAACAATACATACTCCGTATTCAGCAGGCCTTTTTTACATACGCACCCGGTCGGATTCGAACCGACGACCTACTGCTTAGAAGGCAGTTGCTCTATCCACTGAGCTACAGGTGCATACGAAGAGCTTGCAATAGGTAAGCCAAAACTCAAGCAAACTACCCTTTCACAGTACAGCCAGTGCATATTTTCGTACGACGCGCTATTTTACCATAGGAAGGGAATGTAACGTAATAATAGTACAAAGAAATTCTATCGATATTGCAGTTTCACCCCCTACCTGCCCAATCTCTCCCTTTCAACCCTACCGTTTTCTATATAAAAAGTTACCCGTCCATCAAGATCAGTCCGTAATACAGTACTTTCGGTATTTCGAAGTCTTTCAATTGTCTCTTCGTGAGGATGACCAAAACGGTTATCCTTTCCCAAACTGCATAAAACATACAGAGGCTTTGTCGTACGAAGAAAATCATCAGAACTAGCGGTACGTGAACAATGATGACCTGCTTTCAGCACAGTAAATAAGCTTGAAGAACTTCGAGTGACATGTGTAGCAACAATTTGATACCAAAATGAAGATGCGTTAATTAATTCATATTCAGCGCCTTCTTCTAAGTCTCCTGTCAGTATCGCAGAAAATCGCCCCGATTCATGAAAAAGAACAGTCACGACTGAACTGTTATTTATATTATCGAGTAGTGTTTCATTCTTAGACCACCAAAAGGAAAGAGACAGATCATCCAACACTATCTGATACGGAGGTTCAAGGGAATCAAGATCTAAGATTTTGATTTCAAGCTCTTTACACAACATTAGCAATTCATGACATACTTTGCTATCGCACGTCTTTTCTCTTACAATAACAACTTTTACTGAAAAACGCTTCAGCACGTCGAATAGTCCCAACAAGTGATCATCATGCGCGTGAGTTAACACAACAATATCGATCTCTCTTTCCCATACAGGGAGAACGGTTCCAAGTTCTGTTATTACCGATACATCTGGTCCTCCATCAATAAGAACCGTTTGACCTTTACCACTTCGAATAAGTATAGAATCTCCCTGCCCTACATCAAGGAATGAAACCTTTGCGCCCGAAACAATCAAAGGCGTCTGATAAATAAGAACCCAAATCAGAAGCCCCGAACCATATAACACAGATTTCAACCAATTGATTCTCACAAACAAGCCCTTCCAACGAGCAACTCAGCATAATTACCTCCTGGAAATATTGAGGAAGTAGACTTCTTCCACTTATCCACCCACAATAGAAACAACCCCACGCCACAGTAGAACAACAAGACCATAATAAATGATGGACTTCCTACCTCAACCATCGCGTTATCGACTCCAGAAAGCCAATTTACAACCTTCTCAAATATATCGAGAGGCACCCAGGACACCAAAGAAATTAGACCAAGAACGCCTTTCATACCGCCTGGAATCACACAAATGACTGCTCCCGCGATCATTGAAGGCGTAACAAGAGGAAGTATCAGCATATTCGCTGGTAGAGACACAAGTGAAAATGTACCGAAGTGATACAGACTTATTGGTGTTGTTGCTATCATTGCTGCAATTGTTACTAAACCGTTTTCAAAAACATTTCTCCACCACTTATTCAGTAAACTCTCAAGTACGGGAAGTATGTATAAAAGCCCTGCAGTTGAAGCATAAGAAAGCTGGAAACTGATATCGCTCATATAATCCGGGCTCACCAATAGGAGTAATGCTCCGGTAAACATAAGAGAGACACGAGCTGACGGAGTAAATCCAACTAACGAACCAACCGAAGAGTACGTTGACATTAATGCAGCACGAATAACCGGAATACTACCTCCCGCAATCAAAGAGAATGCCCATGCACTCACGATGGATACCGCCACCCGCGACTTCCTTGGAAGAAATGACGTTAGTGCATTAATAAAAGTCATAACAATTGAAACATTAAAACCAGAAGCTGCGATGACATGAGTGACTCCTGTCCGCTGTAGGTTCTGCGAAAAATCAGGAAATTGATCCGATCTAAAACCAAAAAGCATGCCAGACATGAGGGATGCGTGAGGTTCAGGAAGCCTCTGCTCAATACGGTTTCCAAGAAAATCGCCGATATCCCAGAAAAGAAGATCTACAGCATTCCCTCTTCGGTTTGAATAATTTTCCGCGGTACATCGATACATCAACGAAAACACGTTTTTTTCTTCTAGATACTGTGCATATGGAAATCCGTTTACTTCTGGCGGAGGCTCCTCCAGAACACCGCAAAAATGCCATAATTCTCCATAGCGAATAGTGGCATATCTTGGAAACCAGACGAGAACCTTTCCTGCCGCGGATACACAATCTTCCCCGTCAACTTTATTGCTTCCAGGAGTACAGAGGTAGTTGACTTCGACCATAGCTCTTACCGACGATTCTTTTGCCACTATTTCCCTACCTACATATCCCAGAAAGCATCCGTACTTCCCATTGTGGTGAGATATATGTTCATCAGAAATATCATATGAACTTACGAGCAACATACGAAGTAAGATGCACGCAACCCCTCCCACAGCCCCCCACAGCTTCATTTTGAGAACTATGCACAAAAGAGTGACAACAACGAGAAGAATAGCCACAAAATAAGGCCGTGCAAATGCCGAGGCAACACCAACAGCAAGCGAAAATAACACAATTGGGGGAATATCTATAAATTTAAGACTTGATACATCAGACACCTCTACAGGCAAATCAAAGGAGCAATTTTTCCATACGTTGCTTCTCCAATACCCCCAATGTTTTTTAAATCATTGAGTGACTTATATGGTCGTGCATCGATGATTTTTCCTGCGAGGGAGGGTCCGACATTCGGTAAAGTATCCAGCAGCGTTGCATCAGCACTGTTAATATTTATTAAACCATTTGAGCAGATACCTTTATTGGAAGTAGATGCAGGCGAAGTCAAACTTTCATTAGTAGATATAATATTCAGTTCCAGACATTCACTATCACTTTTTGAGGGTATGTATAGTTTCTTTGAAGGTGTTATCAATTCTGCACGGTTAAGACTTCTTTCGATCCACTGAAGGCAAGCTTCTTCGCGAAGACCTCCCGCTTTATCAAGCGCATCTGCAATTGTTTTTGTCGATTCGAGACAATAAATACCTGAATTTACGACACTTCCAGAAACATCAATCCAATGACCAGTACAGGTATTGGTCACTTCGGAAGTCGAATCTCCAGATACATCCTCGATTTCCACCATATTGATTTCGCTATTAATCCAAGAATTCGTCAATTCAGTATTGTCTTTACTGTCTCGCAATACATACATTCCTACTCCGCTTACGAGAATCATGCAAAGTCCAATCGTAATCAGGATCATAACCTTCTTATTTTTACCAATATGTTGCATCACATTCATAATATTGAATAGTACTTGGTCAAGATGAAAACAGTATGAAAAATCAAGATTCAGTTTTCTCTTTCAGTAATAACCTACAAGACCGAATTGAATGTACACTATCGGTTCTTGGGTATGCTATAATGATGTTATGGGACTTACGTTCATTACGATCAAGATCTCAAATCCCCTCGATGCAAAGAAAACGTTTTCACGCAAATTTTTGGTGGACAGCGGTGCGATTTATTCAGTTATAGATGAAACGGTTATGCAAAAGCTGGGAATATCTCCCACACGCAAAATGGATTTCTCACTCGCAAACGGGCAAACACTTACGAAACAAGTCGGTGAAGCAACCTTTGAGTATAAAGGCCAGAAAGTAACCTCTCCTGTTGTTTTTGGTGATCCAGGTATTTTTCTACTGGGTGCAGTGACCTTAGAAACGTTTGGTCTGATTCTTGACCCCATTAATCGAAAATTAAGAGGTCTTCCGATGCTCATTTAATGGATTTGCCACTCCCTTCTAAAAAATTTCAACGTACGATCGAGTCATTTGCTTGTGAAAACTGTGGATTTTCGATTGAAGGTGACGGTTATACCGACCATTGTCCTCAATGTCTCTATTCCAAGCATGTCGACATTTACCCGGGAGATCGGCGCGCTCAGTGTCACGGTCTCATGAAACCCGTTGGCCTACTTGTTCGTAATGGAAATACACAAATTGCATATCAGTGCACAGAATGCAGTCATCAATTCAGAGTACGAAAAGCTGAAAACGATAATGAAGAACTCCTTCTCGAATTGTCTACCATTCCAATGCCCTTAGCGGACTAATGAAGCATTACCGTTTCTCAATGGTAATAGACTCAATACGTACAGTATCAATAGGCTTTTGATTTCTGTCCACGGGAACTTCAGCTATTTCATCCACAACATCCATTCCATCGAGTACTTTTCCAAATACGGTATGTCTCCCATTTAACTGACTTGGTTCAGAATTTCCGACGGTAATGAAAAACTGCGAGCCATTTGTATTTGGACCCGAATTCGCCATAGCTAATACCCCAGGAGCAAACCGGACACTATTTATACTATAATCATAATCATATCCAACCTCATTCTCATAAAAGTCTGCCAACGTATCATTTGCATGCTCACGAAGATTATTCGGGGCGTAGGCCATTGTTGCAGCATTCCATGTACTGTATAGACCTGCAAGAAAATCAGCCTGCTTTACCAATATCGTATCTAAACCGATTGAATCTGGATTGATCTCATCACCAAATGCATAGCCAGGATTTCCCGTTCCATCACCTTTGGGATCACCCCCTTGAATGACAAAACCCTCTACAACTCGATGAAACGTAAGGTTGTCGTAGAACCCATCTTCTGCAAGAAACACAAAATTGTTTACTGTTTTCGGAGCGTTTTTTTCTAAGAGATCGACTTCTATCGTACCGAAATTTGTTTCAATGACGGCAATATAATCATCGTCTTCATCTATTTGCATTGAGGGAGCAGATGAATAGGTTTCCTTCGATTCATTAATTTCTTCCTGCTCATTTTTCTCACTTTCAATACCGCCGGAAGAAAGATAGTCTCCACCTTCACCGAAAAAGGCACCAATACCAAGCACGATTACTAGAACCAAAGCAAGTGGCACCAGTACTCCCTTGTGGTCTTTCATTAAGTCTCCTGGATTCAATGCGCCCATTGTTAATCAATTTACAGATTATCTTCGAACTTTATTATAGCAAAGTCACCAAAGGTGTGGAGCTATGATCATAATTCCATAGATTTTCCTATCATTACAAGTTTCTTATACGACTATGGTAAGAATCTTTCCAGGAACATAGATAGCTTTTTTAGGATCGTTGCCTGCAAGGTTCTTCTGAACTTTTTCATCTTCAAGAGCAACAGCGAGCACTGCCTTCTCAACAGCTGATGCAGGTATGGTAATTTTCGATCTGATCTTTCCATTTATCTGAACAGGAATCTCAACCATGGCATCTCGGGCAACCTCCTTAACCTTAGGCCACTGCTCTTTATGAATAGAATCTTTATGTCCCATGGTATTCCACAATTCTTCAGAAAGATGCGGCATGAAAGGAGCGATCGCAATAAGAACCGACGAAAGACACTCCTTACATAATGTCTTGTCTTTCGTCTTATTGTAAAACTCCATAATGCTTGCAACCGATGTGTTGAATCTCCTTGATGGTATATTGCGGTCAATCGTTTTAACAAGAACGGAAACTGCTTTCTCCACATCCTCATCACAGGAATCTGCTGGATTTTCAAGATTTTGGGTAAGAAACTCCCAAAATCTCTTCACGAAGCGGTCTACTCCTTGAATTGCACGCTCACTCCACTCGCTCGTACCTTCATAGGGTCCTACAAACATTAGGTAGAGCCGTACGACATCAGTTCCAAACTGCTCTACCAAATCATCAGGATTAATGACGTTTCCAAGTGATTTCGACATTTTTGTTCCACCTTCCCCAAGAAGCATCCCGTGATTTCTACGCGATTTGTATGGTTCTATTCCGGGAGCCACACCAATATCATTAAGAAATTTGTGCCAGAATCGTGAATATAATAGATGAAGCGTTACATGCTCAGCTCCTCCATCATAAAAATCGACCGGCATCCAGTACTCTAGTTTTTTCTTGTCTGCTATACCTGTTTCACAATGTGGGTCACAGAAACGCAAGTAATACCAACTTGATCCAGCCCAGTTAGGCATAGTGTCAGTTTCACGTTTCGCTTCGCCTCCACATTCCGGGCACTTCACGTTAACCCATTCAGTAATAGAAGCAAGGGGTGATTCTCCCGTATCTGTCGGTTCATACGAAACGACATCAGGAAGTTCTACCGGCAAATCCTCTTCGGGAACTGGTACGGCACCACATTTTTCACAATGAATGATAGGAATTGGTTCACCCCAGTAATGCTGACGTGAAAACAACCAATCACGAAGATGATACCGAATTACTCGTTTCCCCCACCCCTTCTCCTCCAAATAGTCCATCACTTTTGTAGTAGCATCGTGAATATCCAGATTATTTAGAAAATCTGAATTCATAATCGTTCCCTCTTCTTCCTGCACCTGATCAATAGAAGTAATGTCTGATTCGTCTCCATCTTTTCCTCGTACCACACGAACAACTGGAAGATTGAATTTCTGAGCAAATTCGAAGTCACGTTTATCATGTCCGGGAACACCAACTACTGCACCGGTACCAACAGTCATGAGTACAAAATCAGTAACATACATTGGAAGTTTCTCTCCGTTAAGCCTATTAATACAATACATCCCAGTAAAAGCTCCCGTTTTTTCTCGACCTTCCGCAATACGTTCTTCCTCTGTCTTACTCAATGCTTTACTAATATATTCATCCACGGATTGACGATATTGCTCTGGTACAAGTCCTTTTTCCTTGCTCAAGACCGGATGTTCTGGTGCTAATACGACAAAGGTTGCACCAAAGTTTGTATCGGGTCTTGTGGTAGAAACGATAATTGACTCATCAGAACCATCAATCGGGTACGTGATATCAATCCATTCTTTCCTTCCAATCCAGTTTCTCTCAGCTGCGACAATACTTTCCGAATAATCAAGACCCTCAAGTTCATCTGCTAATCGATCTGCATATGCAGTAATTTTGAGCATCCATTGATTCAATTTCTTAGTTGTTACCCCGCTTCCGCATCGCTCATGTTTTCCGTTTACCACCTCTTCGTTTGCGAGACCGGTTTTGCATTTCGGACACCAGTTAATCGGCATCTCTTCTTTGTATGCAAGACCTTTCTCAAAAAGCTTCAAGAAAATCCATTGGGTCCACTTATAATATTCGGGCTGTGTTGTATCAATTTCTCTGCTCCAGTCAAAAGACCATCCCATCATCTGCATTTGTCTCTTGAAATTTGCGACGTTCTCTTTGGTTATAATTTTCGGATTAATCTTCGTCTTTATTGCATAATTCTCGGTTGGGAGTCCGAATGCGTCCCATCCCATGGGGTACAAGACGTTTTTCCCTTTCATACGGGCATGACGAGCCATGACATCGGTCATGGTATAGGTCTTGCAGTGTCCAATATGCACCCCATCTCCAGAAGTATAGGGAAACTCACTGAGAATATAATATTTGGGTTTCTTAGAAAAATCATCAGCATGGTACACATCAGAGGAATACCATGTATCCTGCCATTTTTTTTCGAATGATTTCGGGTTGTATGGTGTCACGGTTAGTTCTAATTTAAAATAAAATTTCATCATGAGATGGATGAACTCTCCACATCTCACAGACAGCCCTATGATAACAAAAAACCTCCTTCTCAGGAGGTTCATAGCAATACTCTTACAGCTAGAAGCCTCCCGTTTACTGGGCTAGTAGTAGGCTGAGCAAGCTGTAAAATGTACTGGTTGTCATACAGGGGGAATTATAGAGAGAGAATGAGAAGTTGTAAAGAAATGATTGAACGGAGTAGCAATAAAAGCCACGTCATAACAATATTTACACACATACGAAACCCATAGTAGAATGCCGCTCAACGATTCTGTGCCGAAAGGAGGTGATCACATGAAGGCGCTGAAGATCGCGGGGGCGGTCGTGGGGATACTCACACTCATGTTCGTCGGATATACCTTCATCCAAATCTTGGATAAAGATTACTCCGTCTGATCCCCCACCCGACGGGGACATTGAGCAGCACGCACGTGCCAATGTCCCTGTCGGAAAAAATGTTCAATAAACAGGCAAAGAAAAATCGGTTATTCCTGGGCATGACATCCGGAACTTAACGCTAGCAGTTCATCAATCTCCGTCCAAAAGCCAAAGACAAACATTTCCTCCAAATCGTCATCTCCCACGACATACTCTAACAACCGATAGTACATACACAAGTACTGTTCTACTTGCATCATGTGAACAGCTCTTTCTGATTCCTCGCTCTGAGTTAATCGACCTTTTTGAAACAATGACCTCCCTAGTCCTTGTCCTAATCGTGAGGCAAAGAAGTATGGAGAACTTATAAACTCGTTTCGTAGTTTTTCAAAGGTAGCACTGACCGCCGACACCCACTCAGAGCTATCATAGTAGTACCGCATGTCAGGATATACTCTTAATACCCCTCTTTCAATTCCATCAACCATAAGTCCTCGGATATAGGCATCATTAAGGGTGATATCCCGCCATTCAATTTCCCAACATTCCATACGTCTTTTACTCTCCTCTAATAGAAAACCATCAGAAAATGATCTTTCTCCTAAAACAAACAGAGCCTCCGTTAATGATAGTCCGGCCTCTTCTGCACGCTTTTCTATAGGTTCCTCATCAGGAGCGTTTGAAGAAGCATATACCCACAAATCAGTATCTCGAATGTTTCCTGGAACTAAAGGACTCATAAACAAAAGGCTTAGATATTAGCTGCAACATAACCAAACTTCCGCACATTTAATGCGTGTACTGCTCCAACGATTCCCCGGGAGAAGGAAACAACGTTCCGATCATCAAGAAGCGCTTTCTGTCCGTATTCCCTTGCAAGCGCAAGTTGTTCTCGAACGGTATCAATACTTTCGCGAGAAATCCCTGGATTACGCTTAAAACTCCCTAGTAATTCTAACAATTCTGGAATATATCCACCCGCCACACCATATTCAACAGTAGGAGCAGTTGCAAACCCGCGAGCTTGAACGATTCGGTATTGCATAGCCTGGGTATGTACCCATCGGGTATCAACAGGTTGTTCCACTCTTCTCCGCTCAGCCACCGTTACCCTTTGAGGTACGCCATTTTCAGAAAAGACCGCCAAAACACCTTCAACAAACTGCCTATGAAGCATCAGATCTGCTTCGTTATGAAGAAGAGAAGGCACAATATCATTTTCGATAGTTTGTAAATAACTTCGTGCAGTCCACCACGGTTCAGACAGATCTCCTTCGATTCTAAATTCACCTAACGATACAATCGACTCACCCACGGCACGACCAACTTCAAAACATACCGAGGGCCCTTCGTTTTTATCACATCTACTCATCCAATCCTGTAGTTTACGGAGAGCTTCGTTTTCAGAAGCAATTCGAAACTCACTCTGTTCATCATTTACCGTCATTTTGAAATTTCGCAAACAATTTATTAGTGGCCCATATTATACACTTCAAAGGATATTTCTAAAACTGGTAAACGTTCACCCGCTACGAATAAGGGCTGATTTCTTCATTCCTTTGCTATTGCGAATCCACGTTGGAACAGGTATTGTATTAAATGGGATAAGTGTATACGAGAGGTCATAATAACTCATCCTTTTCCTAATTTGTCAGCGTTACATGCATGTCGTTGTTACGAAACAGTAAGGGATTTACCCTGGTTGAATTACTGGTGGTAATGGCAATTCTTGCAGTTCTTGTCGCCGTTTCTATCGCAGGAATTGGATATGCCACACGAAAATCAAGAAACACTGCAAGGCAAGCTGCTGCGGTAAATATGGAACGTGCAATGACAGCTTTCTACTCAGAGCATAAGATGTTCCCAACTACATTAGGAGAGTCAACTGCGGCATCAATGCAAGAACTTCTCGAAGGAAGCGGCGATTCAGAGTATCTCAAGCCTTATCTCGAATCAAGTTGGTCTTCACCACCGAAAACATGTGTTGCCTTTAAGTCTGATGGTATACGGTATGTAATTGGTGTCAGTCAAGAAGAGACAGGGGGATTTGTTAGTGTTTCTGGGTCGGTCCAGGAGTTGGTTACGATGAAGCAGGTTGGCCTCAAGAAACAGAGACGGATAATTGTACAACACTTGAAGGCGATTCTTACCTGCAAAATCATGTCGTCGAAGGAACGACATGGGGAGATGGATGTGATGACATAGAAATGTTCTATTGGGCAGATATTCCTGAGATGGATTTTGGTGATATTTGGTACGATTAACCAATTTGGAGACCAGGTCCGCTATATTAAGAACATTTTTTTGATGCTCTACCTCGTTGCCTTTGATTGGTGTACTTGTGTGATAATTTCTATTCTCCCTTAACACCACACATCTCACACCTGATTCCGTTTCAATTTAAAGATCATCAAAAGTACGTACACCGACTCTCCATTTGATTTAAAAAAATCTTTCCTCTACACTTCTTGAAGTATTAACTTTTCATTAATCAAGCAGTGAATAAGACAGCAATCGTAACAGGAGGTGCTATGGGATACAAAGACGGCGGACCGTCAATCGGAGGTGCCATTTCAATTGATCTTGCAAAACACGGCTATTCTGTAGTTGTTGTTGATATGCTCGATGCAGGCGCATGGACAGTGGAAAATATTGAAAAAAATGGAGGTAAGGCGTTATTCATACAAGGTGATGTAACAGACAGTTCGTTCGTTCAATCCGTAGTAAGTCAGGCAGAAGAAACATATGGAGGACTAACCTGCCTCGTTAATTGCGTGGCTCGCTATGGAGCAGGTATGGCAAAGAACGTTACCTCAATTTCAGAAGATGAATGGGAGAAAACATTAAACACAAACCTCGGAGGCTACTTCAAATGTGCAAAATATGCTATCCCTCTTATGCAAAAGTCAGGAGGAGGCGCTATCATTAATATATCCTCCTATGCGAGCTTCGCTTCCCTACCCAACTTCTGTGTCTATTCTGTTGCAAAAGCGGCCATAGATGGACTCACAAGAAGTTTAGCTCTTGATTATGCGCCTTTAATCAGAACAAATTCTGTGTGCCCGGGATTCGTTCGAATAGCAAATTCTCAAAATAATCGGACAGATAAAGAACTAGAGGAATGGTATGCCAGCATTTCCAAACAATACCCGATGAAACGAGTATGTGAAGTAGAAGAAATAGCTAGTGTGGTAAGTTTTCTCGCAAGCGATGGTGCTTCCTACATCAATGGACAGTCGATCATCGTGGATGGAGGGAAATCAGTTGCAGATATGCATGAGTTCTAAATATGAATTGGCTATTTCAATATAATGACATCTATGCAATTTGTTGGTGACCTTCTGGTCGAATGCCAGAAGTGACTTTATAGAATTCATCAATATCTGCTACATACGTTGGAAGTTGCCTCTCAACCCGAGCGAACTCGTCTACCGTAAAAATAACGCAGGCAACAATCTCCCTGATCCCATAGTCTCTCTTCTCTTCGTCAGAGGATTCAAGTATAGAATCACGAACGTCATCTTTAGTTACTCCTCTTCTAGCCATTTTGAAAACGCGTAGATTCTCCTGATCAGCAAATTCACGCGCCGCAACTACACCTATATAGTTCGTAATATCATTTGCCATTCGAGTATTTTTAATCAATTTATAAAAATCAAGGTAAAGCTTTTCATCACTAATATTTTACATTCTTGGATACCCTTGGACCCGGCGAGATTTGAACTCGCGACCCCCTCAATGCCATTGAGGTGCTCTAGCCAGCTGAGCTACGGGCCCCTATATCAGAACGTAAAACATCTCCTTTTCAGACTCAAAAGCAAGGAAATTGTAGTCGATAATACCTATTTGCGCAAATACCGTACACTACAGTACCCCAACCGTATTCTAAGCAATTCTTCATCACCCCTATCCTTACTCCGGAGTCCATGTTCCGCTTCCGCTTGCAATTCGTACAAAATATCCAGATAGCGGATCAAGCGGAAAATCAAATCCATACACCTCCATATTTCCACCCGCATCTTTCTCCTTCTGCAATCCTTTATATCGAGAAGTTGATAGATCCCACATCGTTACATTGTTTGCGTCAAGACCCTCTACGCTATCTATTGAATCGATAAGACTTG
Source organism: uncultured Candidatus Saccharibacteria bacterium (assembly GCA_964508755.1). GTDB lineage: Bacteria > Patescibacteriota > Dojkabacteria > SC72 > JAFGCJ01 > CAZDUZ01. The sequence continues at coordinate 21,341 of CAZDUZ010000001.1, read as the reverse complement.
ATGCGGTATACCCCTTCTCTGTCCCCTGCACGGCGATGAGGTTCCAACCGGGTGCCAAAGATACAGGTACCGAACTAATTATTCTTTTTCCGGTTACAGCCATCTCGAATGATTTCGTAGCTTTCAGGATATAGCCTTGACCAGGTAGTATAGGAAAATCATTATTTCCGTATTGAGAACCTCCGCGTGATTCAACCGTAACCCATCGTCCTGCCTCAAATTTTGCAATTGAGAAGAATGCATTGTCATATTGGCTGTTCAGGTTTTCTAGAAACGTAGATGCAAGAGTATCCTCTCCGGTTCCTCCCACAATTCTAAAAGACATGAAGTTAAAACCAAGCTCAATGTTATAGATATCGACTTCATCTTCTTGAGTAACCTCTAATTCAAATACCTGAGAACCAAGATCAATATCAGCATTGTCAAATGTATTATCACCATTCCGATCAATATAGAGCCTCTTCGGTCCAGTTTCATTAATTTCAAAGCAGTAGGGAACTTCATTTATGATCGTGCAATATATTCCTTTTTCATTAAATGAAAAGATGCCGTTTTCAGGAGAGATAAGAAGTATGTTTTCTTTATCATTTGTGTTTTCTTCAAATTCAGCCTGAACTTTACTGGAAAGAGATTGAGACAAAGATGAAAATTCCTTTGTATACGTTTCAGGAATTTTGCTTTGCTTTATTCCTGGACATAATTCTCCTGGTCCTACAACTACACCGTCAGTTTCACATTCTCCAGCACCTGATCGTTTACAGGTACATCCACACTGGTTATTACAAGGATTTCCTCCACAGTAAGCGACTTTGTGAAAATTGAAAAAACAAGAAATACTATTTTGTAAAAGTTGTATGAGGTTTACTTCAGGAACTTGAGCTTGAGCTAAGGTTACACTGGTACACCCGGGAGGTGTTGGATTCACTTTATCGCAACTTTTACAACAAGATTGACCTTTGAAATCACGAATACCGTCAACTACCTCACTGCAGGTTTGGTTTCCTTCCGAAAAAGATACATACCCTTCTCCCTGCTCCCCACAGGTTTGCATGTCAGGAGGGCGTGAGACAACACCAATCTTGAAAAAACAGGTTACAATACCACCATCAGCTGGAAAAATATTACCCCGAGACGCTCCTCGATCAGCACTAGAGTTATATTCAGACACTGTGTTTTCATCAAATTCTTTTCGACAGAGCTCATCCCTCGATTGGGCAAAACTTTCATCTCTCTCAGCTTCCGATCTTCTTAATTCTTCTAAATCATCTGGAGTCGATGCTTTGAAACCGCAGCACTTATATGAAGAGGGGTTGTTTGGATCTGATAGTCCAATAACATTATCTTTGTCTGCTTCATCACTTTCACAAGAGATGGAAAGATAATAGCGGTCAAAACAGACATCTGTTGTTCCGCTCGTATCAACAGGTTGATTAATTTTCACACAGCAATCATTAGAACCAGCCCCTAAACTATCACGATATACAATTCTCCTTTCATCTTCTCGAAGACTCGTGCAAAGTACCCAACTACTGTTCCTCTCTCTACAAGCAAGACCAGGTGCCTGAGAACCTGAGGGTGTTGTACTATCCCCACTCCCTTCTGTATCTGATGCAACGTTACTCTCAGGGCAAGTATTTGGTTCAATTCTTTTCCACGCTCCATCGTCACAAATTGCCCAAAAACAATCCTCAGGAGGTGCTTTGGATAAACACGCAAGTGAACTTGGACCACACGATCCATGAGCCCTACCACCACATGAACCTCTCGTGGCGTCTGCAGATTCTTGTGGCAGAGGAGAACTAGGAGTATCATTTGGTGTATCAGTTGGGGTTGTTCCAGTTGGAGGAGCTGTGGAAGTAGAATCCTGACCACCTTCACAGGTGTTTCCAATTCTGTCTCCTTTGACAGGAAAGGTTTGATACTTGTTACAAGTTGCTGGATCGGTTGCAACGGCATTACAACCTTCATCTATCCAGTAGCATCCATCGTCAAATTGTTGCTTCGCAATGCGCTCCTGTGTCCTCCCACACCAACGACTTTTGTAGCCGTCACTCTGATTACCTTCACATTCACACAAGCAAGATGCAGCTTGAACAGGTGGGGTAAGCTTTCGAATAAAACTTACGAATGAAGATTCATATACTTCTTCACTGCGACTCCCCCCAGACGGAATAAAGATATCCTCTGCAGGTGCGTCAAGAGTCATTGGGATACTTGTTGAAACACGCCCTGAAGGACCAGCTTCAATCCAAACCTTCTCGAAATCATTATCTTCGACCGTACGTACAAATGCATCTCCAGTACTATTTCTGATGTTTGATAAATCTATGTACCACGTACCGTTTTCACTAAGAGTTGTGGATACGGGAGATGAATTTTTGCCTTCGATTTCCATAAATACCAATCCATCAACAACGACCTCCCCAGTTTCCTGCAATACAGCACCGTAACTCGGGCTTGGTGTCTGAATAGAATCCAAATCTTCAAAGGTATTGAAGGAATTACCCTTTCCCACAGTGTAGTCCACAATATCTTCAGAAGGACTGATAAAACGTAGCCCATTACCCACCTGGAAATAATACGACGTATCAGGTTCTAAATTGCTGATTGTCACATGATGAACATAAAAGGCCCCGGTATCTTTAAGAGTCATTTGGGAAGTCACATCATACTCATAAGTTGCAGAATCACTTCCAGAAATAACCGTGTTTACAGCCTCTTTAGCTTTCTTTTCCAACTCTTTCTGAATGTCTCTATCATCAAAAGCAACACTGCCTGTCAAACGTGAAAGCACCCCCGGAAGAAAGGAATCAGAGGTGCTATATGACACAACACCCGAGACAGCTTCATCCGTTACCCAACTTATCGTCGCAGAACGACCGGTTACATTTGTAACCCGGATATCATACGGTTCAGACCAAGGATATGACTGGTAAACCCAATAAGAATAGACGAGCGTAAGGACGAAAATAAATAAAGAAAAACCAAGGAGTGCTTTACCTACCCTCCTCGATTCGATGATCTTCTTAATTTTTTGCTTGACGCTTAGAGAAGGATTATTGGACCGTGAAAACGATGCCTTCAGGCGATCATTTGTCTTTATAGAACCTTCAACAAAGGAAGTTGGAACATCCTGCCCAAGACTATTCACAGCAAAAATTACCGATTAATTTAAGATTAACAGTTAGAATTACCACTCAATATCCTGAAAATAACCATTCTTTACATCCATAAGTATTTTTTCAGAAAAATAAAGCTGTAGTTCTCATTCTTCTGGCTCCCACACTCCACTTCCGCTTGCAATTCGTACAAAATATCCAGATAGCGGATCAAGCGGAAAATCAAATCCATACACCTCCATATTTCCACCCGCATCTTTCTCCTTCTGCAATCCTTTATATCGAGAAGTTGATAGATCCCACATCGTTACATTGTTTGCGTCAAGACCCTCTACGCTATCTATTGAATCGATAAGACTTGATGCGGTATACCCCTTCTCTGTCCCATGCACGGCGACGAGATTCCAGCCGGTAACCAAGCTTACCGGAACAGGGCTAACAACCTTTCGTCCAGAAATCACAAACTCTAGCGATTGTTTAGCTTTTACCAGATATCCTTTTCCAGGAATTATCATGAAATCATTACCACCATACTGTTCACCATCTCTGTTACCTACAACAATCCATCTACCATCCTCAAACATCGCAATAGAAAAGAACGCATCGTTATGATCTACATTCAGTTTTTTTAGTACAGAAGAAGCCATCATCTGCTCAGGATCTGTAGAAGCAAGATTGAAGGCAAGAATGGAGTAACCATTTTTCACTTTGTAAATATTTGTACTCTCAGACAATTCAACCTCGATTTCACCGTAAAATTCACCTAAATCATAATCTTCTCCATCGAACGCACTATTCAAATTCGAGTCGATATATAGAATTTTTTTACCAGGCGTACTGACATCGAAACAATATTGAACAGTCTGAATTGTTGAACAATACACTCCACTGTTATCAAAGAGATACAAACCTTCAGTGGGTGAAAGTATGAGAGAAGAACTTGTAGGCTCTTGAGCTATGACGGGTGGAATGATGGTGTTAATTAATTTGCGACTGCTAGTATTACTTTGATTGTATAAAGAGGAGACTCTTTCTGTATTAGATACGGGGACTCCAGGAATTGCTTCAATATCAGCAGAAGCCATTTGGCTCGTTTCACAATAGTAAAAACCTTCACTATATTCTTTACAAAATCCAGGGCATTTACCATTACAATCTCTTGTATCATACAAACCTTCTTGACATCGGTACATACCTTCACCAACAAAGATGCATGTAGCATTATCACCACACGCATTGTCGCAATTTGATTTATTATAATAGTTTTCTAAGCAAATATAACAATGACGTGTCACTGATCCACCATCAGAAGTATAGTTTGTTTCCGTTTTTTTGAAACATTGTGAAGGAGAACAGGCATTATTGCAATTTGCATCATTGTATTCATTTCGGTTTGCAGAACACACGGAAAGGAAGGACGTCGGTTCTCCTGACTCTTCTTCAGACTCTTCTTCAGACTCACCGTCAGAATTATTGGATCTTTCTACCGGTTTTGTTGAGCAACATACTTCATTTCCAATAGGAATAATTAAATGAGGACTTCCACAAAATTGTGAGGATACATCGAATGTAAATAATCCCTCGCTTTCACAGGTTTTTTCCTCAGATGGATTATCAGACCCTCTTTCTGAAGTTGAGGCTGAACACTTTCCACAACAATCATTAGACTTCACCCAGCTTCCATTATTACACGCTCGCCACGCACAGGAGGAATCGCCAGAACCATCATCACGATAACAACCAGACCTGTCAGGTCCGCAAAAACCATTCGCAACTGGCGGAGCATTAGTGCTTCCGATACAACTCCCTTGATTTGGGTTTGAGGGCTCTTGGGCAGGAGGCGGTGTGCTAGAAACACACTTTTGATTCTCACACTTAATTCCGGTTCCGGTACAGCTTTTTGTTCCGGATGGACAGCCACATTCACATCCAGGAGGATCTTGCAATCTCTCACAACCTGAAGAGCAGTAATCCATATATCCACACCCAGTTACATTGCCAGAAGCATCATAATTGCATCCTTCATGGCAACCCTTACATTTTGAACAGGGAAACCCACGGTTTTCACTACAGTCAAAAGCCAATGCTTCTTGAAGAAAAGAGAAACTCTTATTCACAAAAGAAACTGATGGAGACAGCTGCTTTACGTTAGGCTGATTTTCTTCCATTTCAGGATCTTGAATAATGACGACAGGAGCAGGTGCATCATTATCTGGATCGATTTCTACTTCGTATCTACCTTGAATACTCGCTTCTATTGTAAGAATTTCCCTAATATCCCGACCCTCTCGATCGTATAGAAAAAGATCGCCATTGATAGAACGAATACTATTCACATCGATATACCAAGACCCATTCTCACCTAGTACAGCAGAAGCAAGATCCGATGTTTCAACACCATCAGAAAGCTGTAAGTAAGCAATACCGTCATCTACAGGATTATCCTCATCACCCCAAAATTTTACCAAACCGTATGCCGGATTAGGAACCAATAGGTTATCCAATTCAGCTTTTGTAGAAAAATCTGACGAACCATCCTTCGCGAAAGTAAAACGATTGCCATTTCCAACTCGAAAAAAATACGTACTATCAGGATCCAAATTCTTAATGGTTACATGATGGACATAGAAAGAACTAAGCTCAGAAAGCGTAATATCTTCAGCGATCTCCTCGTAGGAAACGATATCAGATCCTGCGTTTTGTGCATTCTCAGCTATCTTTGCAACCGTCTGTTCTTGCGCATGAATTATATCCCGATCATCAAAAGCCACATTCTTGCCAAAACGAGTCAAAATACCAGGTAGGAAATTCGGCGATTCTGAATAAGCAACTACCCCTCGCACCGGTTCCCTTGTAACCCAGCTAATAGTCGCAGAACGGTCCGTGACGTTTGACACCGTTACAGCATATGGATCTGACCAGGAAATACCAAAGGCAACATACAATACAACGGAAGAAACGGTTAATAGAAAAAAAAGCAAACACAGCTTCACAACAAATCTTCCCGACTTAACAGAAGGTCTATTGAAAAAACGGGAAATGAAAGACGCAGATGCACTGTTGGATAAACCTTTCGATGTGCTATCGGATGCACTGTTTGATATGGTATTTGGCAAAGGGTCAACGAGAGGAATTCTCCTATCCGAAGCCTGAGACACGTCGGGAATTGGCAGCATAGATCAAATTTAAAAATATTCTAATATACGGATACATTTCAGAATAATCAAACACACAATACATGTCAAGATAAACTTAAGGTAAAGAAACGATTATTATCAATTAGAATACTTTCGTTCTAACCATTCGGTTCATATAGTATTTTGAATAATTAGGCGATCAGCGAGCTCCCTGAGTATATAGATCTGTCCTATCAAGGTTAATGCTTTTCGTGGTTTATAAATTATTTTGAGATTATTGGCAGATTATAGGATTTCGTTCGTAAGGATTTGAGTGTATTTCGGGGTGATAGAAGAATACTCTCTGGTACCGGATTACAGGTTTCCCCTTCTATCACCCCTTCCCCCAATCACTACAATACATGGAAATAATTAAGAAATCCTTACAACATTATGACAGAACTATGAAAACCGGCTCAATACCAAGAAATAACGTGTATGTCAAAACAAGAAAGGGACGAAAAAGGGATACCCCTTGAAGATCTAAATTAGAGCCGAAATGGACCCGGGCGGAATCGAACCGCCAACCTCCACAATGCGAATGTGGCGTTCTGCCAATTGAACTACGGGCCCAAAAGGATCTCTGAAAGATTGGATCTGCAAAATTTTAACCTGTAGAGCCCTTTTTAGCAACGACTAACTGATCTTTAAAAGCCTGTAGAATGTCAGATCTAAACTGAATCCATCGATAATGATACCAACTAGACACTAACCCGTCTTTCACAGGATTCCTTTGAATATATACCTTAAGACGCTCTAGATCTCTTACTCCAGGAATTGTTTTTACTTGATAGTTTCCCTGAAATACATGGCCGACCAATCCGTACCTTTTATTAACATACATCGTATAAGCTATTCCTATTCTCTGCATAAAATTCGAGATATCACCTTCTACAAGAGGAGACACCACCATATGAAAATGATTGGGCATAAGACAGAGTATCCCAACGTGTATCTGACAAAGATGCGAATACCTTTCCACAAGCATTAGTAAACGTTCGTAATCATGTATGCTATAGAAGATCTTCTTTTTCCGGTTTCCGCGGTTATAGATGTGATATACCAGTTTAGAACTGTACAAAGGTCTTCGCATACACTGTACTGTATCCTCAACCTATGAAAAAATCCTTTAGATTAGATCTACACCATTATAGGCCCCAAAACATCCACCCTATTTTGGCAAAAACTCTATAACCAAAAGGAAATGCGCAGTTTAGATCTCAATACCCACACACATGGTTTTCCATGTATGGAGCAGGATTAACCCTACCCGCCCACGAAGCGCCTTGCCGGATCTCAAAGTGCACATGGACACCGGTGGCAAGCCCTGTGGCCCCCATCGTACCGATTGCCTGCCCTTTTCCTACGTATTGTCCGGATACAACAGCAATCTGAGACATATGTGCATACCACGAGGTAAAACCGTTTCCATGGTCAATTTGAACCGACCAAGCATATCCCCAGGGGTCACTCATACCTGCAAAAATTACCGTACCTGCAGCGGTTGCAAGTAGCGGAGGATAAGAAGAATCGGCAATATCAATTGCCATGTGCCATCGACTAGGACATTGAGTCACAATTCCACCTGACCCACCCACAGGCCAACCTGCAAATCTTCCAGCAGTAGGAGCTGCAGAAGGTGGAGGTGTATAGACGTAGGTCGGTCTGGAAGGTGCGGCGGCAATAACGGGAGCTACAGGAGCCGGCATCGTACCCTCTGGTACAAACAACACCTGACCTATTGTTAACGTAAAGTTTGGAGGTTCAAGATCATAGTTATTATCGACGATTGCCTGCTCTGCAGCACTGTATTTACCTGCAATCGATGATAGGGTATCACCCTCAGCTACCGTATGAAGAACTCCGTCCCCACGAGGAATGCGAAGTTCTTGACCAGGACGGATAAAGTCGTACTCTGCCATTCCATTCGCCCATAACAATGTTTGCACAGTAATATCGTTCTTTTCCGCTATTCCTCCTAATGTATCACCTGCCTGCACCGTATAAATTTGAGTGTCGATTTTACGTCCTTTTGGAATTAACGTTTGCGATGATCCTCTTTGAACGAGTAAGTCGACTTTAGCAGAAGGTTGCACGGGAGATTCCTCAGCGAGGATTTGCTGAGTAACCGGTTTACGAGCAAGAGAGAACGGTAATATTACTACAGACATACCAATTGCACCGACAACGGCAAAACGGTACCAATTTCCTCTACCCCAAAAGGCATAGCGCATAATGGTACGCTTCATCGAATCCAGGCCCGCAATTGCCATTTCAGAAGCAATCCATACAACAATAGCAACCTGCCTTGTTCGCATGTAGCTATATGAAAAGAAATCCTTGAAAAACTGAAGGGAACTTTGGAAAGATGCTTTTTCCGTATTACTCATAGTTCTCAAACTATTTTTATGCCTGCGGTAACTATTTGATAATCTCGTAAATAAACAATGATGTTCGTACAGGCCAGGGGTCATTATATCAAACTTACCAGCGAGATTCCACTCGGCAAACTATGACGATACGCAAATTACGCCTTTAATACAACAGTAATAACAAACAAAGGATTATAATTGCAATAGCATGGGTATATCGGAAATCAGTACTATTTCCTCATCCCTTTACCCCACACTCTCGTGCAGAGTGGCAATGAAATCTTCGTTACTTTTAGTCTTTTTCAATCGTTCAACGAGAATTTCCGTAGCACTTTCCTCTTGAGGAAGGGCCTCAAGCATTCTTCTTACTCGCCAAGATTGATTGAGAACTTCTTTTTCAAGAAGGAGCTCTTCGCGGCGGGTTCCAGATCTGACCACATCAATAGCAGGATAAATTCGTCTTTCTGCTAAACGTCGCTCAAGATGAAGTTCCATGTTTCCTGTACCCTTAAACTCCTCATAGACAAGATCGTCCATTCTGCTACCTGTATCAATAAGTGCGGTAGCAATAATGGTGAGGCTTCCGCCATGCTCAATATTGCGAGCTGCACCAAAAAATCTTTTTGGAGGAAATAACGCTACAGGATCAAATCCACCTGATAGGGTTCTACCAGAGGTAGGCATCGTGATATTGTAGGCACGAGCAAGTCTCGTAACACTATCCATAAGAATAACAACATGTTTTCCAGCTTCTACCATACGTTTTGCCTTCTCTAGTGCCAATTCGGCTACTTTACAGTTATCTTCTGGTCGTTCATCAAAGTTTGAGGCATATACCTCTCCCTTTACTGATCGTTGAATATGAGTAACCTCTTCAGGTCGCTCACCTACTAGCACAACCATGAGATCGGCATCTGTAGCATTTTCTGCAATACCTTGGGCAATTTCTAGAAGTAGCATTGTCTTTCCTGCTTTAGGTGGTGAGACAATAAGCCCTCTTTGACCGTACCCGATAGGACTCAAAAGGTCGATTATTCTTGTAGATAATATCTCAGGTCTTGTTTCAAGTTTTATTTGTCGATCAGGGAAAACTGGAGTGGACTTTTCAAAACGTGGTCGTTTTTCGATAAGAAGAGGATCATCACCCCACACCAAGTCAACTCTTAATAAAGAGCGATATTTTTCGTTGTCTTTAGGTAAACGGGCAGGACCCGAAATGATATCTCCAGAGCGGAGCTTGAACTTCTTAATCTGAGTTCCGGAAACATACACATCTCCATCGCCTTGCAAAACACCTTCTGTACGAAGAACACCATGGCTACCATCGTTCATCACTTCAAGAAGTCCTTCGGTAAACAAATACCCCTCCTTCTTAGCAACATACTCCATAATTGTTTTAATAACGGACTTTTTATCAGACCCTTTACTTTCGTCAGTTCCTAGCTTTTTTGCTAACAACTTTAACTGGGTAAGCGGTTTCGAATCGAGCTCTGCGTAGTTCACGGAAAATGAATTTGAAATATTAGGTCATTGAAAAATTGAAAACTCGGCAACCATAACGATGAAATCATAAGCATCTCATGGGGATGTCAATAAAGTATATAGAGGAATTACCGTCAATGTCAATCAAAACAAAAAAGAGAAATTCGGGATCGGTACTGCCCCAACCGACCCCGACCAATGTGCCCATCAGACCCACTGGTCGAGGAATGACATTGTCATTACACAAGGAACTAATGAAACGGTACGGGCTTCTCCGAGGGACCAGTTATTGCTTCTCACAATACCAGACCCTGGAAGAAACCCGCACAAACAGACTCATCCGAGGGACCAGTCATTGCTTCTCGCAATACCAGACCCTGGGACAAATCTGCTTAATTTGTAAGGTACAAGACAATACTACCCCATAGTCGCCACACTGTCAAGCCCCTAAGAACATATCCACAACACACGTACAACGATCAAAAGCTTTTACTTCAAACATATCGAGCCGATCACTCACCTCCCCAGAATGTCGGTTATGATACAAATACTTACAGGCAAGGAAATGATACGAAAGATCGTTTTATCTCTTATTAACAACACCTACAAGATCTCTTACCCCCAACCCGTCAGCAACAGAAAAATCAGTTGTCAACAACCCAGCGTTTTTTATCGCTTTCTGTATACGCTCCCATAAAGCAGGTCTTCTCACTCCACCGGTCAACCCTACTTCACCGCACCACACAAAGCCTGGTTTTACCGGTTTATCTCTTTTTGCAGAAGCAATTGCAGAACACACGGCGGCGTCAACACCCGGATCATCAATCCTCAGCCCTCCAAGGACGCTGACATACACATCATCGCTTGATAGATCTATCCCTCCACGACGGGTTAAGACAGCACAAAGCATTTCAACCCGCTGTTTGTTTATTCCGTTTCCAACTCTTCGTGCAGCTCCAAACATCGCAGGAGACGTAAGTGCCTGAATTTCAACAAACAACACTCTCGAACCTCGATACACTGCAGACAGTGCCGTGCCCGGAACGTCTTCTTTATGAGTAGTAAACACATTGGACGGATCAAGAACTTCGACCAAGCCCCGTTCCATCATTTCAAACACTCCGACTTCATCCGTAGAACCAAAACGGTTCTTGAGACACCTTACCATACGGTACTGTCCGGAATCATCTCCTTCGAAAGAAAGAACAACGTCAACAACATGTTCAAGCACTTTGGGACCAGCAATAGCGCCTTCCTTGGTAACCTGCCCGACAATAATCATAGGTATATCTAATTTTTTTGCGCATTGGGTGAGGCGGACACCGCATTCGCGAACCTGCGAGATACTTCCTGGAAATCCTGGTAAGTCTCTCGTATACACCGCTTGGATTGAGTCAACAACAACAAAAGATGGTTTAGTGTCATAGATCGCCGCAATCACCCTGTCGATATCTTGCTCGTCAGTCACTTGAAATTTTGAATGCGGAGTAACGACTGTTTTTTTACCGGAGCTTTCCTCCGCGCCACTTTTTTCCCTTTTCGGGACATCAGCAAGCCTACTTAGTCGCTCTACTCTGCCATATAACTGAGATAAAGATTCCTCACCACTTACATATACTACCGGGGTCTCAAATTTAAGTGCAATTTGCAACAATAGCGTCGACTTTCCAATTCCAGGTTCTCCCGTAAAGAGGATCACCTCCCCAGGTACAATCCCCCCGCCAAGTACCCGATCGAATTCACCGATACCCAGTGAAGTTCGCTCCTTTTTCATAGATTTGGCAAGTGAGCCTGACATACTGGTCAAAGATGCAGGAACGGCCTTATTTGCAGAGGAAGCATTATTTCTAGATTTTTCTGAAGGGATCTGCGCCTGAACAAGCGTTCCCCACCCGCCACATTGTGGGCATTTGCCAGCCCACCCAAGTGTTTCATAGCCACAAGATGAACAGATATACAGACTGGTAACTGCTTTTGAAGTCACGGCTAGGCCTTTGAAACAGTTAGTTTATCGACCCCTTTGCTTTTCGTAATTTCAAGAAGTTTCATAGTCGTGTGACGTACTTTTCCTTTTGACACTACCCCTCCACCATATTTCAACAGGTATGATGCAACGGGAGTCTCAACAAACTCTTGAATAGTGCGTCGCAAAGGACGAGCACCATATTCTTCGCTAAACCCGCGTTCCACAATAAAATCTTTCGCCTCAAGAGAAAGACTTACTTTGATCCGTTTGTCGATCAAACGTTCGTTGAGTTCATCAAGAAGTAGATCAACAATTTTTCGTGCATCTTTTCGTGTTAACGATCTAAAAATGACAATATCATCAAGACGGTTAAGTAATTCAGGCGGTAAAGCTTCCTTCAGTTCACCTTCTAGCACCTCTTTCATCCCTTCGTAAGCACGTTCGATATCACGGTCGGTACGGTCTTTTTTCTCTACAGGAACATCAAATCCAAGGATTTTATCTCTTCGAATCTCTTCAGCTCCAATATTTGAAGTGAGAATAACAACGGTATTTTTGAAATTTACCCGTCTCCCTTTACCGTCAGTAAGATGCCCATACTCAAGGATTTGCAAAAGTATATTCAATACATCAATATGCGCTTTTTCTATTTCATCAAAGAGAATGACTGAATGAGGTTGCTGTCGAACCCTCTCAGTCAATTGCCCACCTTCCCGGTAACCGACATATCCGGGCGGTGAACCAATCAGTTTCGATACACTATGCATTTCCATCATTTCGCTCATATCAATCTGGATCAAACGATCCTCATCGCCAAAAAGAACCTTCGTGAGGATTTTTGCTAATTCGGTTTTACCGACCCCGGTAGGCCCCAAAAACAAAAAGGATGCCCACGGACGCTCACCGCTTGTTACACCCGTTCTCGCGCGTTTTATTGCGTCAGCAACTTTGCATACGGCCTCATTTTGCCCTATTACGTACTTTCCGAGACTTTCATCAAGTTTTATTAACTCAGACGACTCGGTTTCACTAATAGTACTTAATGGTATCCCCGTCCACCTTGAAACCAGCTCTCGAACTAAGTAGGCATCTACCCAATACTTGCGAGATCTTTTTTCTTTTCCTTGCTTTTTACGGAGAACTGAAACTATTGTTTTTTGCTCTATCTCTTGCCTTCGCAACTCTACTGCCTGTTCAATACTGCCTTCTTTCAGTGCTTGTTCTTTATCGGTTCGAATAGATCGGTAATCAGCAAGCGCTTTGTTCAATTCCTCAGATTTGCCTTCAACTTCAATTCTTCGCACCGCACACGCTTCGTCGAGTAAGTCAATCGCTTTATCAGGCAGATATCGGTCACTAATATATTGATCGCTCAGGAAAGCCGCAGAATCAATAGCTTCTTGAGTAATAACCACGTTGTGATGAGCCTCTAATAGAGGTTTTACTTGCTTGAGAATATGAATCGTGTCGTCGACAGACGCTTCCTCCACAAGAACTTGCTGAAAACGTCTGCTAAGAGCAGGATCTTCATCAAAAAAGCGGTTATAATCAACAAGTGTTGTAGCACCAACACATTTAAATCCCCCATGGACCAGTGCAGGTTTAAGAATGCCCGCCAAGTCTAAACCGCCCCCACCAGCAGCACCCATACCGAGAATGGTATGAATCTCGTCAATAAACAAAATATATTTCGAAGAAGACGAAATCTCATTAATAACAGCCATCATTTTCTCCTCCATGTCACCGCGCATCTTGCTTCCAGCAACGACCGCTGCCACATCGAGAGAGATTATCCGTTTCCCTTTAAGTGTATCCGGTACCTCTCCGCTAACGATTCTTTGAGCCAACCCCTCAACAAGTGCTGTTTTACCGACTCCCGCCTCACCTACCACAATTGGATTATTTTTCCTCCGTCGGGATAATATAGTAATCATCTGTGAAAGCTCTTTTTCTCTACCGACGAGAGGGTCCAAAAGTCCTTTTTCAGCCATCTCTGTCAAATCTACTCCCATCATATCAAGGACTGAAGGGGATTTTTCAGTTGAATCCTTTTCCGGTTTCGAAAGCACACCCGGGGGATATGTTGCAAAATGAAAAATATTTCTCTTAATTTCATCGATTTTAATACCTGAAGCTATCAACTCTTTCACAAACGATTGATTGGGATCTTCTAGTACCGCCACAAGCAGGTGCTCTGTACCCACATAGACATGTTTATTCTCAAGAGCAATGTTGAAAGCTCTGTTAATTACATCTCTAATTGAGTCTGATATTTCGAAGGTAATATCCCGCGAACGCTTATCTACTTTGGAAATTATCATTCCACCGGTAAAACCTGAAACAGTTTGATCAATATCCACGTTTAAAGCACGGAACATACGCGATGCAATACCTTCCTTAACAAGAAGAAGGGAAACAAACAGATGGAGAGGTTCAATCTCTCGTGCCCCCAGACGTTTCGCAACAACAGTAGATAGCTGGAAAGCGCTGCGGGCATTCTTTGTCAGCGCAAAAAACGGGTTTCTCATCAAGGAAATTATACCCTAGACCCTCTTCAAACTCAATCCAAGATGACGCTCAGTCTTTGATACAGATAGAATCTTCACCCGTACCGGATCGCCCTCTTTGACAATGTCTCGAGGATCTTTAACAAGTTTATTCGACATTTCAGAGATGTGAACAAGACCGTTCAAACCATCCCCGATTCTTACAAAAGCTCCATAATTTACTACTTTTTGTACAACACCTTCGACAACATCACCGATCTGGAATTTCGCAATTGCATCAGCCCACGGATCCTTTTGGAGACGTTTAATGCTGTATGCAACTCTCTTACCACCATCAGTGATTCCGATTACCTGGACTTTTACTTTATCGGCAACTTTAAAAAGTTCACCAGTATCAAGTACTTTATCCCATGAAAGTTCAGAGAGGTGAACAAGACCTTCCAAACCATCTGCATTTACAAATACTCCATAAGGAGTTATTCCACTAACCGTACCTTCAACAACATCCCCTTCTTTGATACGTCGTAAGGTCTTCTCTCTTTGTTGAAGATCTCGCTCTTGTGTCACCATCTTTTCGGACAAAATGATCCGGTTTTTTTCTCGATCAAGCTCGATAATTCGAGTCTTTATCTGGTTACCGATAAGTGAAGAAAGCCTTTCTTGTACTTGTTTTGAAATATCATGTCCGATAACACGTTTACCGTCCGAATACACTCTCGAAGCATCAAGTTGAGAGGTCGGGATGAATCCACGGATACCTTCACCGAGTTCACAAATAACTCCTCCATTATTTGATTCAACAACCGTGGCATCAACAACATCGTTATCAGCTTTCGCCTGTTCGAGATTGAGCCAGTGTTTGGCAAGCTGAGTTCGTCGAAGTGAAAGAACTAACTGACCCTCTTCGTCTTCTGTCGTCACGACATATACAAGAATTCTGTCTCCAACTTTAACCTGATTTTCTTCACCAGATTCAGTCTTTAGCTCTCTACCAGCAATAATACCTTCTGATTTGTAACCAACATCTACCAAAATAACACCGGGACGAACGTCGGCAACAGTGCCTTCAATAATATCACCTGCAGAAATAGATCGAGGGGCGTGGTCACTATTATCAAGGTAACGGCGAAGTTCCTCTACGAGAGAGGCGTTTTCAACAGACTCTTTTGATGTTTCATCTGAAATTTGTTTTGCCGACATCTAAAAAGTACCACCTTTCCTTGTTTTGTGACCTTTATCAAATAATGAACAATAAGAACAGTTGTGGCGCCATTATACAACGGAAATCAGCACCATTCAACTATTCAAGAAAAACGCGACGCAATACGATTTGATTGATGAGTGGCTATACCGATGACTAAATATTTCATCAAGAACCATTCAATTTTCAAATCCCGGCGGCGACCTATTGTCCCAGGACTCTTCAGTCTAAGTATCTTCGGCGAGGGAGCGTTTCACTTCTGAGTTCGGGATGGGATCAGGTGGGACCACTCCTCTACGGCCGCCAGGCCTGAAGTTCACTTTTCTTAAGAATGTGAATCTCGGGTCTAGCGACAGAGAAATTGCTATTTAATTTGAAATGAACAATTGCTTAATTATATCGAGTCTCGGATAAAAAAATTTGCTGTAGATACCTGACTAAATCATCTCTATCAACTGCTGTTGTGTCTGGTACACAATATACCGTACGAAATATTCTCGCATCAATTCGTTTAAATACACTTGATGGCCAGAAGCGAAGCGCTTCAGGTATCTGTGCATCATCAATGTGATACCCCGCAAAAGGCCTAATTATACATCTACTTACCAGCATGCCTACAAATTCCATTCTTCCCACGGCTCGGTCATAGTCTTTACAATCACATAAACAACAATTACCTAGTGCACTATACCCTTCACATCCGCACCTAACTTCGTTATCTATCCACATTCGAGCTTAGTCCACCGTAGGTAGAACATCACTTGTTCCAAACAAATAGCTTTCAGTTGTTAAAAGAGCAACTTCTCTTTCTTTATCAGCGTTATCCATAACCCACATATTTTGTTCAATATTATGAGGGCAATCTGTTTAACACTTACAACCGAACAGAACATCACAAAATCATAAAAAGCTTTCGATCTATTAGTACTTCTCAGCTAAACACATTACTGTGCGTACACCTGAAGCCTATCAACGTCGTAATCTTCGACGGATCTCACCCTTCGCCGAAGCGAAGGAAGGATACCTCATCTAGGGTCGGGCTTCGTGCTTATATGCTTTCAGCGCTTATCCCTTACCAACGTAGCTACCCAGCTATGCTCCTGGTGGAACAACTGGCGCACTAGAGGTTAGCTCGCCCCGATCCTTTCGTACTAGGGGCAAATTCCCGCAGATATCCAACACCCATACCGGATAGAGACCGACCTGGCTTACGCCGGTCTGAACCCAGCTCACGTGCCGCTTTAATGGGCGAACAGTCCAACCCTTGGGGGCTTATCCACCCCCAGGATGCGACGAGCCGACATCGAGGTGCCGAACCGCACCGTCAATATGAACTATCGGGTGCGACTAGCCTGTTATCCCCGGGGTAACTTATCTTCGTTAAACAATGGCGATCCCATGATCAACCATAGGGTCACTTTGACCTGGTTTCCCAACTGCTCGAGGTGTCCCTCTTACAGTAAAGCCTCCTTATGCCAATGCACTCTCCATCCGATTTCCATCCGGATTGAGGAGACCTTTGTGCGCTTGCGTTACACTTTCGCAAGCAACCGCCCCAGTCAAACTGCCTACCACGCGCTGTCTCAGTGCCGGATAACGGCACACGGTTAGAAACACAAAACTGAAAGGGAGGTATTACACTGGCGACTCCACCACGGCTAGCGCCGCGGCTTCGAAGTCTCCCTCCTATGCTCTACAGACAGCAATATGTTTCAACACGAAGTTGCAGTAAAGCTCCACGGGGTCTTTTTGTCCTGGTATGGGTAGGCCGCATCTTCACAGCCATTTCAATTTCGCCGGGCACCTTGTCAAGACAGTGTGTAAGTCGTTACGCCTTTCGTGCAGGTCACTAATTAAGTGACGAGGGATTTCGCTACCTTAGGACCGTTATAGTTACAGCCGCCATTCACTAGGGCTTCAGTCGCAGGCTTCCCGGTAAACCGGTAACCCGCTTCCTTAACCTTCCAGCATTGGGCAGGCGTCAGCACCTATACATCCTCTTTCGAGTTAGCAGGCACCTGTAGTTTTGGTAACTAGTTGCTCATTCCATTTCCCTGCGACCATAATCAGCAGCAATACAAGATCGTGCTGTATGGCCCCCTTTATCCCTAAGTTACAGGGTCAATTTGCCGAATTCCTTAACAAGGTTTCACTCGTACACCTTGGTATACTCAACCAATCCACCAGTGTCGGTTTGCGGTACGGTTACCCGGATCAATTTCATATCTTGCCGACAAGTCGGCAAAACATAATGCTTAGAGGTTTTTCCTGGAGTCGGAGTCCTGCGAATCGCTTCCCCCGAAGGTTCAGCTTTGCATCACAACTCGCATCCGCCCCACCAACCCATAGTACGAATCTAACTATAAGTAACTGTACATATAGTGTTCATACTATAAATTGGCGGGGCACGCATCTCCGGATTTGCCAAGAGACACTTGCTTATTGCTTACACCTTGACCTATCAAGGCTCGCACTATCCCCAACTCGTCACCCCATCGCTCGATCTAGGTAGTACAGGAATGTTGACCTGTTGTCCATCGCCTACGCCTTTCGGCCTCGGCTTAGGACCGACTAACCCATGGCTGACTGACATCGCCATGGAACCCTTAGATTTTCGGTGTTCGGAGTTTTCGTCCGAATTGCGCTACTCATGCCAGCATTCTCACTTCCATACGCTCCAGCAGCTCCTTACGGGCCACCTTCACAGCGGTATCCTGGCTATCCGCCAGGCATGTATGGAACGCTCCCCTACCACGCAGACATCCCGAAGGACATCCACATCCATAGTTTCGGTAACAACCTTGAGCCCCGTTAGATTTTCAGCGCGACATCTCTTGACTAGTGAGCTGTTACGCACTCTTTAAAGGATGGCTGCCTCTGAGCCAACCTCCTAGCTGTCGGAGAAATCTCACTTCTTTTCCCACTTAGGTTGTATTTAGGGACCTTAACTGTTGGTCCGGGCTGTTTCCCTGTTCGAACATAGGAACTTAGCTCCCTAGTTCTGACTCCAAAAGTGTACACACTGGTATTCGGAGTTTGACTAGACGAGGTATCCTTTCGGACCCTCAAGTCTGATCAGTGCTCTACCCCCAGTGTTAAAACTTTTAGGCTAGCCCTAAAGCTATTTCGGGGAGAACCAGCTATCACTAGGTTCGTTTGGCATATTACCGCTATCCACAGCTCATCTCACAACTTTGCAGCGTTGATGAGTTCGGTCCTCCATCCCGATTTCTCGGAACTTCAACCTGGCCATGGATAGATCACCTAGCTTCGGGTCTACTATGCGCTACTCAAATCGCTCTGTTCGAACTCGCTTTCGCTTCGGCTCCGGACGCTCAGCGCCCTTAACCTTGCAGCACATAGTAACTCGCTGGCTCATTCTTCAATAGGCACGCCATCACCGCGGCAAGCCGCGGCTCTGACTGTTTGTAAGCATATGGTTTCAGATCTATTTCACTCCCCTTCCTGGGGTGTTTTTCACCTTTCCCTCACGGAACTTGTCCACTATCGGTCGCAAAATGTATTTAGCCTTACCGGATGGTCCCGGTAACTTCCTGCAGAATTTCACGTGATCCGCAGTACTCAAGAAATGAGCAGAGGGTACGAGTGTTTCGCATACGCGGCTATCACGCGCTCCGGCCTTCCTTTCCAGAAAGTTCTGCTACACACGCACAATACTCTTGTCTACCTTGTAGCGTAGACCGCTCATCCTTACAACACCTGATCCGCACGAGCTACAACTTACGGATTCTCTTCACTCTTCATCGCAACGCGAATCCGAGATCCGATCCTCCTTACACGAACCAGGTTTAGGCTCTTCCCCTTTCGTTCGCCACTACTAAGGGAATGTTGCGCAGTAAACTGCGCGCTGTTTTCTTTTCCTTCAGATACTAAGAGGTTTCACTTCTCTGAGTGCCCTTCTCATCCGCTATGTATTCACGGATGGATGACTGGAGATGAATCCAGACAGGTTTCCCCATTCGGACATCCACGGGTAATAACGCTTGTTTGTCAGCTTCCCGAGGCTTTACGCAGACTTCCACGTCCTTCATCGGCATTTTGCGCCAAGGCATCCACCATACGCCCTTTTCACGCTTTTTATGACTTGTGTGTTCTGTTCAGTTGTAAATGTGCAACACTCCAACACGTAAGTTCCGACGCATAAATGAACTTTGGCCTACCCGCCAACGCCGGAATCGTATTGGTTCATGGTGGAGCCGGACGGAATCGAACCGCCCCGAGTTCTGCCATCGTCGTTACCAAAGGCACCGACAATCCAGAAAGCCCCATCTCCACAAACATAATCTCCAACACTACCGAACGTAGACATCAACTCTACCGACAGAAGAATCTAAAATTCCTCTAATCGATATCATTTATCCATCATACGTTCAGCTATCGTTGATGCTAAAAAAGAACTTTGGAGCTGGGTGGACTCGAACCACCTACCTCTTCATTGCAAATGAAGTGTTCTAGCCAGGTGAACTACAGCCCCTTAACCAATTCGAACACATAATGGTGGGCGCACCTGGGATCGAACCAGGGACCTCAGTCTTATCAGGACTGCGCTCTAGCCAACTGAGCTACGCGCCCGTCATATAGTTGCCAGTGCGTTTAATCAGACCCTGTAAGAACTCTCAACCCCTGCGATAATCCTGTTTAGTAATGCCGGGCAATTCACACTTCATTTCTGAAAGAGCAATCATTGAACTCCAAAAAGTGGTAGTAACGATAACGTAAAGCGATTAACTCCTTAGAAAGGAGGTAATTCAACCGCAGATTCCCCTACGGTTACCTTGTTTCGACTTCATCCCAATCACCAAGTTTACCTTCGGCACCTACTCCCACCGAAGTGAGACATGATACCTTCGGGTACCCCCGGCTTTCATGACGTGACGGGCGGTGTGTGCAAGAGGCGAGAACGTATTCACCGCAGCATGGCTGATCTGCGATTACTAGCGATTCCAACTTCATGGGGTCGAGTTTCAGACCCCAATCTGAACTGAGGTTGACTTTGATGGGATTAGCTCCACCTTGCGGCTTGGCAACCCGTTGTATCAACCATTGTAGCGCGTGTGTCGCCCAGGACATAAGGACCATGCGGACCAGACTTCATCCCCACCTTCCTCCTCGTTTTACCGAGGCAGTATCACCGAGACACTTATAACACGGGATAAGGGTTGCGCTCGTTTCGGGACTTAACCCTACATCTCACGACACG
>CAZDUZ010000001.1:0-170 GCA_964508755.1 uncultured Candidatus Saccharibacteria bacterium | reverse complement strand
CGGCCGTACTCCCCAGGCGGGATACTTAACGCGTTAGCTTCGGCACTCAACCTTTCTGGGCCAATTCCGAAGAAAAAGCCTAGTTAGACCGAACACCCAGTATCCATAGTTTACGGCGTGGACTACACGGGTATCTAATCCGTTTTGCTACCCACGCTTTCGAGCCTTAG